>CAZBTM010000021.1:14747-16757 GCA_964494425.1 uncultured Rhodothermales bacterium | reverse complement strand
CGCAGCAGGTAGCTCAGTCCGTCGGGCGAGGCGGGCGGGTTGTCGGCGAGCACCGAGAGCTCCGAGGTCACCACGCGCCCGTGGCGGGCCAATGCGTAGAGCATCAGCGCGCGGGTGTCGGCCCAGACGGCGGTGCTGTAGTAGTCGGGACGATCACTCGGGGTGCGCACCCATTCTTCGAGCGCATCGAGGGCGTTTTCGGTGAGGGGCTGCTGCATGTCAACTCCGGCCTCGTCGGCCTCGGCCAGCGCCAGCGCCACGTATCCGGTAAGATACGGCTGCGCGGTCGAACTGCCGGGCCACATCGCAAAGCCGTCGCCGGTCCAGAAGCGGCTCAGGTCGTTGCGCCAGTCGGCAATAGCTGCATCGCGATTGTCGAACGGCAGCGTCAGCCCAAACGCATCCACCAGACCGGGCGCTAACAGCAGCGGGCGGATGCGCGAGGTCTGCTGTTCGATGCATCCGTAGGGATACGTGAACAGATGCTCCAGCGCGCCGTCGAGTCCGGTGAGCGCGGTGGAGGCCAGCCGCACGTCGAGTTGGCCCCCGGATACGCGGTCGGGCGGCGGACGCAGCATTTCGGTGGCGGTGCGTTCGGTGGAGGCGAAGGTGGCCTGCACATCCGTGGTGGTGCTGCGGGTTATGGGCAGGGGGATGCGCAGGGCATCGGTTTCGCCGTTCATCTGGGCGCGGAAGGCCACGCGGGCGGTGTCGGCGGCAGGCGCTTCGGCGCGGAACGTAACGGCGCGCGTGGCACCGGGTGCCAGGGTCACGGTCTGTGTGGTGGCTGCTGGGAGCGTGAGGCTGTCGGCTTCGATCTGCACCTTGGCGGTGCCTTCGGTGTCGGTGCGGTTGGTGAGGAGCACGCGCGCCTCGAAGGTGTCGCCCTCGTGGATGAAGCGCGGCAGCCCCGATTGCAGCACCAGCGGCTTGGTGACGGTGATGTCGGTCTGCCCATTCCCAAACTGATGCGTGGGCGTGTGGGCGGTCGCCATCAGGCGCATGGTGGTGAGCTGCTCGGGCAGTTCAAACGAGAGCTGCGCGCGGCCCTGCGCGTCGGTTTGTACGGCGGGATCCCAGTGCGCGAGCGGGGTGAAGTCCGTGCGAACGGATTCCTCGCCGCCGCCTCCGCCAATCGGCATCGCTGACTTGACGACGTTGTCATCGCCTGAACGTTGCTTCACAATCGCGGAGCGCGTCTCGGTGGTGGTTACGCTGAGGGGACGCGTACCGTAGAACGTGCCGAATGGGTCGGGGAGCGTGTAGCCGATGAGGTTGAGCACACCCGCATCCGCCGCGCTGAACGTAATCTCGCCCGGCACGCCCTGTCCGGTGTCGTCGCGAAGCTGCATATCCACCGTAACGGTTTCGCCGGGGCGGTAGGTGTCGGTGTTGGGGGCGATGTCGACGGAGATGCGACGTTCGCTCGCATCCACCGGAAGCTCAACGTATCCCACCCGAAACGCTGGCGCGCCCGGATCGGCGGTGGCCTGTGGCGGCGCGGTGCGCTCGTTCAGTAGAATGACGCTCGCGTACACGTTGGGCAGGTAGTCGTCTTCGATGTCGATCTCAATCTGCGGGGCGCTGCCCGTGAGCGTTTCCACGCGGCTGTGCAAGATGCCGTCGCGCTCGATGGTGATGAGCGCGGTGGCTTCCTCAAACGGCGAGGGCACCATGATGCGTGCGGTTTCGCCGGGCGCGTAGGTATCCTGATCAGTGACAAGTTCGACCTGATCGTCGTCTTCGCGCTGCCAGGCCACGTAGCCCGATCCGCTGGCGTAGACGGTGGCCTCGGTCTTCAGGGCGTTGCCGCGGATGTCGGTGGCGGTGGCGCGCACTTCGTAGAGCCCGCCCTGGGGGAGGGTAAAGGCGGCGCGCTGGGCCACATCGGACTGCGAGACGACGGTCGTATCGGCCACGGGCACTTCGGTCTCTTCGCTGCGCCAGGTCATGCGTCCGTCGAAGCCCACTTCACGCACGCTATTCCACTCTTTGCGCACAAGCTCGACA
>CAZBTM010000021.1:6547-14688 GCA_964494425.1 uncultured Rhodothermales bacterium | reverse complement strand
CGGTAATGAGGTCGACGGTAAGCTCGTCGGTCTCGCTCATGTCGAGATACGAGGTGGAGGGCTTCATCCCGATGTAGAACTGCCCCGGATGCACCATCGTGGTGGTGCGTCCGGCAATTTCTTGCTGGGCGGCGTCGGTGACGCGTCCCGTCCATGTGAGGCGCATGGGATGGCCGTTGGCATTGCCTTCGGTAGGCACGCGCACCGAGACGTCGCTGTCGGCGCTGAGCGTGGTGTCTTGCTCCAGCAGCGTGCTGTACTCGTATCCGCTCATCGGACCGAACTGGTAGTCGTCGTATCCGGGCGGCTGGTGGCGCGTGCTACTCTGGCGCACGCGGAGAAAGGCGGATGCGCCGGGCAGTCCGGCCCCAAAGAGGTAGCGCGCCGAGAGCGTGCCCTCGAAGAAGTCGCCCGCAACGTATGCATCGGCGGCGCTGGTGGCCTCGACAGTGAAGGCCGCCTGGCGAAACGACTCGATCTGAAACGTGCCGCTGGCGATGCCTTCGCGGTCCCAGCGGCGCTCGGCCGTAAGCGTGGTATCATCAACCAGCCCCACCTGCACGTCGTAGTCGCCCTGGGCCGCACCACGCGGCGCGCGCCATGTGGTGTCGAAGCTGCCCAGATCGGAGGCGGTGAGCCGCTCATCGAGCACGACCTCGTCACGCGGATCGTGCACGACCAGGCGCAGCGAGTCGGTGATGGGCTGCCAGTCGCGGTCGGTGCGGCTGCGCAGGATGCCTTTGATATGCACCGTATCGCCCGCCTTGTAGAGTCCGCGGTCGGTGAAGATGGTGCCGGTGCGCGTGACCGGTTCGGGGCGCCAGCTGCTCTGAATCCCAAAGCGATACGCCCGAATCCCGCTGCCGTACTCGCTGCTGGTGAAGGCGAGATCGCCCTCGTGCGCCACAATCGCAAACAGATCAGGGACGCCTTCATCGTGGTCGGGGAGCAGCTCCGTCCAGCCAGGGAACTCGGCGCGTCCGTCGGCACTGGTGGTGCCGGTCCACAGCACGCGGTTGTCGCGACTGCGGATTTCGACTGCGGCATCGGCAACGGGCTCCGCCTGATCGAGCGTGGTCACGAGCAGCAGGCTCTGGTGCGGACTAAACTTAGCGGTGAGGCCCAGGTCGGTGTATTGTGCCAGCCCGCGGTGGGTGTTGGGGCCGTCTGTGGTCCGGTCGTAGTTCAACTGCCACCCCACGATGCCCTGTCCGCTCGTCAAAAGGGAGTCGAAGCGAAGCGATGTGGTGCGGCGTTCGGTGCGCGATTCGTCGAGCGTCCATGTGCGCTGAATCGGCACAGGGTCCTCCGCTTCCTCACGATACGAGCGGTCGTACGTCTGATATGCAGGCACAATCTCATCGCGTGTGATGACTTCGGCCCCAATGCGAGCTTCCGTCACATTCACATAGCGCACCGGCAGCGCCCGTTCCTGGTTGGATTCGACGAGCATCGCCCCGTCGGGCACTTGTAGCGACGGCGCATAGGCGCGCGTCTCGAACGTGCGTTCGGTTGCCGGAAGCGACTGCCCGAAGCGGTCGGTGAGGTTTTCGATGCGGAGCGTGTAGTCGGTTTCGGCCCGGAGCGGCACATTGAGGGTGTGCTCGGTCGACATGTAGCCGTCGCGTGCGCCGGTGCCGGGCGGCCACTCAATGGCGGGCTCCATCGAGAGCGCCGCGCGCAGATCGCCGAAGCGTACGGGCGTGCTAAAGAGCAGCGTGAGCCCTTGGTCGGGCGCGAAGCGGCCCTGGTCGTCGGGGTACTGCCAGCTGGACTGGTCGAGCGCCTGCAGGGCAAGCGGCGGATAGGTGCGAAACTGGAGGCGCGTGGTATCGGCCGTGCCCAGCGGTCCGGCGGTGGTGGGCAGGCCCGCAGCGGCGGTGAGCGTGTACTCGGTGCCCTGTGCGAGTTCGGTGCTGAGGGGCAGCACCAGCGTGCTATCGCCGTCGTTTTCGGCGAGGCCGATGGGCAGGCGGTCGGAGTCGAGGAAGCGCTGTGCGGCGGTAGCATCCACCGGCAGGTTAAAGCGCAGACGCAGCGGCTGGTCGAGCGGGGCAAAGCGCTCGCCATCGCTGGGCGTGGTGGACACGATCTGCGGACGCACCGTCTCGAACGTCCAGGTGTACGGTTCTTCCAGGGTCTCCCCCTCGGTGGATTCAAGGACCGGGTGCACGGTAACGGTGAACGCCGTAGCTGGCGGCAGGTCGTCGTTGGGCGTAAACACGAGGGTCTGCGTGCCCTCCCAGCGGAAGGAGCCCTCCACTGCAGGCTCAACGGTAAGTGCTGAATCGGGCGGGGCCTCGGTCTCCCCCAGAGCAACCATGGGCCGGCTAAACGTGGCGGTGATAGCCTGGCGGGGCTGGTAGCGGGTACGCGTGCCGCGTGGGCTGACGCTAAGGAGGCGCAGCGGGCCGTCAAGCGTGGGCGTAAAGCGCTCGGTTACCGCGCGGTCGCTCAGGGAGTCGGGGGCCTCGCTGGTCGAAGACGACGATCCCCCGCATCCCCCCAAAAACAGACCGACCAGAAGCCCGCCAAGTAGAACGGACCAATCAAAACGAAGCGACATGAGCATACGGGTCGGTAGGGCGCAGATAGCAGATTCGTTGCAAGGTAGCATGCACGCCCCTCGAATGCGAATGCATTACGATGGCACCGGGCCATAGCGATTCGGACCGTTGGTACCCGGTGCAAAGAGCATGTAGAGCGCAAACAGGAAGCTGGCCAACGGAATGAGCATGACAAGGTAGAACCATCCCGAAAGGTCCAGGTCATGCAGGCGTTTAATGGATACGAAGACCAGCAGCACTGCCGCGACTGCATAGACAACCCCCATAGCAGCGACGCCCAAAAGAAAAAGGCCCTCGCCGCCCACAAGTTCTTCTGTGATCAGGAGTGTGGCCGTGATGCCCGCGAGCGCGGCGAGCAGCACGCCCATAATCGCGATTGACTGCAGGAAATGAGCCAGGCGGCCCAGGCGTCCGCGAAACGAGAAAAGCGACGGACTCGGTTCGTAGTGCGGGCTATCTTTATAACGGGCTTCCTGTGCCGCTGTCGACCCGGTGGGCGGAGGCGGGTCCGAGCCGTTCCAATGGCGTTCGTTGCGAAACATGCCGTACTCTGCGGCCTCGCGAAGGCTGGCCCCAGGCTGCGACGTGGCGCCTTCGGGGGCCAGCAGACCGGGGACGTTCTGAGCCTCGCGCCATTCGTTGAGTTCGTCGTTCCAGACCAGCGTGTCAGACTCGACAAGTCCGTCGTTGACCTCGCGCAGAAACTCTTTGTCGGTAAACGGCCCGCGCTGGGTGCCGTTGGTGCTGTAGTACCACATGAGACGATAGGGGGGTATGCCAGGAGGCGTCTGAAGTGATATGAAGTATTTCTAATGTATCAGCGAAGTGCGGAAAATGCAATGCCCTGAGCCGCCTACGCTATCACAAATTGCCGTGACGGATCTTGCCCCGACGCCATGCCGTCGCATCTTACCTGTTGTCTCGTACACGTTTTCTGGACTGAACGCCCGCTCATGGCTTCCTCTGAAACCGCTTCGCCCGGCGCCGCCTCTGCCGACTGGACTGGCATCCTCGATTTTCTGCGGCGCGCCGAAGCCCTCAAAGACACGCTGCGCTCCGGCTATACGCAGAACGGACGCCAAGAGAGCGTGGCTGCGCACACCTGGCGCCTGGGTCTGATGGCAGTACTCTTGCATGAGCAGTTCCCGGAGGTCGACGGCCTGCGCCTCATCAAGATGTGTCTGATCCACGACCTGGGCGAAGCGATTCATGGCGACATCCCCGCGCCCGAGCAGTCCGATACCGGCGACAAGGCGACCCAGGAACGCCGCGACTTCCAGGCCCTCATTGCGCCGCTGCCCACGCATCAGCAAAACGAGTTTATGACGCTGTGGGATGAGTACGAAGCCGCCGCCTCGCCCGAGGCGCAGCTCGCGAAGGGGCTCGACAAGATCGAAACGCTGCTCCAGCACACGCAGGGCGACAATCCGCCCGACTTCGACTACCGCTTCAACCTCGAGTACGGGCGCGCCTACACCGATGCCCATCCGCTGCTCGCTGAAATCCGCGCGGCGCTTGATGCCGAGACAGAGCGACGGGCTGAAGAGGAGTAGCGCAGGCTGCGTACGTGAGACCAACGGCTTCCTTGTGCTGCCGGAGACGTCCGTGCCGGAGGCACTCCCAGTCTCCGGCTACTGGGATATCCTCTCCATCACTTAGTGTTGAGCCGCCACTCGACATAAATTACACTCCTCCTGCGTCCAACGGTCCCCCGTCGGATATCTACGACAAGAGACGCCCCTGCGTCTCCCGTAACGACACAATAAACACGTTTCGGGTTGTTTGCGTCCCCAGCAGGTCGCCCCTCTACTCACGTAACCAACCCGCAACAGGTGCCACATACGGAATCTGTTGCCCTCTCGTGTGCGTGTTGCAACACACGTATGTGCATGCTTCCTCTGTCGTGCAGACCACCTACCGCTATGTCTACACCCACCGCCTCCGACACGCCCACGATTCGCCTACGCCGCAGCGACGAGCGCGGGTTTGAAGACATGGGCTGGACTGACAACTGGATGACGTTCTCCTTTGCGAACTACCACGACTCCGAGTGGGTGCACTTTGGCCCGCTACGGGTGATGGTCGAGAACCACATCCAGCCGCACGAAGGCTTCGGTGCCCATCCGCATCGCGATGCAGAGATCGTGACGTACGTTGCTTCGGGCACGCTCACGCACGGCGATAACAATGGCCACACCGCCGAAATCACCGCGGGCGAGATGCAGCTCATCAGCGCCGGAAGCCAGGGCATGGTGCACTCCGAAGAAAACCTGCACGACACCGTCGAGCACAACTACCAGATGTGGTTCGTGCCCGACCGCGCCGGTACCGATTTCTACTACGGACAAAGGAAGTACACCCCCGCCCAGCGCCAGGGGCAGTTTCGGTGCTACGTCTCGCCTGACGGACGCGAAGACACCATGCCCATCAACACCGATGCCTTTATCTATGCCGGACTTTTTGCTCTGGGCAACACCGCAACGCATCCCCTTGACGCTGGACGCGGGGCGTGGGTGCAGGTGGTCGAGGGCGAGCTCACCATAGAAACCGGTCCTGACACCCTCACCCTGCACGCCGGCGATGGCGTTGGCCTCACCAACACAGATGCCGTTCGCATGGCCGCTGAAGCCGATAGCGAAGTACTTCTGTTCGATGTCCGCATGGACGTGAACCGCCTATGGACGTAGCCCGTGCTGTGCGCTGTGCCCGAACCGGCTACGCTCCGTCAATTGCAGCCTCCAGGCGGTTTGTGTGGCTGTCGTAATCCGGACGATTGTTGGCGTGCGGGGCGTTCATCAGCGGCGAGGAGACGATAAAGTCCGCCGACGTTCGGTTGCAGGCCACCGGGATATTCCACACCACCGCAATCCGCAGCAGCGCTTTAACGTCGGGGTCGTGCGGCTGGGGCTGGAGCGGATCCCAGAAGAAGATCATCGCGTCGATGGTGCCCGACGTGATGAGCGCCCCGATCTGCTGATCGCCGCCCAAGGGACCGCTCTGCAGCTTGTTCACGGTAAGGCCCAGCTTTTCTTCGAGCAGGCGCCCGGTGGTACCGGTGGCATACAGCGTGTGCGTGCGCAGCAGGTCGCGGTTGTACTCGACCCAGTCGAGCAGATCGCTCTTCCGATTGTCGTGCGCCACCAGCGCAATGTGTCGTGTGGCCGAGGAGGTCTCTTGCGTTTCCATAATAGCCCGTGGGCTGTAATGAGTATGCCGTGTGCCAAGGGGCGCACGATAGCATCGCAGCTACGCGCCGCACCAACTGGCTCATTGTTGCGCGCTGCAATCCCATCTGCCGAATAGTGATTCCTCGCTGCCGAATTGTAAGCACTTCCTGCTTAAATTCTTGTTGCTCCCTTCACGTTTTGCATGTGGAAAGCGCTCCCGCAATTGGGAAAGGTAGCAAGTACGTGAATCGGTCTTGTTTGGTTGGATACGCAGGGGCTGCTCGTGGTGCCCGGTACGCGACAGCCCCCGCAGGCGGAATGCTCCGCTCCAACGGCCGGATCTCATCGTCCGCTTCTTGTGCTCGTTTCCATGCATTCTCACATCGCATGGGGGGCGCTGAGATGGTAAAGATCTGACAGGTTTTCCGAGACCTGTCAGATCTATTCTGGCGATGGCCACGTGATACCAAATCCGGTTGTAGCACTACAGCGAGGACGTACACAGTTGAGGCTCAAACCCGTCATCCTGTCCTCCTCTCCCGCCGGGAGAGGAGACAGAGGTGAGGGGGTGCGGACCTGCGAGAAGAGCGCGAGCCACGAACGGGGAATGCCCCCCTCCGTTCACATTGACCAGATAACCAGATAAAAGCAGATCTCTCTGCATCCAATGGTCCCCCGTATCAATGCCGCCCTGAAACACTTGTCACCTACTCTCAATCTATTGCCCACATGCCCACTGCTGCCGACTGGATCGATCATCTGAAGCTGGAGCCGCTGCCCGAAGAAGGCGGTCTCTACCGCGAAATCTACCGTGCTGACGAATCCATTGCTGCCGACGCGCTGCCCCAACGCTTTGAGGGCGATCGTCCGTTTAGCACCTCCATCTATTATCTGCTGGAACCCCCTGAATTTTCGGCATTTCATCGCATCCAGCAAGAAGAAATCTGGCACTTTTACGACGGCACCTCGTGCACGCTGCACATCATCAACCCCGAGACCGGCACGCTCACGCAGCCTACGCTTGGGCGCGACATAGCCGCGGGCGAGCAGCTTCAGCTTGTGATACCTCGTGGCCACTTGTTCGCTGCGACCGTAAACGATCCTGCCGGGTACGCTTTAGCTGGATGCACCGTCGCGCCCGGCTTCACCTTTGCTGACTTTGAGGCTCCTGCCCGCAAGGCGCTCGTGCAGCGCTATCCGCAACACACCAAGATCATCACCCAGCTCACGCGATAATTGCTTTTCTGCATGACTGATCTTCTGTTTCTTCTGGCGGGCGTTGTCCTGCTCAGTCTGGGCGGCGAGGGCCTCATTCGAGGGGCGCTTGCTATTGCCGATCGCATCGGGCTTTCACCGCTCTTGAGCGGACTCCTCATCGTAGGTATGGGCACCTCGGCGCCCGAGTTGGCCGTGTCGGTGGATGCGGCGCTCTCTCAGCGTCCCGACATCGCGGTTGGCAACGTGGTAGGAAGTAACATCAGCAACATCTTGCTTATCCTGGGCACCTGCGCGCTGATCTCCCCCATTGCGGTGCCGCCCACCAGTCTCTCGCGCGACGCCCTCGCGATGGTCGGCGCGACTGCGCTGACCATGCTCCTGATGACCACCGGCGCCGTGCTCACCCGCCTCGACGCGCTCCTCTTGCTGGCCGCGCTGGCCGGATACCTGGTGTGGGCCTATCAGAGCGAGCGAGCGCTCTATGCGGCCTCGGCCACCGTGTACGACGATGCCACATCGTCCTCGTCGCTCTCGACCGGATGGATGCTGCTGTACATCGTTGGAGGGCTTGGGCTGCTCGTGGGCGGATCGCAAGTGCTGCTGCGGGGCGCAGTCGGTGTTGCCACCCTGTTTGGGCTCTCCGAGGCCGTAATCGGACTGACCATCGTGGCGGTGGGTACGTCGCTGCCGGAGCTTGCTGTGTCTACCATTGCCGCGCTGCGCGGACAAGCCGAAGTGGCGGTGGGCAACGTGCTGGGCAGCAACATTTTCAATCTGCTGGGGATTCTGGGCGTCTCCGCCGCTGTGGTGCCCCTTGGCATTCCTGAACGGGTCTTGGCCATAGACCAGTGGGTCATGGGCGGCACTGCTCTGGTACTGCTCGCGTTCCTGTTCACCGGACGGCGCCTTACGCGGCTCGAAGGCACGCTGCTATTTGGCGGATACATCGCCTACATTGCGCTGAGTGTAATCGTTTGAGCATAGCCTCCTGCAACGGATCCTGATCCCGCGTTAGAGGTGTACACACGCAGTATCATCCGACCCTCTACTCAAGACGTTCCCTCTGCTTGTATGTCGTCCTCCTCTCGTCGCACTGAATATCCCGACTGGGCGTCTTCCTCGGCTGTTGCTATGGCCGATGTCGACACCCGCGCCACGTTTATTCTGCGCACCTACCTGCACCTGGTCA
>CAZBTM010000021.1:0-6537 GCA_964494425.1 uncultured Rhodothermales bacterium | reverse complement strand
CGTGCGCCGCCGAGCGCCAGCCCGTCGAGCTGTGTCAGGCACAGCGCCGTGGTTGGGTGTGTGGCCGTGCTGTACGGCCTCTTCTCGCTGGGGCTGGCCGAGCCCATCGCCCGCGGTATGCTCAGCATAAGCTGGCTCATTCCCATGGGCGGTTTCATCCTGATTAACTGGCTCGCCAGCCGCGCTGCACATCAGGCGCAAGACCTGGGCACACAGTACCTGGCGCTGGCCGGATTTGTGGTGGCTCAGGCGCTCATTCTGGTGCCGCTGCTCTTCATGGCCCAGATGATGGCGCCCGGCATCATTGAGAGCGCGGCCTCTGTCACGCTCCTTGGCTTCCTCGGACTCACCTTCATCGCGTTCTACACGCGCAAGGACTTCTCCTTCTTGCGTAGCCTGCTCATCTGGGGCGGCGTGGGCGCGCTGGTGCTCATTGTAGGCGGCTCGCTCTTCGGATACGAGCTGGGCACCTTCTTCGCCGTGGGTATGGTCGTGTTTGCGGGCGCTGCGATCCTCTACGACACCTCCAACGTGCTGCATCACTACCCCGAAGACCGCTACGTGGCGGCGTCGCTGGAGCTCTTCGCCTCGCTGGGCCTCCTCTTCTGGTACGTCCTCTCGCTCTTTATGCAGGGGGAGTAACATGGTAGCGGGCGGATGCCCCATGCATCCCCCTGTACAACATGTTGACAACACCACACCAGCCGGTTGCCCTGTATGGGAGCAACCGGCTGGTAGCGTTTGGGTCATAGGAGCCCGACACGTCACGCTATCCGCGATAGATGGAATAAAGCCCGGCCAGCGGAAGCGCGTACACAATATGGCCAATCAAGCTCATAATGGTGGGTGTGCCCAGGTTCGGGAAGGGCGGCGCCATCGGAAAGCCCACCGCCTGCAGCCAGAGCGGCATGACCAGCACCGCCAGAATGAGCGTCGTGACTACGCCCCAAATGAGTCCGTGCAGAATGGCCCCCGAAAACGTCCGCGCACCCTTCCAGGCGCGCACCGCCGGAAGATCCACATACGCTACGTACGCCAGGCCCAGCGTGACGCCATGAAACTGGTGGAAGAACCAGCCTGCCAGCGGCGCGGGGTTATCCGGCGTGGCCGCAATGCCATACATGTTCGGAATGACGACCTCCAGCAGGGGCGGTGGCATGATAAACGCCATCATAAGCCCAAAGCCCACGCTGCCCAGGAAGCCCCCCAGCGCACCACGCCACCAGTCCCACGGACTGATTGAACGGGCAGCTGTCGATTCAGTCGTTGCAGGGGATGCTGTCTGTGTAGCCATAACAATTGTGTGCGTCTATTACATAAAAATCCAACAACTACAAAGCGCCCCGACACACAGGCATATTTGCTCCGCCTTATGCTCGGAAGGCGCTTCTATGTAGATGCGTGGTGAATATCGTTACAGCACAGGACGCGACACCTCCTTTTCCCTCATCGACGGTAGACGCGACTCGCCGACGCGGACGGACCGGACGGCTCAGAGCGTCTGTTGACACGCATGGATGTTTCGATCACGCTCTTATGCCTTCCCTGCTCTCGTTATGGATCCACTAACACTCTTCCACACCGGCTGCGGCATTGCGTCTCTCCTCTTTGGCGGGGTGGTCATTGGCATGCGCAAAGGAACGCTGCCGCACCGAGTGGCCGGATGGCTGTACGTGGCAGCCATGCTGCTCTTGTGTGTCACCTCGTTCTGGATCTACGAACTGTTCGACAGCTTTGGCCCCTTTCATGCCTGTGCAATCGTGAGCCTCGTGTCGATTGTCGGAGGCATGTGCGCGCCCTTGCTCCGCTCCTGGATCGGCGAGGCGTGGCTGGAGATGCACTATAAGTTTATGCTGTGGTCGTACGTCGGCCTTGTGATGGCAACCGGCTCTCACTTCTTCGAACCGCTTGTGCCGCTTGTGCACAAGAGCACCCCACTCAGCACGACGGGCAGCGTGCTGGCAACTGCGCTCCTCTGCTGGGTCGCACCGGCAGCCATAGGCGGCACACTTATCTATCGTCGGCAAGACGGCATTTTTAAGCGCGTGCGTGCACGGATCAACGCCCCCGAGCGGGCGGCATAAAAGGTGTCAGGAAGGAGGTGGTGCTCGCGTAGAGGAAGAAGCTTCCTGCCCAAGGTCCCATGTCCGCACTCATGGGCATGCTCCTTTACATTGGCAACCCCGATGGGTACCATACCAACGATCTCATCTGCGTACAGCCAGAAGGGGTCGCGTCATTGATCCCTCCTCATCCGCATAGTTTCTATGGCCTGTTGTCGCACGTTGAAGGAGCTGTCTCGTTGGCTGCTCGCGCTTTCGCTGATCGCGCTTGCATTGGGCGGATGCGTAAGCACGCAAGAGCGGTTCGAACGGGCCCAAAACTTCGAAAGCGAGGGACGCTATGCCGAGGCTGCCCGTGCATACATAGAGGTGCTGGAGGATGAGCCCGACTTCCCCAATGCGCGAGATAGCCTGGCCGGTGCTGCGCAGCGCGCTATGGAGGACGGGATGAACGAATCCCGCGCTGCTGCCGACGCCGATCGGTACGAGCGCGCCGTTGATTATCTCAACGAAGTCCGCGATCTGCACGAAGCCTGCCAGAGTGTAGACGTGCGTGTGCCGCTGCCCGAACGCTACGCGAACTTCCGCACCGACACGGAGCGGCGTGCTGCTGATGCACTCATTGAGGAGGCCCAAGAAGCAACCAATGCTGAGAGTTGGGAAGTCGCCTTCAATGCCTACGAACGCGCACGTCGCTACATCGATGGCAGGGATCGCCTGCAGGCGATCGATGAGCAACAGGCCAACGTCCTGTTCGGGTGGGCCGATACCGAGATGCAGCGCGGCACCTACCGCGGGGCCTACCAGCGTGCTGCCCGTATCTTCGACTTGGTGCCCGCCTCCCATCCGCTCGTGGCAGAAGCCGAGGCGCTGCAGACGGAAGCCATCGAGCGCGGCACGCAACGGGTAGCCTTTCTCCCGCTCTGGCGTACCGAAACAGCCGGACGCGCCCTGTCAGAGGTCTTCCTCCCCGACCTCAACGACGTCCTCAATGCCCGCTACTGGGCGTCGCCGCCCCGCTTCATCGCCTCCGCCGATCCTATTGCGGTGCGGCGCACCATGCGGCGCAATGGCACCAGCCGCGCTGTACTGTCGCGCCGCGAAGCCGCTGCGGTCGGACGCAGCGTAGACGCTGCCTTTGTGGTCACAGGAGAAGTCACAGAGTTCACGGCAACCGAAACGGATGTCGACGAAGAGCGCGTCCACGTTGCGTATGTGTCCAATCGGCGCAGTCGTACGAGCGGTCGGCAGAATGGAGGCAGTACCTCCACCGACACGTCTTACGTCCGCCGCACCTACGACCTCGACGTGGAGGCCGTTGTCGACTATCGCGTCGTTGACGTGCAGACGCGCCGTGTTGTGGATCGGGGCACGGCGCATGCTGAAGCGGAAGGCGAGATGGAAGACGGCCGCTTCCCCGGCGACTGGCGCAGCCTCGACCTCTCGGGGAACGAGCGCGACCTCTTCGACCCCATCCTTCTGGAGCGTCGTCAGCGAGACATCGAAACCCGCCTCCTCGACCGCCTCGCCGATGAGTACGCCAACGTAGCCTACGACGATGTGCTCGATGAGATCGAATAACAAAGGATGAGCGGCATGTTGGATGTGCGACGGGGTGTGTCCAATCCAAAATCCCGAATCCAAAATCCCGAATCCCACCCCGATCCGCGAACGCAACGCCGTGCCTTCCGTTGGAGCGCGCGTTCGTGATCGAAGCTCCACGTATCCACTCGTCTCATGCCGTTTGCCACTGCGCGCTCGCTGCTCGTTGCCACCTGGAACGCCTACACCACCGACAAAGCCGAGCGCCTGGGAGCCGCCCTCGCCTACTACGCCATCTTCTCGCTGGCTCCCCTGCTGGTACTGGCGCTGGCGGTGGCGCGCCTCGTATACGGCCAGCAATCCATGCAGGCGCAAACCGCACTGCTCAACCAGGTCGAATCGGTCGTCGGACCCGCCGGGCGTACGCTCGTGCAAGACATGCTCAGCAACGCCTCGATTGCCGGACAAGGCACCACCGCGGTGATAATCGGAAGCGTACTGCTTCTCGTTGGCGCTACCGTCTTCTTCGCCCGCCTACAAGATGCCATGAACACCATTTGGCAGGCTACTCCCGTACACGCCGGCATCAGCGGCTTCGTGCGCAGTCGCCTGTTATCGCTGCTGCTGGTGCTACTTGTGGGCGTTGGTCTGGTGGGCAGTCTTGTGCTCAGCGCCGTCCTCAGCGGACTCGCCGATACCCTCGGCGGCGCATGGGGGCTCTACCTTGCCGAGCAGGTCGGTACCCTAATTGTGCTTGCCGGGCTCTGTGCGCTCCTTTTCCGCGTCCTTCCCGATGCCTCCGTGCAGTGGGCCGACGTGTGGATGGGTGCCATCGGCACTGCCGTGCTTCTTCGCCTGGGCACCAGCGGCATCGGATGGTATCTCGGAAGCACCGCCGCCGTCTCTGCCTACGGGGCCGCCGGCGCCCTTGCCGCGCTGCTCCTTTGGGTGTACTACGCCGCCCAAATCTTCTTCTTGGGCGCCGAGTTCACCACCGTCTACGCAGCCCATCGGCAAGGAGCATCCGATCCTGTCGCATAGCATTGCTTCATAAAGGCAATAGAATCAAGGGGAACACCCAGGTCAGGCAGCACGCCTGCATCATTTCGTTGCAACACCACGCATCCCGCCCGCTCCAGTAGCGATGTGGCCCGCCGCCCGGCCTGCAGCCTCATGCATAGCTTACAGCCGCGCGGGAAAAGAAATCTGGGTAGTAGTCAGATGCTAAGTGATACGATGCATCCGGAAAGAGGCTGTATGGTCGCTATTGTTATGCTGAACGCAGTGAAGCATCTCAGGTCACGCGTACGGAGCACGTGCTTCGGGGGGGCACGGTGCGGTGCTCCGGTGCGGGGCGCGATTTCAAGTGTGCAAGGTCGGCGTTGTGATCCTTCCCCCGGCGGCGGTCGGGAGTCAGGATGACCTGCAGATGAAGGCCTGCAGCGATCACTAACCGGTAGCAGTTCAACGCTAAGTGATGGTGCAAATGTACCAGTAGACGGAGACTGGGAGCGCCCTCCGGCGCGGACGTCTCCGGCGGAGTTGACGGGAGCGAACGGGGGACCGTTCGCCCCAGGAAAGATTATTATTGGGAAAGCGATCATTTAACGTCTATCCACTACCCTTCTATCCGCTACCGAAATCTGCCGCCCCACAGAAGAACTGGGCCCAAGGGTGAATCCACCACCCGGTAAAAAAGTGGAGTTCTTGCAAAACATAACACTGTTAAGTAGGTTAGAGTTGTAACTTAACGGTGTTAACTGCGACGAGCGTGTCGTTTTCTGTGCCGCTGCTCTGCTCATTCAGACTCAGGTGACTCCTATGGACCTTCCGTTATTCGATATCTTCGCTCAACTTCCGCTATGGGGCGTGGGCGCTGGTGTGGTGCTTATGCTGTTTGCGCTCGGGTTTACGGGCGCGCCGCTTGCCGTGTGGGCCGTCGCCGGAGCCGCCGCGCTGTACGGCGCCGGAGTCGGACTCGCGGTCTGGATTCCATACGTAGCGTTGGTAGCGCTTTTTAACGTACCGCCGCTGCGTCGCCTGCTCTCTGGAGCCGTCATGCGCACGATGGAAGCGCTTCAATTCTTGCCCGCCATCTCTGAAACCGAGCAAACTGCCATCGACGCCGGTACGGTGTGGATGGACGGCGAGCTCTTCTCCGGCAAGCCCGATCTCAAGAAGACCCTCGATCAGCCCGTCACCGAGCTCTCCGACAAGGAGCGCGCCTTCCTCGACGGCCCCGTCGACGAGCTTTGCGAGATGGTCGACGACTGGGAGATCCACCAGCGTGGCGATCTACCACAGGAGGCCTGGGCCTACCTGAAAGAAAAAGGCTTCTTCGGGATGCTCATCCCCGAAGAATACGGCGGACTCGACTTCTCGGCGGAGGCCCGCAGCGCGGTCGTCGAAAAGCTGGGCACGCGTTCGCTGCCGCTCTCCATTTCGGTGATGGTTCCCAACTCGCTGGGGCCCGCCGAACTGCTTCTGCACTACGGCACGCAAGAACAGCGCGACCACTACCTGCCCAAGCTGGCCAGCGGTGAACTGCTGCCCGCATTTGCGCTCACGGAGCCCCAAGCCGGGTCCGACGCGGGGGCTATGACCTCCCATGGCGAGGTCTTCCGCGATGACGACGGCGAGCTCAAGATCCGCCTGAACTGGACCAAGCGCTACATCTCGCTGGCCGCCATCGCAGGCGTGCTCGGACTCGCCTTTAAGCTGCGCGATCCGAACAACTATCTTGGCAAGGGCGAGGATCTCGGCATCACGTGCGCGCTCGTACCCACCGACCTCGACGGGGTGAAGCTGGGCCGCCGCCACGACCCGCTCGGCATTGCGTTCTACAACTGCCCGACCGAAGGCGAAGACGTAATCGTGCCCATCGACGCCATTATCGGCGGCAAAGACGGCGCAGGCAAGGGCTGGGGCATGC
>CAZBTM010000020.1:21930-23355 GCA_964494425.1 uncultured Rhodothermales bacterium | reverse complement strand
GCGGACGTCCCGGGCGGTGTCTGGGCTAAGTTAGCGGGGCGGAGCCCCTGAACAGCCTGCGTCACAAGGCAGAGCCATGTGACGAGAGGGCTAAACAGATACCAGGGAGGAAGGGTAGGATGGAGGGGAAAACACATATCTGACCCCAATCATTCAAGTGTGACACGACAGTCGTCTTCTCGAACGCATTTTTTTCTGGGCCTGCCTGATTTTCCATGGCTGATACCGACCAAGCGCAATCGCTTCGCCAGTCGTTTTTGAACCAGTTGGGCATGCTGGTGGAGGAAGTCGACGGGATGCGCACGTTTGTGGGCCGGATTCCGACACAGCTGCTCATTGAGCGCCCGACGCCTGATACGCTGGCCATCATTGAGGTGTATGCGCTCATTGCACACTTCGATGAGCGCGTGCGGCGTCCGGCGGTGGAGATGGTGCAGGCGGGCAGAATGCCACGCATCCGATCGCGGGAGGCGCTGGACGTGGCCAACGAGCACAGCTGGAGCGAGAACGGGTTCGGCGTGACCCTCGATCGCCTGAAGCAGACCCGCCAGGCACTCGTCGAGAGCCTGCACGCGTGCGACCTCGACGCATGGGGGCGCGACGTGGAGGTGGATCGCACCGAAATGACGGTCTTTGACTGGGCCCATCGCATCCTCCAAAACGATACAGAACGCCTGCGCACGGTGGCACAACGTCTGCATCATGCGCACCTGTCGGATCGGGACGAGGATCTGCCGAAGTAAGCGCGCTGCCTTTCATCTGCTGCTGCATGTCTTATGGCAAAGAATACGGGTCCGTCGTTTAACGAGTTGGCGACGCAGTTTCGACACGAGAACTTCGATCCGCTCTACTTCTTCTTTGGGGAGGAGGGGTTTTTGATGGATGAGCTGCAGGAGCTCTTGATCGAGCATGCCTTGCCGCCGGAGCAGCGCGATTTCAACTTCGATCTGATCTATGGCTCGGAGGCGGAGGCCTCGCAGGTCGTTAATATCTGCCAGGGCTACCCGGTGATGGCGGAGCGCCGCGTGGTGGTGGTGCGCGAGTTTGAGCAGCTGGAGAACAACCGCATGTTCAAGAGCTACGCCAATCAGCCAAATCCGCAGGCGGTGGTGCTGCTCTTGTGCACCACGAAGCCGAATCTGAGTGCGCATCCGTACCGGGCGCTGAAGCAGAACGCCACGTGGTCGCACTTCAAGGCGCTCTACGACAACCAGATTCCGGGCTGGATCAAGAGCCATGTGGAGGGCCGCGGGCTGCGCATTGATGGGCGCGCGGTGCAGATGCTGGCTGAGTACGTGGGTACGGACCTGCAGACGGCGGTCAGCGAGATCGACAAGCTGGAGACGTTCATTGGGGAGCGCGACGAGATTACCACCGAGGATGTGCTGCGCGCCAGCGGGCAGACGCGCGAGTTCAATGTGTTTG
>CAZBTM010000020.1:15625-21920 GCA_964494425.1 uncultured Rhodothermales bacterium | reverse complement strand
CCTCCGCCGAGCGCCCGGTCGACGGGCATGTCCGTCATTGCGCGGCGATCGGGCGCTGGCGCAGCGCGATCCCCTCGGCGAGGGCCGCCACGCGGATGCGATGCGCATTGCCGACCGCCTCTTGCAGCAGGCCAACAACCCGCGGGGCGAGGCCATCATGATTGTGGCGATTCTGAATTCCTACGTCGACAAGCTCTGGAAGCTACAGCCTGCCGACGTGCAGCGCAAGTCGAACCGTCAGCTGGCGGGCGTGATTGGCGTGTCGCCCTACTTCGTGTCCGAGTACGTGCAGAGCGCCAAGCGCTACACCCGTGGACGCCTGGCGCAGGCGTATCAGGCGCTGGTGGCGGCGGACTACGAGCTCAAAGGCGGCAGCCAGCGCGGCCCGATGCTGATATTGACACTGCTGTTGCGCCAGTTGATGCCGAACCGTCAGGCGGCGCGGTAGGGAGGGACCCGGCTACTGCCGCACGTATTGAGTCCCTTCTCTCAAGAGAAGAGTACGTGTTTAGGGACCTGTAGCCCGGGACTGGAAGCGCAGCGCACGTCCCGGGCGGTGTTCAGGCCAAGTTCCTAGGCTGTGGCGTGCCCGCTCCTGAAGCCGGTGCCCCATGTGCAGGGGAAGCGTTGAGATCTTTGCCTCTGCCAGTCGTCGGGGGCAGAATGACCTTGAAGTATAGGGTAAAGAAGCAAGCTCTGAATCGCTCCCCTGGAGAGGGAGTCCGTGCGCTCAAACGACCTAAACAATCACGTGTGACAGTGCACTGGGACGTGCTATGCCATGGGGCTGGTGTCCGCATCGTAGATGTGCTCGGTGTGGTGCATACGTCTTTTTCACTTCCTGTAATTTCACATTTCACGAGTCTAAATCATTGAGTTTCTGTCCCCCCCCCCATTAAGGTGTGATGTGTCATAATCAAAAGTTCACCAACACCAAAGAGATATGCTTCGACATAGTGTAGTTCCCATCTTCATAGTTGCTATAACACTCATCTTCTCTGGCTTTGTCATGGACAGTAACGAGTCCTTTGAAGGCGAAGAGATTCGTTACAATCCAGAGGTGGAAGTTGTAGAAGGACCTGACCTTCTGGTTGCGCGCTCTGCTGTTTCTGCGAAGGTTGCAGATATGTGTGGCTCAAATGATACCGGTGGAACTTTGGCGGGTACGTTTATCAATGGCGATACCCCTGAATGCTGCGCAGGGTCAGGAGCTTGCTGCACATGCTCTGGTTGCAGTGCTGGTCCACAAGAATGTGAGTGCCCAGAAGCGATACTTGAGTGAAGTAGCCAATAAAAGAAGTGGGGATGCGCACTCATGTTAAGTGCGCATCCCCACTTGCATGTAGGAATCCATGTTAACTACAGAGACAGTTATGAGCACCTCCATATCCGTCATCGCTCTGCTTGTGGGCCTACTTGGACTGGGGCTTCCAGATGATCCGCATCAACCCGACGCTCAGATCGGGGACGAGCGCATTGGCCTGATTCAAGGCATTGCTGTAGACGAAGAAAGCAGGGTCTATGTAGGCGACTACATCAACATGCAGGTGCACAGATACACTTCAGAAGGATCATACGACGACTCGTTCGGAGGGCGTGGGCAAGGACCAGGAGAGTTTCAGTCGATCTCTGGTATGGATATGGGGCCGAACGATTCGCTGTTTGTACACGACCGTGCGGCCCGCCGGATTGTCGCATTTCCCACGGACAACATGAGTCGGAGTACCACCACGTCCATTCCATCGCGCGACGACGGACTCAGCTCCAGCATGATTGGAGGCCCGTTGGTCGGGCTACACGGAATCTGGGTGTTGCCTGACGGGGAAAAAGTGGTTGTATCAGGACGCGGCTTTAGTCCGAGCAATCGAAATGAAGATCGGGCCATCCATATTCATTTTCTTGGAGAAGAAAATCCCGTAGCCACGCTTCCTGATCGAGAGTTTATTGTGTTCGAAAACGGAGGCTTTTCCGTACGTCTCATGCCATTTGGCAAACGTCCCGTCGTTACAGTTGGTCAAGACGGGGACATCCTATATGGGATGAATGAACGGATCGAGATTCAGAGCGTCAGTCCTGTTAATGGAAATACAGCGACTGTAGTAGAAGACAATCACACTTCTATACCCGTTACAGAGGAGTTGTTGGAGACCGAGATACAGCGGATGGGATCTGAGTTATCTTCAGACCAGGTGGAGCAACTGCGGCGTGAGGCCCCTGATGCCATGCCTGCATTTGAGCACATGGTTGTGGATACAGAAAATCGAATCTGGATTGCCGTGAATGATCCCGATGCGTTCGACGAAGGAAATACCACGTATCGCGTGTTTGATGAAAGTGGCCAGCAGTTGTCGGAGTTTACGTTAGAAGGAATTGTCTTCCTGCAAGTTGTCAAAGACGGAAAAGCATACGGCATACGCACCAACTCCTCGGGCGCACAAAAAGTAGATATTTACAACGTCACTAATCTATTTTGATGGTCTCATATAGCTTCTGCAGTTTACAGCTAAGCCTCAGTGATCGAGCAGCGCGCTTTTGTACGGCTCCACCTTGAACACGCCCTTCTCATTCGGCTGGATGCGGTATGCTTCGGGATGCGCCGAAAAATCAATGTCGTACGTGCTCATGCGGGATCGGAGTCGGTAAAGCTCTATAAATCCTCGTTTTGGTGGCGACCCTGCAATTACCCCCCAACGAGGCCTGTCATGGTGAGCAGACGGCGACGTAGGAGGCTTAGCCGTCGAATGACATTCGACGGAACCATCTCCTGCACAGATGGCGGAAGCCTATCAAATGAAGGCCGCTGCTGGGCATGCAGGAGATCTTTCCTCCGACAGGAGTCGGAGCGATATTCGTCGGACGGCGCTCAAGAGGACAGCGTCTGACAAGGGGGCTGCTAACTCAAACATCGACCTGTGACGCAGGCGTGGGCCCTGGGATACAAGGCACGGTTGATGTCGTACGTGCTCATGTAGAATCAGAGTCGGTAGTGCGCTCGGGGGAGGCGTTGGCGGCGTCTTCAGGTGGGAGCATACTGCTGACCGCCATCGGCGCGATGTCGGGCAGCGCGGCAACGTCTACCGTCGCGGGGGCATCGCGCAGCAGGCGCACGGTATAATCCGGGCCCGAGGAGTCGCGATAGACCTCCACCTGGCGCGCCTCCAGGTTTACGATCCACACCTCCGGAATCTCGGCCTCGGCATAGAGGGGGAGTTTGACATCGCGGTCGTAGATGAGCGTAGTGTCTGAAACTTCAACGACGAGAAGCGTGGTGGCAGGTGTTGGAGCCCCATCGTGCTGTGTAGTTACGACGACATCGGGCTCGGGAGCGTTGTGAGCGTCGATTCGGAGCGGATTCTGCACGCTGACCATCACGTTGGATGTTGTGCGTTCGACGAGCAGGCGCGTGAGATGATTTACGCAACTGACGTGTGGATCTCCAACGGGGCTCATAGGGATAAGCTGCCCGTCGATCAGTTCTACATTCTCGTGTTTGCGCAGCATACCGGCTTCAGCGATGCGAAGCCCCTCCTCGTACGTAAACCGATACGGGCGCACGGGGGGACGCGGCAAATCGACCGAGGTAGTCATGACAGATGCATGATATTGGGTCCGTGAAGGATGTATGAGGTAAACGGGTGCGTACCAAATTGGATTCGGCGCGGATTGGTGCGTCTCGATTCTGCGTGCTTGCGTTCTGGCACAGCGTGTTGTAGGTTGCGCAAATCCACCCGATATTGCTGCGCACGAACCTGAGTCTTCATCAAGCCTATGGCGGATGCTACGCGCCATGCGGATGGCACCAATCCAGCACACGACCCGCGCGACCGCATCACCCCGTATGCGTTTGAGTTGGACGAGTCGCTCTTGGGCATTGAACTCGCATCGCCATCGCGTCGGCTGGTGGCGTTGCTCATCGACCTGCTGCTGGCGGCCATCATTGCCAACACGGCTGGCATCTTGGTGGGCATTGTGGTGGCGTTTCTGTTTTTTCGACTGGCCACGCGGCAGCGCATCGACCGTCCGCTGAAGCGCTGGGCGCGCGCGACACTCGCGTTCGTGGGCGCGCTGATTCTGTTTGGCACCGTCCTCGCCCTTATCGAAGGCGACGATGATAATGAAGGCGCAGCTATCCCGGATCCCTCCTCTGCGGTGTCAGATTCGGTGCAGCAGGCTCATATGAACGAAATGCGCGCCGAGCTGCAGGCCAGCGGGGTCGATCCAGAGGCGCTTGCGCAGCTCCCGTTCATGCCGGCCGAGGTGCGCGAACTGCTCACCATGCCGCCTCCCACCGACACCATGCAAACCGATGCCCGCGCCGACGCGGTGGCGCTGGTCAATCGCTACGCACAGGCCATCGCCGAATCCGACACCACCGTGCGCGACAGCCTGCGCCCGGCCATGACCGAGTTCGTCGCCGGACCGCAGATTGAGGCGTTGGAGGCGCAACTGGACCATGCCGACGACCGCATCGACGACCTCGAAGACCGCAATGAGGCCCTGTCTGAACGCGTCCAGAACCCGAGCATCTGGAGCTATGTGAAAGCGACCGCCCGCGACTTTGGGCTCTCGATTGGGTGGATCGGCGTCTACTTCACAATCTTCCTAACGTGGTGGAGCGGCCAAACGCCGGGCAAGTGGCTCTTTGGGCTACGCGTGGTGCGCCTCGACGGCGAGCCCATGACGCTCTGGAATTCGTTCAATCGGTTTGCGGGATACGCTGCCGGGGTTGCAACAGGGCTCCTGGGCTTTGCGCAAGTCTACTGGGATCCCAACCGCCAGGGCATCCACGACCGCATTGCGAACACCGTCGTCATTCGCACGCGGGATGAGACGGCAACGTAGGGTATCGGCAGATGCTCACGAATCTGCGTCCGAGGCATCGGGCGGAGGCAAGATGTCGGATACAGCAATCGGCTCCGCATCCGGAAGGGGCTTGATGGAGAGCATGTCTTCGGCATCCAGTAGCCGTCGCAGCCCATATGTGGTGCCTTTCGGCTCGCGATACACTTCCACCTGACGCGCCTGCAGGTTCACGATCCACACCTCGGGAATCCCGGCTTCGGCGTAGAGCGGGAGCTTGGTGTCGCGGTCGTAGGCGAGCGTCGTATCCGAGACTTCGACAACGAGAAGAGCGGTTTCGGGCGTAGGATGCACATCGAATCCGTCGATGAGTACGACATCCGGCTCCGGTTCATTGTGCGCATCGATATGCAGCGGGTTCTGGACGCTCACGGAAACCGTATCTGGTGTGTGCTTTCCCAGAAAGTGATTGCACCGGTTGACACAAAAGTAGTGGGCACTGCCGATGGGTCCCATAGGTACAAGAAGACCGTCTATTAATTCAATGCGATCATCCTCGTGCAAAATGCCCGCACGAAGCATGTCCTTCACCTCGCTGGAGGTGAAGCGATACGGATGCACCGTGATGCGCGGTGGATCGACTGAAGTAATCATAGCGAATGCGTGGGCGTGTGCTCATGAAGGATATGTGAGGCTAACGAGTGGTGGCGGACTCGGGTTCAGCAGGAGCATCTGATTGTCCACGACACGTGATACACGGACTGGACCCGCCGAGCGTGCAGGTTTTGGTTTGCGAGAATCCGGTAAGTCCCAGTGAAAGGGTCTGGTCTCTTTTCCATACGGGACAGCAGAGCGGATCGACGGGGCACTGGCAGCCTGATGTGACATCGGAAAAGTTCGCTGAAGTGTACAACGTAGGCGCTATGCAGCGGGCCTCAGCGGAGGGAGGAGGATCCGTGAACGATTGGTTTAAGACCACGAAGAATACAACAGTCAGAATAGCCCCTGCTGCAACGAGCACAGCAGTAAGGAGGCCCACGGTTTGAAGGAGTCGCTTGACCATGGCAGATAGGAACGTGAAGTGAGAAGGTTACTGGGGGAGTGTATATTCGGTGAGCACGTAATCCGCACCATCACTCGTTTCGCGGATTGTGCGATAGAGAAAGCCACGAGGTGTGGGGCCAAGAATGACATGGTCGTTCTGTGACCGCTCAATGTCTATATTAATGCGCTGGCACCGCGTGGCGTCGCCGTCGTGCGTCATTTGATGCACATGCAGGTAGCGGTCGTACGACTCCATACGCGCGTCAGTATTCGGACGTCCGTTTTCGAAGAGCGGGGCATCATACGAGATGGAGCCGTGTTGCAGCACCGCCAGCACGGCAGATTCGGTTGTGAACACCTGGTAGCTTCGACTGCTGGATAGGCCAAACTGCATAACATCGGCAAACTGCGCGTTGAGTGCGTCGATGCTCGATGCCTCCAGGTCAGCCAA
>CAZBTM010000020.1:7782-15615 GCA_964494425.1 uncultured Rhodothermales bacterium | reverse complement strand
CACAGTACTCCTGGACAATGGCCTGACCTTCCTTGGCCTTCGGATACGTCGTACTGCTGCACGGAAGGCGACGCCGGGTCAAGAGCATACAGCGCGTCATTGTAGAGCGCGAGACTCCCAGAGCCCTGCATCTGCGAAAGTGCAGCACGCTCAACCGACTCCGCATCATCATACTCCGCGATCATCTCCTTGGCCTCCAGATCCCAAATGCGTAGATAGGGGGCATCGACGCTTGCGTAGTATGAATAGAACACACTATCGCGAATGGCAAAGTCAGCTACGCTCCAGGTGAAGCCCGTCCATTCCTCAACGGAATCACCTGCTTGGTCATACACGGTAACTTTCATATTGCCAGCATCCCAGATGGCAATGTTGGAGCCGTAAGGACGCACGACACTCGGATTTTGATACTCGGACGGTCCACGCCCCGATTGCCCGATCTGGCGGATGAATGTGCCGTCAGCTTCGAACAGGAAGATGCCTGGATCGGCGGTGCTCACCGCAATTCGGCCATTCGGCAGCCGCGCAGCGCTCTGTAGCTGACCCAGGAGCTGTTCAGACTGGTCCAACGTGACTTCGCGGGTGGTAAGAAAGGTATCAGTGCACTCAGAGGACGTAGGCGGCTCTTCTCCCAGTTTTCCGGCGCTGGCGTGGGCGGATAGGAAGCCTATGCATAGAATGGCGGCTGCGAGAACGACGACAGAGCGAAGTGGCATAGTAAACGTGCATTTCCCAAAAGCGATAATACGCAAGTATACCGCACGCTACGACGTGATGCAAGAAGTGAAAATGGATCTGCGCAGACCAATCTGGGCTACGCATTGCTAATCAGCCCTCCTCTTGCGCGGCCTCCGCATAGCGCTCGGCGCGTTTGACCACATCCTCGTCAAAGTCGCGCTCGCGGAACGCCTGCAGGCGCTGTGCTATCGTCTCCTCGTAGCCCTGCTCGCTGGGCGCGTAGAAGTAGGTGCCCTGCATGGTGTCGGGCAGGTACTGCTGCGGGGTGTAGTGCTGGCGGTAGGCGTGCGGGTACTTGTAGCCTTCGCCGTGGCCGAGTCCCTCCTTGTCGCGGCTCGGGTCCTTGAGATGCGTAGGTACGTCGCCAGTCTGCTCGTCGCGCACAAACGAGAGCGCATCGAAGTACGCAAACGATGTGTTGCTCTTGGGGGCGGTGGCCAGGTAGAGGCAGCACTCGGCCAGCAGGAACTGGCCCTCGGGCATCCCCACGTAGCCAAACGCCCGCGACGCACTTTCAGCCAGCGTGAGCGCCTGCGGATCCGCCAGACCGATGTCTTCGGCGGCAAAGATGAGCATGCGCCGCAAGATGAAGCGCGGATCCTCGCCGGCGTACACCATGCGCGCCAGCCAGTAGAGCGCCGCGTCGGGGTCGGAGCCGCGCAGGCTCTTGATGAACGCGCTGATCGTGTCAAAATGCGCATCGCCCTCCTTGTCGTAGAGCACCGCGCGCTGCTGGATGCTCTCCTCGGCCACATTGAGCGTGATGCGAATGGTGCCGCCGGCATCGGGCGGGGTGGTCTCTACGGCGAGCTCCAGCGCGTTGAGCACCGACCGGGCGTCTCCGTTGGCCGTATTGACGAGATGCGCACGCGCCTCTTGGGTGAGATGCACATCGCGGTTGCCGTAGCCCCGTTCGGCATCCGACAGCGCCATGTCGGCAATGCGGGCGAGGGCGTCTTCATTGAGCGGATGCAGCTCAAACACCCGCGAGCGGCTCACGAGCGCGTTGTTCACCTCGAAGTACGGGTTCTCGGTCGTGGCGCCGATGAACACGACGGTGCCGTTTTCGACGTGGGGGAGCAGCGCATCCTGCTGGGACTTGTTGAAGCGATGCACCTCGTCGATAAACAGGATCGTGCGCTGCTGATGGTGCCGCAGCCGGTTTTTGGCTTTCTGGATCGCTTCACGGATGTCTTTCACACCTGAGAGCACCGCATTCATCGACGTAAAGTGCGCCTTGGTCGTGTTTGCGATGATGCGCGCCAGCGTGGTTTTGCCCGTGCCCGGCGGGCCGTGGAGCAGCACTGACGTCACACGATCGGCCTCGATGGCGCGGCGCAGCAGCTTGCCCTCGCCCAGGATGTGGTCTTGCCCCACGAACTCATCCAGCGTACGCGGACGCATCCGGTTGGCGAGCGGGGCGTTGGCTTCGCGGGCGGCATCGGCCTGCGCGTCGAAGAGGTCGGACATGCGGGAAGAGGGGATTCGTGGTTGGCATTCGGACAAGCAGGTACGTCCGGCAGGAGGTGCGGTTGTGCGTAGGAGTGATAGATTTGGGTAGTGGATAGACGTTAAGTGATAGCTCCTCTGATAAAAATCTTTCCTGGGGCGAACGGTCCCCCGTTCGCCTCTTCCGGAGACGTCAGCGCGGGGGCGCTCCCCGTCTTCGGCTACAGGCCCATGTCTTCCATCACTTAGTATTGAACTACTACCTAAATTTGCCTCACTTATCACGACCTATTCTGTTGCAACCCATTCAACATGGCGATCCTAAGCAGCGTGCTGCTTAGGATCGCCGATCGTGCCTTTCAGATTTGACATATATCCAATAAGACCGGGCGCACCTACCGGACGCATAAGTGTGAGCACCTCGTAGAGGAAAAGGCTTTGAAGGAAATAGCACGTTGAGCAGGCGTTACAGAGCCACTTGCCAGCCCAAGGCAACCGAGGCGCCGGGGGTGGACTCCGTTAGGCCGAAGGCAGCGCTGACATTGAGGCTATAGCGGCCGTTGTCAAACGAGTGGCTGACCCCGATGCCTGTCTGTAAGGGGGCCGCTACATCCTCCACGATCGATGCCGTATAGCCGGATAGCGAAGCAAGCACTCCAACGCGCCCGCCCCGGAAGGAGCGCCCGAGCGCAGTGCTATACGCCACCGCATTGTGCAGTACCAGGTCATCCATGTTGCCCATCCACCAGTATATCGCTTCGCCAAACAGAAACCAGCCCCAGATACGTTGAGACAGAACTGCCCCGAGACCGCCGTCCCACGCTCCCGTCCCAAAGCCGCGGTCGATGTCGGCAAGGGGGGCTTTCAAACTGCCAGTTAGTTGAAGACCGGGGCGGCTATCCAGGCCGTGCAGCAGCGTAAGATCGGCTCGAAGTGATGGGTCGCCGATACCGATATCCGTGTACGTTGCGGTATCAGGCAGGGCAATAGTCGCGCGGCCGCGACGGCGGTTCGCTCCCATCCCGTTATCTGGACGGGAGCGGCGCCCCACGGCCGCGTGCTGCGGTCCGCCAGACGGCACGCCGCCTACTATACTGTAAGATACCCAGGGCGAACTCTGATAGATGATAGGCAGAGATACCGATACTTGCATCCGCCTGTGCGACAGATGAAGCCCATTGGTCATATACACAGAGTGTGTGCGTTCAGCAAAGATATAACTGCCCGTCGCATATTGTGCGGATCCAGTATAGTTTACCCTCTGGCTCTGCACGGGGGCTACCGTTGTAGTTAGTGCTACAACGGCCGTCCACCATACGAGTCGGCGAAGGATGGAGCAGTGCATAGCGATCCCTTTATTGTAGTAGATCAGCCATTGGGGGCCGATTGCTGTCGAAAACGCTCCTGGAGCCGCTCCATAGACTGAACTGCTTCCCCGAGCTGGTTCGTAATCTGGTTCATGTGTTCGCGGAGCCGTTCCATCTCCCGCTGCATCTCCTGGTCTTGCATCATCTCGCGATTCTGCAACATCATTTGGTGGCCTTCCAGCGCATTTTTTATCTGCCCCGCCATATTATACAGATGCTCATTCATGCGCTGCATCTGCTGCATTTGGTGGCGTTGTTGTTCGTTTTGTGTGCGTTGCATCTGCCGCTGCATCTGCTGCGCCATCTGATGAGTGCGGTCCATCATGCGCGTCATCTGCTGCATATGCTCCTGCATTTGCTGCATCTGTCGCTGCATCTGACCTTGCTGCTGTGCTGCGATGGGCAGGGCTGCGAGTATAGCGAGCAGCATAAGTGCGGTGAGAGACGAAAAAATCGTTTTCATGTCGATACCTCTGCAAGTTATCAGATGATGATCGGGCAACGTGATGCGTGCATGCGGACGTTACCTTGCGGGCCAAGAGCCGATCGGAGCAGGTCCAGGTTGGCATGCGAAGCACACAAATGAATCCAATAGAAGCGCTTAGCGAGGTCGCTGTCCGCGCCAGACAGGGCGGCCCCGCGTGTCGCGGAGGCGTAGTGAACGCTCGTTGTGAAGCACTTCGGCGGCGATGATTGCCGGGGCATCCTGCACCATTACTCGGGATCCATGCACGGTGAGTGAATCGTTCACCTGAGGAGCGAAGGACTGCTCTTCAACGTACCAACTCGGCCCGAGATGAACGGTCAGGACCTCCCCACTGGTCTGCAGTTGAAGGTGGATTCCCGTTGACGGGCCGCGGCGGCTTGCTACACTGTCGATGCGAGTGATGACACCTCTGACCGTCTCAACCGTGGCGGGGTCAAATATGGGAACCGCGCGACGCCCTTCTCCGCGCTGTTGCGCAAGCACCGGAGCAGTTAGCATAAGCAGCAATACCAGCACGCCAATACTGAATGTAAACGGACGGGGCATAGCTGTTTGAATGGGATGGCGGGTCGGGGAACGGATGGGGTCATTCATGATCGGACGATTTTATTTGTGTTGGGTGCGTGGCTTCCAGTTCGGACCGCAGCTCCGGGTGGCTAATCTTGCCGCCCAGGTTCGCGGTGTAGCCAATGAGTCCAACGGCGCCCAGGGCCAACACGAGGGTGAGGACCACCGACCAGCGGGCCAGCCGGCCGCGCAGGGCACCAATCACGAGTGCAATAATTGACGCGCCGCCGGTGAGCAGTCCGGCCCAGAGCGCATAGATGCCCATGTCTTCGTGGGCCTCCAGTGCATCGTAGGAGACATGCGCAAGGTCTTCGACAATTTCCTCGGCAGGCTCGCCGGTCAGGTAGACCGCCAATGTAGATACACCAGCAAAAGCAATGAGAGCAAGGCTGACTTTTTGGACCTCTTCTTTTGTGCGCCACTGTCCGTAAGCCAGCAGCACTGTACCGAAGAGCAGTCCCAATAGTGGAATGTGATTTAGGACGAGATGCGCGTGAGCAGCGTTCATGGCGATTGTACGTTAAATGGTTACAAGAAGGCGGAATGCACCATCTGCTGGGAAGAGGCCAGTCAAATGACATCGGGGCCTGTGCGAGGCGTACGGATGTCGTGGGCCTGGCGCACGGGCAGCACGAAGATCTTTCCATCGCCTCGGCGGCCGGTGCGGGCGTAGTTGGCAATGGCCGCTGTAATTTCGTCGATTCGGTCGTCATGGCAGACGATCTCCAGCTTGAGCTTTTTGACGTAGGGCGTGACCGCCTCGTCATACGTGCGCTTGCCCTCCGGGCCGGCCTCGTGTCCAAAGCCTTCGACGGTGCTCAGGCTGGCCCCCGGTACGTTCATCTTCCGAAGCTGGTCGACGACGGCGTCGCGCATGCGGGGTCGGATGTAAGCAACTATCATCTGCATAAGCGTATCGGATGGCTATGGAGGAGCATACGGTAGGGATACGGAGGCTTCGGCGTCAACCGTTCGCCCGGCTGGAAGCAGAGGCGGGTTCGGCAGATTCCACGGCTTGATCGATCTCGGAGGTAGGCTGCGCCGACGGGTTGAACAGCACGTAGAGCGTGGGAAGCAGTAGCAGCGTGGAGGCCAGCAGCGTAAAGAGCCCGCCCACCACCACCGCTGCAAGCGGACGTTGCACGTCGGAGCCGATGCCGGTGGCAAACAACAGGGGCAGTAGTCCCAATAGCGTGGTCATGCCTGTCATCAGGATAGGGCGGAGGCGCAGCATTGCGCCCTCGCGCACTGCGTCGTAGAACGACCGCCCCTGCATCCGCAACTCGTCGATGAAGGAGATCATCACGATGCCGTTCTGCACGGCGATGCCCAGCAGCGCAATGAATCCAACCGAGGCCGGTACGCTCATGTACAGGCCCATCGCCCAGAGCACGACGATGCCGCCCACCACCGAGACCGGGATGTTGAGGAATACGAGCATCGCTTGCTTGGCGGAGTTGAACGTCATGTACAGCAGCATGAACACGATAGCCAGCGTAATCGGCAGAATCAGCAAGAGGCGGTCGTTCGCGCGCTCCTGATTCTCAAACTGTCCGCCCCAATCAATCAGGTAGCCGGGAGGCAGGCTAACTTGTGCCTGTACGGCGGACTGCGCCTCCTCCACAAAGCTGCCAATGTCACGTCCAGTTACGTTGGATTCGACGGTCAGCTTGCGCTTCCCCTGCTCGCGGCTTACCTGCGCCGGCCCCTGCGTGAGACGCACGGTGGCTACGTCTTGCAGACGGATCTGCGTCCCGTCTGGCGTAAACAGCGGCACATCTCGGACGGCTTCAGCCGAGTTGCGGTCGGTGTCGGCAAACCGGCCAATGAGGTCGAAACGGCGGTCGCCCTGCAGCACTTCGGTAACCCGCTCGCCGCCGACGGCCAGCGCGAGGGTGCGTTGCACCGCATCCACCGAGAGCCCGTAGCGGGCGGCATCGGCGCGGCGGATGTCGACTTCCAGGTAGCCGAAGCCCGCCACCTGTTCAGGAGCCACATCGGCATGGCCCGGAACGGAGCGCAGCACGTCGGCCACCTCGTCGCCCAGCCGCTCCAGTTCGTCGAGATCCTCGCCATAGATCTTGACAGCGACCTGGCTCTTCACGCCGCTGACCATCTCATCCAGCCGCAGCGCGATGGGCTGGGTAAACGAGAACCGGGCGCCCGGCACCTGGTCGAGCCGCTCGCGGAGCGCGCTCACGAGCGCCTCTTTCGAGTCGTAGCGCCATGTGTCACGCGGAGTCAGGTTCACAATCATATCTGAGAGCTCCTGGCCCATGGGGTCAGTAGCGACTTCGGGGCGTCCGGTTTTGCTCACCGCATCCGCTACCTCGGGAAACTCCAGCAGCGCCGCCTCCACCTGCGACTGCACGCGCTGGGTGGTGCTCAGGGCTGCAGAGGGTTTCATCGCGGCCTGGATGGCGATGGCGCCTTCTTCCATCTGCGGGGCAAACTCGGAGCCGGTGATGGTGTAGACGCCGATGCCCACAGCCAGGGTCGCTCCGGCCAGGGCAAGCGTCAGCCCCTTGCGCTGGAGCGCGCCATCGAGCAGCGGGCGGTAGATCCGTTTGGCGAAACGCACAACCGGATTGCGCTCGGCAGCGTCGTCTTCTGTAATGTCGGCTCTTGCAGCATCACCCGCTGCAGCCTTCTGCTTTCCATTTGAGCCAAAGAAGCCCGTTGTACCTGAGCCTACGTTCTTTAGCAGGTACGAGCTAAGCGCGGGCGCCATGGTGAGCGCCAGGAAGAGCGAGGCCAGCAGCGCAAACGAAACCGTGAAGGCCAGCGGGCTGAACATGCGGCCCTCCATCTGCTGCAGGGTAAAGAGCGGCAAGAACACGGCGATGACGACTCCCACGGCGAAGGCGATAGGCCGCGCCACCTCGCGCCCGGCGCGCACCACAATGAGCCCGATGGACTCGGTCGGGTTCTCCTCGCGCATCCGGTAGATGTTCTCCACCATCACGATCGCCCCATCCACGAACATGCCGAGCCCGATGGCCAGTCCGCCAAGGCTCATCAGGTTGGCCTTGAAGCCGAAGTAGTACATCAGGATGAACGTGATGAGCGCCGTCATCGGCAGAACGAGGCTTACAATGAGCGCCGAGCGCCAGTCGCCCAGGAACGTCAGGAGCACGAGAACGACGAGCAGAACGCCAATCATCAAGCTGCTTGTGATCGTGCCGATGGCCTCCAGAACGAGGGTGTTGCGGTTATAGAAGACGT
>CAZBTM010000020.1:0-7772 GCA_964494425.1 uncultured Rhodothermales bacterium | reverse complement strand
CCGGGGGGGAGCGCCTGCTTCAACTCCTCCATCTTGGATTCGACGTTGTCCACGACCTCCTGGGCGTTGGCACCGCGCTGCATCAGCACGATGCCGGTAACAACTTCGCCTTCGCCGTTCATGGTAGCGCCGCCGCTCCGCATCGGCGAGCCAACCTCCACAGCAGCCACATCGCTGACGAGGACCGGGGTGCTGTTTCGGCTGGTGATTACCGTATTCTGGATGTCGGTTATCACGTTGCCCGACTCCGCCCCCAGCCGCCCGATGCCACGCACGACAAACTGCTGATCGCGTCGCTCGATGTATTGGCCGCCGGCGTTTCGGTTGCTCTGGCGCAGGGCCTCATACGCCTGGTCGAGCGTAATGCCCTGGTTAACAAGTGCTTCTGGATCGAATAGCACGTGGTACTGCTTCACAAACCCGCCCAGCGAGTTGGCCTCTACCACGCCAGGAACGGTGCGCAGCTCGGGCCGCAAGATCCAGTCCTGCATGGTACGTAGCTCACGAGGAGAATACGTGTGCGCGTCGCCGGGGGCATCGCGGAGGGCGTACTGGTAGATCTCGCCCAGAGCGGTGGTTACGGGGGCCATGGCGGGCTGGGCGGTGCCGGGGAGCTGATCGCGCACCTGGCTCAGCCGCTCGAAGACCAGCTGTCGTGCAAAGTAGATGTCGGTATCTTCCTCGAACACAAGCGTAACCACGCTCAGGCCAAACTGACTCAGCGATCGGTTTTCGACCACGCCCGGCAGGCTGGCCATGCTCGTTTCGATGGGATAGGTTACCGACTGCTCCATCTCCACTGGCGAAAGGCCCGGCGCTTCGGTCAGGATCTGGACCTGCTTGTTTGTGAGCTCAGGGTAGGCGTCCAGCGGCACCGCACGCCAGCTGTAGAGCCCCCACCCGGCCAGCGCCGCAGTAAGAAGCAGAACAAGTACGCGCTGCTTGACAACAGACTTGATAAGAGCGTCGAACATAACGGGTTGAGGTCAGGATGGTGCAGGGAATTGCAGCGTCGTATCAGCATCGGCAGCCAGCCAAGCTGTTAGGCCTGCTGGTTGTCGATAGCGCTCATGATCTGGAAGGCGCCGTCCATGACGACATTCGTGCCAGGCTCCAACTCGCGAACCACCACGGTGCCCTCGGCATCGGCGGGCGCGTCGACGGCTTGGCGGCGATAGGTGTTGGCGCCTTCCTCCACAATGACGTAGGTGCCGCGCTCGTCGGTCATGATGGCATCGGCAGGTAGTGCAGGCTCGGCGGCTCCGGTGATGGCTACACGCACTGTGGCAAACATGCCGGGACGCAGCGACCCGTCGCTGTTACTGAGGCGGATGCGTGCGCTTACGGCACGGCGCTCGGCATCCACCTGGGGCACCAGCTGGGCAATCGTGCCCCGGTATGCGCGGTCTGGATTCACGGGGGTCTTGATGGTAACCTCCTGTCCTTCGCGGACCCGATCCAGGTTGCGCTCGAACACGTCGGCTACTACGCGGATGGGCTGCAAGTCGACCACGTAAAACAGCTCCATACCGTCATCCACTGGGCTGCCCAAGACCGCCATCCGGTCGAGCACGGTGCCGCTGATGGGGGCTTCCATGGGCAGGGTGCTCAGGTCCTCCGCGCCCCGTGCCACGCGCTCGATGCGGTCGGCGCGCACGCCAATGGAGCGCAACTCCTGCCGGGCCATCGCCCAGTCGCGTTCAGCAGCGGTCAGGTTCTTGGTGAGGCCCACGCCGCGCTCCTGCAAACGCTGCTGGCGATCCAGCTCATCGCGCGCCTGGCGCAGCGCCGCCACGCGCTGACTGAGTCCGGGGGCTGTGACTTCGGCCAGCACCTGGCCTTGCTCAACCTGCGCCCCCACGCCTACATGCAGCGCGTCGACCCGTCCGCGAATCAGCGACGTGACGTACGCCTGCTGATTCGCTTCGGGCAGCACACGCGCCGGGAGCGACAGGTGGCTCGTGATGGGGCGCTCCTCGACGGTCACGGTGGTAATGGTGAGCTCGCTGCGCGCTTCGTCAGTCAGCGTAATCTGATCTGGCGGCGATGCGTCTTCAGCGGTGGCGTCATTGGTCGGGGGCGGTGCATTGCTGCTGCATCCAACAGTAAAAAAGAGCAGTGCAAGCAGAGGCAGAGAGCGGACAGGCATGGGCACGGAAGCAGTAGGGCGATAGAAGAACGAGGAGAAACCCACCGGCTGTGTTAGTCAGCAGGCGCCAGCCGGTCGGCAGGAAGCAGCGGCGGCGTGTCGGTGGGGCGCACGCCCATCGCATATTCGAGCGCGGAAAGGCGATGCAGGTAGCCCGCAACCAGATCGATCTGGAGCAGCTGGGCGGAGCGAGCAGCCTCCATCGCATCCAGCAGGCCGACCAGGTTCAGTTCGCCTTCTTCATAGACGTATTGGGCCTGCTGAAGCAGCGAGTCGGTCGACGCAAGCACCTCGCCGGAGAGCTGGTCGATGCGATTGCGGTAGCTCTGGGCCTCGGTGTAGGCCGTGCGCAGCTCCACCTCAACAGCGCGTTTTGCATCTGCCTGCTGGGCCTGAGCACGTTGCTGCTGCGCCTCTTGGACGCGAACGCGCGTGCGCCCGGTGTCCCACATGGGCAAGCCAATACTGATGCCCGCGTGATAGCCCCACTCCGTACCGCCCGGTTGGTCGCGTAGGACGGGCCCGAGCGAGAGGGTGACGTCGGGGATGCGTCCGAGCCGGGCAGCGCGCAGCTGTTGCTGCTGCGCATCCACCTGCGCCTCGGCTGCGTTGAGCAGTCCGCGCTGCGCCAGGGCTTGGGTGCGTAGCGCATCGTACGCTGCGTCGAACGCTGGAGCCTGCAGGGGGGCGGCAACGGTGTAGGTTATGAGGGTTTCGGGGGCGGCTGCCTGCATGGTGCTGTCCGGCAGAATATAGGCGGCCAGACGCAGGCGGGCGTTGCGGCGGCTGACCTGGGCATCGGCCAAGGCGTTCTCGAAGTCGGCTACCGCTACGCGCATCCGAGCCCGCCCGAACGGACTGAAATCGCCTTCCTCGTGGCGCACGTCGGCGGTGTGGGCGGCTTCGGCCACAGCATCGGTGAGCTGCTGAAGGGCCTGCACCCGTGCCTCGGCGGCGGCTACGCTAAGGTAGCGCGTGCGCAACTCGTGGAACGCCTGCGCCTGCGCTTCCTGATAGGAAAACTGGGCGGCTTCGGACGTGTACGTGGCGGCGCGGCGCTGGGCGCGTTTGTTGCCCGGATACGGCAGCGTTTGCGTGAGGCCCAGCTCCGTTTCGCGCTCGGTGCCGCCCGTAGGAAGCGGGATGCTCGTCTGCGCCGCGTGCACGGATGGGTTGGACCAGCGCGCAGCATCACGTGCGCTGCGTGCCACGTAGTCGGCATCGGCTCGTGCAGCCTGTAAGCCCGGGTTGTTCGCCATCATCAGGGAGGTCGCGGCCTCCAGCGTGAGTGAATCGGGCAGCGCACGGGGTTGGGCCTGCACGGGAGAGGCACTAAGAAGCGCCAGCACGCCAATAAGAACCGCAATAGGCACCCCGTGCCTATGCGAATGCCACAAAGTGGGCGAGAACATTAAAACACAGTGCATAGCAAGAGGGAAAAACGCAGGGTGGGTTCTCTATACATGGTGCAGTGTACAAGAAGCACATAGACAGAATCATTAGAGCCCGATTAGAGACGCATTAGAGAACGATTAGAGGAGGCCGTCGGGGCAGAATAAGGAGGCACCTCGCGTGTGCAATCCGTATGATACCCCCGTTCCACAACAGCAAACTTCAGTATGGATGCGCACATTTTACTTGTCGAAGACGAGGCCGACATCGCCTCGTTTATTCAGCGTGGACTGACCGAAGAGGGATACGTGGTGACCTGGGTTACTGAGGGCGAGCAGGCGCTGGACGAGCTGCGCACGTCCTCGGTCGATGTGGTGCTCCTCGACATTCGCCTGCCGGGCATCTCGGGCATGGAGGTGCTCCACCAGGTGCGTGATCGCCTGCCGCACCTGCCCGTGATGATGCTAACTGCGCTCGATGCGGTGGAAGACCGGGTGGCCGGTTTGCGCTCGGGCGCTGACGACTACCTGCCCAAGCCGTTCGACTTTGACGAGCTGCTGGCTCGCGTAGAAGCGCTGCTTCGCCGGGCCGCCTCTCTCGATGGGGAGGCCGTGCCCAACGTGCTACGTGCTGGAAACCTGCGGCTCGACCGTGCTGCGCACACCTGCATCTGTAACGACACGGCCCTGGATCTTACGCCCAAGGAGTTCGACCTGCTGGCCTACTTCATGGCGCATCCTGGCGAGGCGTTACAGCGTGCGCAGATCCATCGCGACGTGTGGGGGCACGACTTCGACCGGGGCACCAATCTCATTGATGTATATGTGGCCTACGTGCGCAATAAGCTGAACGAAACCGCCTGCTGCGATGCATGCATCGAGACCGTGCGAGGCGTAGGATATCGCTTCGCCCCGACAAGCAATGCCAGCGCCTCCTGAGCACATCCATCTGATCGCATCCATACCTCCCCATGGCGAACTCCTCTACCACGGCGGCTCTGCCCAACCGGTCTACGTTCCGGCAGCGACTGCTGCTTACCATTGGCAGTGCACTGGCGGTGGCACTGGCTGGGCTGGCTGGGCTCATCTGGCTGGGGGCGTATGCGTGGTTTAACCACACGGCTCACCAGGTGCTGCGCGCCGAGACGGAGCATGTGCTGGCTCAGGTCGTCGGACCCGGTGGCACGCTTCATGCCGATGCCTATGCATGGAACGAGCCGCACCATCTCTTCCGGGGCGAGCACGTCGATCCCTTCTTTCTGCAGGTCTTTAACGCGGACGGTGAACTGGTCCGCGCCTCCGAAAACATCGCGGCCTTCCCCGACGACGCCTACCCGGAACAGCTGCTGGACAAACCCACGCCGCCGGGACGCTCGTATGCTCCGCTGCGCACCGTGCAGGTGGAGGACACACAGCTCTACTACATGGTGCGGCCCATTCGCAATGCCGAAGGCACGCCCATTGGCATCGTGCAACTGGCCCGTCGGGATCCGGGGCTGCAGCAGCTGCACCGGCGGCTGGCGTTCGGGCTCGGCGGCGGGCTCCTCGTTGTGCTGATGGGGCTGGGCGCGCTCATCTGGTGGGTAGCCGGGCGCGTGCTGCGTCCGCTCGAAACCATCACCGAAGCCACGAAGACCATCTCTGCCGATGCGCTGAACACACGCATTACGGTTCCAGCGGAGTCGGATCGCGAAACAGCGCAGCTGGCGGCTACGCTGAATACGCTCCTTGATCGCCTCGAAACGGCGTTCGACGAGATGCGCCGCTTTACCGCAAGCGCTGCCCATGAACTCAAAACGCCGCTTACCGTGCTGCAAGGGCACGTTGACGTCACGCTGCGGCGTCCGCGTGAGGCCGAGGACTACCGCGAGACGCTGCAGCTGGCGCGCCGCAAGATCAGTCACCTCATTGCGATGGTGCAGGGCCTGCTCACGCTCGCGCGCATCGACCGGGCCGATCAGCCCGATCCAGAGGCCACGGTCGACCTGGCGCAGCTTGTGCGTTCGGAAGCCCCAACGTTTCGAGCGGCCGTGGCCGAGCGCGACGTTGCGTTCGTGGTCAATGCGCCAGAATCAGTGTCCGTAGCCGGAGCGCCCGAAATGCTGCGCGAGGTCGTGACGAATCTGCTCGACAACGCAGTCAAGTACACACGGCAGGGACGCATCGAGGTGACGGTGCGCCTGCATGATCACGAAACAGCCGCACTGGTTGTATCGGATACGGGGGTTGGCATGACCGAAGACGAGCAGGCACAGGCCACCGATCGCTTCTTCCGCGCTGCGTCGATGCATGCCACGCAAGTAGACGGCAGCGGACTCGGGCTGTCGCTTGTCGATCAGATTGTGCGCTGGCATGGTGGCACACTGCATATCGAGTCTGCACCCAAACAGGGGACGACCGTCACTGTGCAGCTTCTGCGTTCATCGGAAGCCCGTTGATTGTGTCGTGTGGCGTCGAGTCGTTGAGGCTGTGCTGCCCGCATCGGGACGCAAGTTGTTCTGCGAAGATTGTTACATCGAAGTGGGGCGCGCAGGGATACGGAGGCCGCCTGTTTCGTGTACAAGTACGCTTTATATGCATCACTCTACTACGTATCCAACCGCGTTTCGCTATGCCCGATGACACCATTGCCACGACGCTGACTTCCATTCATCAGATGACGCCGCGCGTGAAGCAGTATGTGCTGCAGGCGCCTGGACACACGTTCAATTATAAGCCGGGGCAGCATGTGCGGATTGCTATTCGGCAAGACGGCGACCTGGTGCAGCGGCCCTATACGCCGGTGAGCCTGCCGGGCACCGATACGATTGCGCTCGGCATCAAAACGTACGACGGCGGCACGCTGTCTACCTACATGGATGAGCGTGAGATGGGCGACACGATAGAGATCATTCCGCCCGGCGGCAACTTGCACTTGCGCGATACCGATCGCGACGTGGTGTTTCTGTCGACGGGGACTGGCATTACACCCATGATTGCGATGCTGAAGCAGTACCTGCGCGACGGCACGGGGCAGGCGGCGTTCCTCTACGGCGAGCGCACGCAAGACGACATCATGTACCGCGAAACGCTCGATCATCTCTCGGCCGACCACGCGAACCTGCGCGTGCTCTACTCGCTCTCGCATGAAGAATGGGACGGCCCCACCGGCTTTGTGCAGACGCACATCGAGGAGGCTCTGGGCAATGACTTCAACGACCCGCACTACTACATCTGCGGCATCCCGCCGATGGTGGTGGAGACGGAAGAGGTGCTGAAAGACGAGCATGGCGTTGCGGAAGACGCCATCTTCACCGAAGGATGGGAGGCGAGCGCCGTGTAGCACCACCGACCGTTGCGCTCGGGGAAGATCTGTTCTACGTGTAGGCACACACCTCCGTTAGTAGGGACACGGCGCTCCGTGTCCCTACAGTTGTTTGGGGGTATTGGTGGAGCTTGTGAGGGCGCGCCCTATCCTGGCGCGGGGCGATGTCCCTGACTCGTATGCAGTAATGAACTTTGATTAATGCGTATGCTACAATCAATAAAACAGTCTGCGCACAATATCTGAGGTGCATTATGTACGATAATATTCTGTATCCGACAGACGGAAGCCCAGGAGCTGATGCCGCCCTTGCTCACTGCCGCCACCTGGCCGAATCGTACGGGGCCACGGTGCATGTGCTGCACGCTGTGGAGCAGCTGGATTCGTACGGACTCAGCAGCGACCTGAAGGTAGATGCCCCCCGCGGAACGGTCGGCGATGCCGAGGGCAAAGGGGCTGGCATGGTGGGCAGCCGAACGAAGCGCGAAGAGATGCAGGAGAGCATCAAGGCACACGGCGCCCAAATCGTGGCTGATGCCGCACGCCGGTTGGGCGGTGTAGAGACGCAGACGATGCTGGAGGTGGGCAATCCGTATAAAGTGATTCTTGAAGGCGCTTCCGATTGCAATGCCGACCTCATCGTGATGGGCACACATGGCCGAACCGGCCTGGATCGCTACCTCATTGGCAGCGTCGCCGAGAAGGTGGTGCGCATGTCCGACGTGCCCGTTCTGACCGTGCGTAAAGAGGACACGTAACCCACAGGTTAGTAGGGACACGGCGCGCCGTGTCCCTACGGGTTGGCGGTACGGCCCTGCGCGTCCCCGTTCGAGGGCCTGCGCAGTTGCGATTGCGCTGTGCGGCGGCGTTATTACGAGGGCACAGACTTCACTCGGTGAGTACACGACGCTTTTATGATCCGCGTGCC
>CAZBTM010000019.1:0-24053 GCA_964494425.1 uncultured Rhodothermales bacterium | reverse complement strand
ACAGTGTAGTATCAGACAGTGTAGTATCAGACAGTGTAGTATCAGACAGTGTAGCAGTGGAAGATGCGTGCTCGTGGGCTGTACCGGAGGGCGATGGGCTGGTCCATCCTGCCGATACAGACAAGAGTACGACAAGTACGAAGGACATAGTTGGGGCGTAGGGGGCGAAAAGAGCGTGCAGGGGCGGGGACTGGTACATAAAGTGAACTGCCCTGGCGATGCAGTTGGCACCGCAATCATAACAGGTTGAGCAGCGCAATCCAGTTAACAGGGCTTGCAGCGAACGATAACGTACGAGCTCCAGTCGGGTCCAGCACAACGACGGAACCTACGCTATTGCTGCAAGGCACAGGTTGGGGAATTCATGCGTGCACAGGCATCTGCACGGCACAGATGCAACGCATCACATGCTGCAGCGCGTGCTTCATTTGACTGTATGGGTGGGTACAGGCGCCGATAACGCTCGTTAAAGTATGAACGGAGCGTATAAAAGTCCAGGCAAGCGGCGTGTAGGGAAAAGCCCCGCATCTATTGAAAACCGGACGCTGGGTGTGCCGTTTACTACGTTGTATCTTTTTTGTACGCTACCGGCTTGCCCATGACGCTTGACTCGCTCAAGATTCGGTCTTTTCGTGCCCATAAGCACACCGAGGTGGCATTTGCCCCGAAGGTAAACGTGCTGGTGGGGGCGAATGGGGTGGGCAAAACCAATACCTTGGAGGCGATCCATTACCTGTGCCTCACCAAAAGCTTTGTGGCCTCGAACGACACCTACGCGGTGCGGCAAGAGGCGCCGTACTTTGAGCTTGAGGGGACGTTTACGGGCGTGCGCAGCCGTCCCATGACGGCGAAGCTCGTGTATGTGCCCCACGAGGGCAAGCAGGTGTTCGTTAATGATGCGCCGCTGGAGCGCCTGGCCGACATTGTGGGACAGCTTCCGGTGGTTGTGTTCTCGCCCGAGGATCACGCCCTCACCGCCGAGGGCCCCGACGAGCGCCGCCGGTTCCTAAACAACATCTTGAGTCAGGCGCACCCGGCCTACATGAACACCCTCATGAAGTACCGCCGCGCCCGCAAGCAGCGCAACGAACTGCTGCGACAGTACCGCAAAAAACCAGCGCCGCCCCCCGAGGCCCTGCTGGCGCCATGGACGCAGAAGCTCGTGCAGCTGGGTAGCCAGGTGGTTGCGCGCCGCCAGACGTTCTTGCATACGTTTACGGGCTACTTGCAAGACGCCTACGAGCGCATTGAGGCAGTGGCCGAAGAGCCCACCATCACGTACGACACGTTTGCCGAGCTGTCGACCGATGCAACGGGCGATGCGGAGGCGATTGCCGAGGCCTTTCGCGCGCGGCTGGACGAGAAACAAGACCACGAGTACAAACGCGGCACCACGCTCGTCGGGCCGCAGCGCGACGAACTCGTCTTCCGCCTAAACGACCTGGAGGTGCGGCGCTACGCCTCGCAGGGGCAACACCGCACCTTTGCCATGGCGCTGAAGCTGGCCCAGTACTTCTACCTGAGCGATACGCTGGAGCGCCTCCCGGTGCTGCTGCTCGACGACGCCTTCGGCAAGCTCGACACCGAGCGCACCGAGGTGTTCATGCAGCTCCTGCAGTCCGACGACATCGGGCAGAGCTTTATCACCGCCACCCGTGCGGCACCGTTTACAGCGACCGTCCCGTTTTCAGAAGACGAACATCGCCTCTTTCAGGTAGATACGAAGAACGATGCGGCCCGCGTTTGCATTGCACCCGCATCCGCCGATGTTTCAGCGTAGCGCGCTGTTCGCTCCGTTTTGCACTTTTGTACTAACCCCTGTGTCTTATGTCGTTTTCTGTACGCTTGTTGGGCACGCATCCTGCACGCCTGCACTCGTGGATGCCTGTTCTTGCGCTGGCGCTGGTGTTTATCGCCAGCGGATGCACGCGCGGCATGAACCCGGTAACGGGCAATACACGCGCCCTGGGATATAGCTGGGAGGAGGAGATCCAGTTGGGTCGCGAGGCCGACCAGCAGATCCAGCAGCAGTACGGCGTCTACGACGATGAGGAGGTAAGCGCCTATGTAGACGAGGTTGCGCGCCGCGTGCTGGCCAAGAGCCACATGCGCCGCCCCGACACGCCACAGCAGTTTCGGGATACCGAGTTTACCTTTCGCGTGCTCGACAGCCCCATCGTGAATGCGTTTGCGCTCCCAGCCGGATACATCTACGTATCGCGCGGACTCCTGGCGCATCTCAACAACGAAGCGCAGTTGGCTATGGTGCTGGGCCACGAGATTGGGCATGTGGCGGCCCGCCATGCCTCACAGCGCGCCGCCCGGCAGCAGCTCACCCAAATTGGACTCCTGGGTGGGGCCGTGGTGGGGCAGTCGGTGTTGGGCGGCGAGGCCGGTAGTCAGATTCTGAACCTGGGCGGTACTGCCGCGCAACTGATTTCGCTCAGCTACAGCCGCGACCACGAACGCGAATCCGATGCGCTGGGCGTGGAGTATTCCGCCTTGGCCGGATACGAAGCGGGCGAGGGGGCTGCCTTCTTCACGGCCCTAAAGCGACAGCGCGACCAGAGCGGGCAAGCGCTGCCTGCGTGGCAGTCGTCGCACCCTGACCCGGGCAACCGCGAGGTGCGCGTGCGCCAAATGGCCGAGGAGTGGCGCAGCCGTACGTCGATGACGGAGCGCAACGAACCGGCTTATCGAAGCGCCATCAACGGCCTTGTAGTGGGAAATAACCCGCGCCAGGGCTTTACCGAGAACAGCACGTTCTACCATCCTGAACTGCGCTTTCAGTTTCCGGTGCCTGCCTCATACCGTTTGGTAAACCAGACGCAGCAGGTGGTCATGGTAAGCCCCAACGAAGATGCGCTTATTGGGCTTACGTTTGCGGAAGAAGACACCCCTGAGGCAGCCGCACAGGCGTTCGTAGGCCAGCAGGGACTTACCGTAGTCTCGCAAGATACGCGCCGCTTCAACGGCGTTACGGCACAGCGTGCACTGGTTGAAGCCCAGCAGCAGAATGGCGGCACGGTGCGCGTGTTGGCCTACTTTTTCGAGCATGAAGGCACGCCCCTCATGTTTCAGGCGCTTACCAGCGGCGCCCAGTACGACACCTATCGCGCGGCTTTTGTGCGCACCATCGAAGGGTTTGCGCCGCTCACGCAACCCGATAAGCTGAACCGGCAGCCCACACGCCTCTATCAGCAAGAAGCTGATCGGAGCGGGCCGTTCCGGTCGTTTGTGGATTCATCCACATTGCCCGACGAGATGACACTCGACGACCTGGCCATCATGAACCAGGTTGGCATTGACGAGACCATCGAAGTCGGGCAGATGCTGAAGCTACCGCGGTAGGACGCAAGCGGACAGAAGAACGAGGTGGAGCCCCTGTGCGGTACAGTGCGATGGAATGGAGGAGGCTCGTGCGTCCGACCAGCAGCTACGCGGTTTCATCTTCGTGCGGTTCATTTTCGTGCGCCTCGGCCCAGGCCACGTCTTCGGGCGAGGGCGGAATGACAGTGCCCTCGCCACCGAGCGCCATCTTGCCATCAAGATAGATGTAGGTGCGCACCTTCACATGCTGGCGCTCCTCGTTCTTGCTGGCCACTTGAATCTCAACGGTAACCTCCGATCCGACAGGCACCGGACGCAGGAATCGGCACGAAATGCCCACAGCAATGCTCCCATGGCCCGGAAAGTCGCGCCCCAGCACTTTTGAGATGAGCCCAAGCAGAAACACACCATGCACCACCGGCTTGCCGAAGCGCGAGTGCTCTTTGGCGTAGTCGGGGTCTACATGCACCGGGTTATCGTCTCCGGTAATATCGGCAAACGTGTCGATATCCTCCGCCGAAATAAACCGCTGGATGGAGTAAGAGTCGCCCACTTCGATTTGGTCGTACGTGAGAGCCATAGGGAATAGGCATCAATCAGTAAACGAAACGCGAATACGTATGATAGTTGACATGGCGGTAAATAGAAATGCGGGCCGTGAACAGGCGGCCTATGGCTTATGGACATATAGTGAATATCTGTTGCCGCGTAAGACTCTGCCTCGGGCAAGACACGGCGGAATCCGGCCTCTGTAGTGTTCATATAAGCACAAACTTGTCCTTGAAGCGTGCAGCAGCGTCTTTTCTCACCGGAAGCGCCGGTTTGCAATCGCTCGCTTGCCCTAACCTGGTGTCCCCCGTGCGGCTTGCCCATAGCTACGTCCGATTCCTCCTCGCCCGATCGTCGCCTCCGATATTTCCGTAGTAGGGTAGAATTGATGCGAAAGAGGCAATACTGGCTACTTCAAGGCACTGAAGTGCCTCAGCAGTTCATTCGCAGCATGGTTCCAGTTGGCCGTCTCTAAAACACGTTTACGTCCTTGAGCACCGAGTTGCGCCAGTTCAGCGGGTTCGGCCATTAAACGAATGATCGCAGTAGCTAATGCATCGGGACTATTGGGAGGAATTAGCGTACCGGTAACTCCATCAACGATAGCATCAGGAATGCCACCAGTGCGGGCTCCAACAACAGGAGTACCACATGCATTGGCTTCGAGAAATACCAGTCCGAACCCTTCGACGTCGGGCCTGGATTCACGGGCAGGCATTACGAATAAATCGGCTGCGCTGTAGTGGGCTGCCAAGTCCTCATGGGCAACGCGCCCCAGAAAGCGGACTGAATCGAGGACATCCAGTTGCTGCGCGATTTGTTCAAGCCGGCCACGGTCCGGCCCAGTACCAGCAATCAGGTATGTCAGGTTGGGGATCTTCGCAGTGATAGCTGGCAGGGCGCGTAGCACAGTGTCAATTCCTTTACGGCGTACCACCCGGCCGACCGTTAGCAGTAGAGGATGTCGCTTGAGGTCTAACTTCCGGCGTATGGCTTCTCCGCCTCCTGGATGAAACTGGTCTGGATCGGTGCCATTTGGAACAACACGTATTCGGTTGTGAGAAATCTCCAACTCGAGAAGAAGGTCGGTCGTATAGTGGCTGACTGGAAAGAAAGCATCAACGTGAGATATAATCCAGCGCCGTAAGCGGTCGTAGATCGAATTGAGATGTAGCTTGTCAGGGAATGGATTAAAAAGTAGTTCGCGACCGTGTGCTGCACAAGCAATTCGGGACGGCCACCCTGTAATCTTGCGGGCTAAGATCGAAGCCCCGACCGTCTGCCACTGTGTGTGGAAAGCAACATCTGGATGCAACTGTCGAGCCTCCCTAACTACTGTTGCAAGTGCAGTAATAGGAAGAAGATCTGAACGGCCGGCTACGCGCATGATAGGAAACGCGGCCCGTTGATCGAAAGCATTGGCCTCAGAATGCGCGGGAGCAACAAGACGGAGTTCCGCTACGCGACCTGTCAAACGACGTGCAATCTCCCAGGAGTATGTCTGTATGCCTCCAATATCAGGAGGAAAATCCTGCGTGACGACGAGGATGTTCATGAATACCTTTTTCAGGTGTGAGCGGGGGATTAGGCTGAGTCGCCGGAGGATGGCGAGAGCGATGGAGAAGAAAGTGCAGGAAGTCGCTTCAGTGCGTAGTCAATAACATGATTCCACGGAATGCCCAGTAGCAGGAGTAAGTAAGTGGAAGCTTGAAAAAATATGTCCATGGTCAGTACAATTCCAATGTGCATACCCGCAACAAGCAGTATGACCACGTTTCTGTACTTTCGCCACCACATAAGAAAACTGGCAAACTCGGTCATTAAGCCAACCATTAGAAATAGTGTGCCGAAGCGAACATCTTGGAGCACCAGTTCTTGGAGCAATCTGGGCTCAAAAGTGCCAAATTTAGCTATTGTATCTACCTTTCGCTCAGCAATCCACATCAGCAAATGGTGACCATCGGGCCAAGTGATGCCAGTTCCAATCAGTTTGCAGAAAGCAGCTGACGTGTAACCGAGTCCGATGAAGAAGTACAGGAATCCGAGTGTAAAGCGTTGGCGGCGAAACTCGGATCGGAAAACGATTAGTGCCAAGCCGAGTCCCAGTATGCCCATGCCAATCAAGTTGGATCCGTGCGATATTTCGCCCAGACTGTATCGGGAAACGTATTGCAGATGAAAGAAAAGTAAGGCGAGAAAGTATGATGGACGCCAAAGGCGAAAGAAGCCGATCGCGCTCAAAACCGCAACCAGCACTGCGTTAACAGGGCCCAGATAATGGGTGAACATGAATGAGACATCGACATACTGTGCCAGACCTAATGGCAACAGTACAGAGGTCATACTCTCTTGCATGTACATGCCCCAGTCCCAGCAGTACCATACTGTGTATGCCAAAATGAAGAGCTCCAGCATACGGAAGTGAATCCGGTCGCCTCGGGTCGCAGGTCTGTCAAAGTCGAACAGCTCATTAGAAAGCGCTTGAACGAAATGAGGCATACGTGTTCGGAAGACAGAGAAAAGTGACGACGAATGACGACTATGGTGTTAACACACGAGGATATACAGCCGATACGGTTTTAGTTAGAGGTAAGTGAAGGGTTCACGTAGGTTGTGTCAGGCATCATCGCTATCACAGGAATCGCTTGCACAGCAACTGAATCATTTACCAATTCGCCCCGGACACGCATGATGAGAAGGGGCGAAGATAGTGTCCTGTTTTTGGCAAAGATACTTCGTAAGCCACGGATACGGTCGGGCGACCATGTGTCTGTCTTTGATATGTAGTTGGCTACATCATTCTGGCTTATGCCGCGAGGATCAAGAGGATAAGAGATCCCAGGAACCTCCCCCAATGCAACAGAGGCCCAAGGTAGCTCCTCAGGGCTATTCACCTCGGGAGGAAGTTCGCGGACAAGTGAGCGAGACCACGGGTTACCTGCCTGAGAAAACATCGGATAGATGCTAAAGGTCCAAAGCTCCCCTCTGTGCGTAGCGACCAGCAGTGCATACACAGCAAGTGTACCTATGATAATGTATGCGGATCTGGTAGCTGGTTTCATAGCAGTAGACGGTGTACAGGTGTCGTATTACTTCAAAGTGTTACGATGGGGGCTGCATGATCTGTTTCTGGACTTCAAAACAGTTCTCCACTTTCAGCCATGCTAACCAACTTGTCCCCCCATAATGAGTCATCCCGTGTTGGATGCTTCTACGTTCAACAGGCGAGTTGGACCGTCTAACAAGTAAGGTTTGTATTAAAATAAAGTAATGTAAATGATAAATAAAGTTACCCTCTGGAGAGATGCCGTTTTTTTCTGAATGTTACAAACGCTTAGGTGCTGCCAGGGAAGCAGAGAGCTTCAGGTAAGATGCAAGAGGCGTATGGGGCTTACTTCTCAAATTCCGATGTAAGTTGGTCATATATACGCTCCATTTCACAAGCGATAGACGGCCATGTAAAGCGAGATCTAACTCTTTTGCGACCAGCTCTTCCCAACGCCTGTGCTGTCTCTGGGTGTTCAAGAAGATCTTGAATGCGCTGAGCAAGGGCCACTGCATCGCCAGAAGGGACAAGATATCCAGTTTCCCCATTGACAACCACTTCAGGAATCGACCCAACTTCGGTACTGGCAACCGGTACGCCGGCAGCCATTGCCTCAGCCATTGCATTTCCGAAGCTTTCTTCGCGAGATGGAAGGACAGCGACCGAAGCACTGGCAAGTAGGTTGGCCAGATCGTTTGGCGCCATCCATCCCGTCCACTCGACTTTATCCTGCAGGCCATGTTCGGTAATGGCCTGCTTGAAGGTCGACTCTGCACGTCCACGACCAGCAATCACGCATTTGTACGTGATTCCTTTTCTGTCGAGAAGAGTCAGCGCCTCTATCAATACATCAACGCCCTTCGTTTTCTCCAGCCTGCCAAAGAAAACGAGCGGGCCATCGGGAGTGTGGGTAACTGGCTTTTCAAGAAATGTTGGGGAAACCCCATTAGGAATGAATGAGAAGCGAGAAGAAGGTATGCCATAGGCCTGTTCAATCATCGAAGCTGCGCTCCGGCTCGTCGAGCAGATCAGGTTGGCATTGCGAAGCAGGTGGCCAAGAAGCAAAAACTTAGGAGCCGTAAAAAACAGAGTCAGCCAATCCGTACGCGATGTACGACCACCGTTGAGGCGACTTGGATAAGATGGATATCGCGGAGTCGCAACAAGCGGGGCTTGGTGACGCTTGCAAACGTGTGGCAGAAATGCCCCTTCCTCGCCCTGAGAGTGGACAACAGTCGGAGATGTTGAAAAGCTTAGCAGAGCATCGACTTTCCTGGCTACGAATAACGTAGAAAGAAACCGAAATGGAGCTTGCCGACGCGACCGGATAGCCGGAAGAGCAGCCCATGATACACTGTAGTGCGGAGAAGGAAAAGAGATGTCTTCCCAAGGAGGCTTCGTGTATACAACGGTTACATCATGCCCTCGCTCCGAGAGTGCGGTGGCCAAGTTATGCGTGGAACGCTGTCCACCGCCACTGTAAGAAGACCACGGCGAGAAATTTGCCGTGAGGATAATCCGCATGTTCAGGAAAGGCTTCTGAGAGGACGCCTATGTTCTTCTGGATGTGCTTATTACAACCTTTGTTCTCCTGACAGGTTCACGCGCAATGTGCTCTTTCCAGCAGTGAGCCGTATGCATAAGGCGCGTTCAACACCGAGTCTCGTCCGCAGGTTTTGTTACTATCCCTCTTCCTATACAATGGATACAGTCCAAAGAGCCAAGATGCAATTCGCACGGCTCCGCGTGCACTGGAATCGCTTCTCTCAGTCGAAGAGTGGAAAGTGGATCATCTGGGGGATAAGGCAGGCACTCACGATCTCGATTGGGGCTTACCTGATCTATCAGATGGTCCAGATCGGGTGGGTAGAAATATGGGAGTCGATGCCTCGAACCCCGTGGTTCTATATTATATTTACGGGCATGTACCTGACTCTTCCCATCTTTCAGGCTGTAATCTTTGGATTTATATGGTGGCGTTCTCCTCTGGAACTGCTTCCGGCGACAATCAAAAAGCGGGTTTACAATAAAGATGTGTTGAGCTACTCTGGCGACGTCTATCTCTATTTTTGGGCCCGTGAGCGTATTAAGGATTGGACAGATCGCGATCTGGTTCATGCCATCAAGGATAATGCGATCGTATCCTCTGTCGCGTCAACGATCGTTGCCTTTGGTTTGCTTGCGGTCTTTCTCTTCAGTGGTCTTGTTGCAATTCCCGAATCGATTGCAAGATATGATATTCTGTACACGACAACAGCTATACTGGTCGGTGCCGTCCTTTTAGGAATAGGCATTAAATTTAGAAATTCGGTTTTCGGGTTGGCAGGACGTGTTCTGGGAACGCTTTTCGCGCTCCACATTGCACGCCTCGTTGTTGTAATGACGCTCCAGGTGTTGGAATGGAGCGTAGTCGTTACGGGCGTTGAACTCGAAATATGGTTTACTTTTCTCTCCTTGCAAATTATCACCAGTCGCATTCCTTTCTTACCAAGCCGAGACTTGATATTCATGGCTGCTGGAATTGAGCTTGCCGGCGCTGTGCAGGTCTCGAAGGCTGCTATCACTGGCGTGTTGGCCGTTCATAGCGTACTCGACAAAGGGGTTAACTTTCTCATGTTTGGAGTCGTCTCTATTTGGGATCGCCAAGCAATCGAGGAACTGTCCGAAATGGAAGCGCCTGATCCTAACTCTATAAGCGATTCAGCCTCTCAAGATAAGCTTTCTATTTCCAATGAGGTAGAAGAGTGAACTCATCATGTTAGGCAGCGCCTCCCGACCTATGCTCGCCTGTATGCTCACTTTTCAGATACTACCCGATAAAAATGAATCGATTATGACAAGTAGACAGCTTTCGTATTGCTGCACTGACGATCATGGAGGACTTGACGAAGATGAAAAAATATCAAGAGATACAAGCACGCGTGATACGAATCCTGTCACGGTAGCGGCTTCTTAATCAGTAATATGTGGTCATAACACTCGTTTCCGTGCATTGCTGTACAAGCATCTACAGTGAATGTAGAGGTTTGACGAGCCGCTTATACACGTTCTCCTCATTAGTTTCCACAAGCTCATGCGACCTTTCAACATTAGCTCATGCGTATTGGCTGCTGCCATATGCTCAGTTTTGTTCGCTTCTGTCGCGTATGCGCAGAGCAATGGTTCGTCGCGGTCTGAATCTCCAACTCTACTTGATGACTTCGAGTCGAATGATGAAGGAGAACTCCCTGATCAATGGGTATACGTAACAAGTGATCAGCGACTACTGGAGATCTCAACGCAGATGGATGAGAATGAATGGGCCCGTGTGCAGCGCGAAGACGGGCGCGCGTACCTGCGCACCTACACCCAGGGGGAGGCCATGCGCATCAGTCTGCTAAACGAGGAGCACTTCAACTGGGATCTGCAAGAGCATCCATGGTTCGAGTGGAAGTGGCGGATCCAATCCTATCCTGAAGGCGCTGCCGAGAACAACCGTCGTCGCAATGACACCGCTGCGGCTATGTACGTTACCTTTGGAAGCGACTGGCTGGGGCGCCCCAAGAGCATCAAGTACACGTTTAGCTCCTCGCTCCCGGTGGGTACGACCGATGAGCAGGGGCCGCTGCGTGTAATGGTTATCGACTCAGCCAACAAGCCCGGTCTGGGCCAGTGGAAGACCATGCGCCGCAACATCCGGTCGGACTATCGCCAGCTGTTTGGGGAGAACCCGCCCAATAATCCCATCTCAATCACTATTTGGAACGACTCCGACACAATAAGCGGCCAGACCTCTGAGGCCGACTTCGATGCGATCCGGCTGCTGCCCCCACAATAGCACAGCACACAGCAGCAGGGCTGGTAGCAACGACGGAACGCGCGTCTCTTTGCAGATCACCACGCGTAGCTTCCGGGCGTGGTAGCGCTCCACACGTACGTAACCGCTTCTGCATAAATGCTCCCGAAGACGTTTATGTGATGCGCTCTGCATCTGGCTATCGACGTGTTTGGGAGTGCTCTTTTATTGCATCGGTATCTATGCTTGAGAGCCGAGCGGGCCCCTTTCGCGGTGCGTATGGCGGATCCCCCTTGCGGCATAACGCATTCAGCACCGCCCCCCGTTCTGCGTGCATAGCTGGTTATCTCCAGATGTGACTCACATGTGTGCTTCTCAAGCTCTTTCGTCCCCCTCTATGACCTTGCCCAGATCGCTTACGGAGTTCACCACACGCGCCCAAGCACGCTGGCAGGCGTTTCAAGAGACCCAGCGTGGGAAACGTATCATCATGGGTGTGCGCTACATCCTGACGGCGGTCATTGTAGGATACCTGGTGTACCGGATGACGACCATTGGGTGGGGCGACATTTGGGCGTCGCTGCCGCGCACGCCCTGGTTTTACGTGTTGTTCGGGGCCATCTATCTCACGCTTCCCATCTTCCAGTCCATTATCTACGGGCTTATTTTTCGCTCGTCGCCATGGACCATCTTTCCCGCGGCCCTCAAAAAGCGGGTGTACAACAAAGACGTGATGAGCTATTCGGGCGAGGTGTATCTCTACTTCTGGGCCCGCGATCGCATTGACATGCCTGCGCTGAATATCTTGCATGGCATTAAAGACAACACCATCGTGTCCTCAATTACGGCGACGGTGGTTGCCTTTGGCTTGCTGGCGACCTTTTTCTTTAGCGGGCTGGTGGTGCTTCCCGAGATGTTGGTGGAGCACAACGTGGCCTACGCCGCTGTAGTCGCACTCGTTATAGGGGGGATGATTGCGCTCGGAATACGGTTTCGGCGTTCCATTTTGAAGCTGTCGGGCGTTCTGCTTCTCTCGTTGTTCGCACTCCACACGGCGCGGCTTCTGCTGATTCAGAGCCTGCAGGTAACGCAGTGGGTGGTGGTCGCTCCAGAGATTCCATTGCAGGCCTGGTTTACGTTTCTGGCCGTACAGATTATCGCAGAAAGCATCCCGTTCGTGCCCAGTCGCGACCTGGTCGGCGTCGGGTTTGCCATTGAGGTGGCCCGCGCTACGCAAGTCCCCGAGGCGCTCATTGCCAGCCTGATGCTCGTTCATAGCGTAATGGACAAAGCCCTGAACCTGCTTCTCTTTGTGGCAGTATCGGCATGGGATCGCAAGAGTATGGCGCGCCAGGGGCTGCCGCAGAACATGCCGTCCGAAGCAGCGCTGCAGGAGGATGCCTCCAACGCATCGTCAGCCCACGAGTCGTCGTAAGCCGAACAAGGGGGCTACGCCGGTGAAGACTACATAACAACAATCACTTACCATTGAGCCGCCACCAAAAATCAAAACAGATGCTCAGTCCCCAAATATTACCTGCCTAAAAATTCATCGGTGGGTGCGATACTCACTGCCCTGCATGGGCGGCTTTTGTTACACGTATGGCTATTGCAGCTATCACGTGCACCTATACTGTTCTACAGGTGTTATCCTTGAAGTACGCCTCTTTTGAGCGCGAAGGCTCCCCACCGCACGCGCTCCCGCTCTGCTAAAAGTGATTGGTCTTGTGCTATGAGTCGACTTTTTCGTGCGCTTCGTCCGTTTATTGATTGCATCGTTCACTATGCGGGGTGGGTCGTGGCCGTGGCCGTTCTGCTCTCGGCAACGGGCGCGTTCTACGCACAGCACTTGCGCATCGACACCGACTTCGCCAAGCTCATTCCGAGCGACTACGACAGTGTACAGGCGCTTGAACGCCTGCGGGAAACGGTAGGCGGCGAAAGCGACGTAGCCGTGGGAATTCAGAGCCCCTCGTTCGAAGCCAATAAGACCTTCGCTGAGGCGCTCATTCCGCGGGCGCTCGACCTGACCAACGACAATGGGGAGCCCTACCTGTCGCGGGTTGAGTTTCAGCGCGACACCGAGTTTCTGGAAGATAACGCGCTCTACTTTGCTTCTACGGAAGAGCTCGATCGCGTCGAGTCCTTCTTGGATGAGACCATTGAGCAGGCTAAACTCGAAGCCAATCCATTCTACTTCGATCTGGAAGAGGACGACGAGACCGCCTCCGATGACGACGGCGCCGAGCTCGAAGCCATGTACGACCGGCTCATCGGCACCGAGTACCCGATCTCGGACGATAGCACCACCATGGTCGTTCGCTTCTATCCGACGAGCACAAACACGGACATCGGGTCGACGCGGGCCCTCTACGATACGCTCGACAGCCTCGTGGCTGAGATGGAGCCGGCAACGTATCAGGCCGATATGGAGGTGACGCTGGCGGGGCGCGTCTACCGGCAGTTCACCGAGATCCAGACCATTCAGAACGATGTAGCGGGGTCGTTTGGGGTGGGCGTAGGCGTGCTGCTGCTCTTTGTGATGCTCTACTTCATGTACAAGTCGTACAGCGCCCGCGTGGGTCGTACGTTGAACCGTCGGGTGCTGGCCAGTGAGATGCTGCGAGCGCCGATCATGGCGCTCATCATTGCCCTCCCCCTGCTCATGAGCTTGCTCTGGACGGGTGGGGTGGCGTATCTGACGTTTGGTACGCTTAACCTGATGACCTCCACGCTTGGGCTGGTGCTATTCGGGCTGGGCATTGACTTTGGTATCCATTTCTACGGGCGGTACGCCGAAGAGCGCGGCGGCGGGGCCCGCATTACCGAGGCTATTGAGACGACGTTTGAAAGCACAGGCCAGGCCATCACGATTGGCGCGCTCACAACGGCGGGGGCGCTGTTTGTTTTGGGCGTGGCCGATTTTAAGGGATTCAGCGAGTTTGGCGTCATTGCGGGCATTGGGGTGCTGTTTGCTCTGCTGGCGATGACGGTGGTGATGCCGGCGATGCTGACGGTGCTGGAGCGCCTCTCGCTCATTGACCTGCGGGGGCAGAACGCGGCGGCCCGTGCTGCGGTCGACGTGAGCACGCGGCGATACCCGGGCGCGCGTCCCATTGTGGCGGCCAGTGCGGTTGCAGTTGTTGCCTCACTGGCGCTACTTCCGCAGGCCGAGTTTGAGTACGACTTTGGCACGCTGGAGCCGGAGTACGAGACGTACGAAGAGCGCGATGCTGTCATCGAGCAGGTTGAGACCGGCGACGACGGCCGCCGTAACCCGGCCTACATCGTGGCAGACACCCAGGAGGACGTCCCGCGCATTGTGAATGCGCTGCGCGAGAAAGCACAAGACTCCACCTCCACGATTTTAGCCGTCGAAAGCCTGCAAGAGCGCTTCCCGATTACCGACGCAGCCCAGCAGGCGAAGCTTGATCGGATCGCATCCATCCGCGAAACGGTCAACGAAAACCGCTACCTGCGCGAAGATACCTCGGCTGATATGCAGAAGCTGCGCCGCGCCGCGCAGACCCAGGCCGCCATTCCGCTCGATAACGTGCCCGAATTTCTGCGCGAGCAGTTTACCACCCGCGATGGCGAGCTGGGCCGCTTCGTGATGGTCTACCCGAGCGTGGGCCTCTCCGACGGGCGTAACTCCATGGCGTTTGCCGAAGAGGTGGGCACGGTAGTGCTTGATGATGGCACAACCTACCACGCAGGCTCAACCTCGATCGTGGCTGCGGACATGTTGCGCCTGATGCAGGCGGAAGCGCCCTACATGATCGGCGCGACCTTCCTGATCGTGATGCTGCTCATGTACGTCAACTTCGGACGCGTGCGCTGGGCGGCGCTGGCGCTTATTCCACTTATTGTGGGCGTGCTCTGGATGCTGCTCATCATGCAGATTTTTGACCTGCGCCTCAACTTCTACAACATGGTGGTGCTACCAGCTGTGCTGGGCATTGGCAACGACGCGGGCGTGCACCTGGTGCATCGGTACCGCGAAGAGGGATTTGGACAGATCTGGCCGGTACTGCGGTCAACGGGCGAGCACGTCACGATTGGTTCGCTCACCACCATCATCGGGTTCGGAGGGCTGTTGCTGAGCTTCCATCCCGGACTGCGCTCCATTGGGCTGCTCGCGGTGGTGGGCATCGGGGCGACCCTGCTGGCCGCGCTGACGTTCTTGCCGGCGCTGTGGCAGTGGCTTGAAGACCGAGACGGCCTGTGGACAGAGCACGAGCGCTCGAATGCCAAAGACGGATCAGCAGACACAGCCAGCGAAACGCCCGCATCAGCCTCGGCCCCCGAAGCGGCGTCGTCCAATGCGGGCTAACCTGCGGCTCAGTATGTGGGAGGCACGTGGTATTGGGATGCGCGTGGACTACTCGGCGGGGGTGATGATGCGCACATCGTAGGCTCCGGTTTCGCCCTCGCTGTACGTGGTCACGTCAACCTGCCACGTGCCGCCGTCGCCCGGGAGATCTTCCACGCGTGAGAGGCGATACGAACTCTCGGACGAGCCGTAGTCGTCGTTGCGCCACTCCTCGCCACTGGGAGACACAACGCGCAGGTAGCCGTCAAAGCCCAGCGCGCGAAGCTCTACAGTGAATGGCCCATCCGGAACATCCATTGTGAGCGAGTCAAAGTACTCCCCTTTAATCGACTGTTCATCTTCAGGGTCAAGACGTCCGCTCACCTCCTCAACGACCTCGTAGACGGTGCGCTCAACCGTTATGACATAGTCGCCTACATCATCCACGGAGTACGCACTGGCCCAGATCTCGTACTCGCCGTCTACAGGAGCATTAAAGGTGACCTGAGAGACATCGCAGCAGTCCCCAAAATCATCGTTTTCATAGGTTTCGCCATTGGGGGCCTGCACAAGTAGGTACGTGTCAAAGTCGTCGGTGGGAGCCTCCATGCGCACCGTGACTTCCTGGTTGGCCTCGGCCGTAAAGGTGTGCGTGTTGTAGTACGTTCCGTCACTGCGGGTGGGCGCATCGGTGGTTAGGGTGCCGCTGTATTCCTGAGCTGCTGCGGGGAACGCGAGCACCAGTCCAAGAACCAAAAGCGATAGATAGCGAATCATAACACAGGTAGGGTGGTGAGAACGGATAAGCGGGGATGGCAAGTTATTCGCACAAGCAATGAAGCATACAACCGACACAAATCACATCTGTATCGGTTCACTAAAAATGCATATGCGAAAAGTCTGCCTCCATAATAGGGTGCGCACATGTGAGACGCAAACAGACTTATTCGGGGCCTCCCGAAGGTGAGAGCGTACATCCGTGGACAGATTCAACAGGCAATGCGTCGGCATCCGTGCACCGACCATGCTCCAGTTCCAGCGTCGCATGATCGATAGCAAACTGATCATGCAACAGCGTCTTGATGCGCTGCTTGAGGCGGTCGAGTTCGTCCAATTCACGAATACCCCCCACTTCCACATGCGCCTCCAGCGCCACGCGATGCTCGTCGAGCCGCCACACGTGCACATGGTGCATGTTGCGGACGCCCGCAATGCGCTCGGTTGTTTCAGTCAGGGCATCGATATCGAAGTCGCGGGGCGCGCTTTCCATGAGAATAGAGATGGTCTCGCGCAGCATGCCGTAGCTGTGCACCAGAATATAGCCTGCAATCAGCGCAGTAAGCAGCGGATCCACAAACGTCCACCCGTACTGGTGGATAAGCAGGCCGCCTGCGACCACCGCCACCGATCCCAGCGCATCGGCCACGATGTGCACGAACGCGCTTTTGATGTTTAGGCTGTTTTGAGCAGGCTTGTGCAGCACAAACGCCGTGGCCAGGTTTCCCACCAGGGTGGCCATGCCCACCCAGATCATGAGCGTGCCGTCGATCGATGCCGGAGCGAAGTAGCGCTGCCCGGCCTCAACCAGCAGGTACAGCGCAATGAGCACAAGCGTGAGCAGGTTGATGAACGCGCCAATGAGTTCAGCCCGCTCGTATCCGAACGTACGGCGGGCATCTGCAGCACGGCGGGCAACCTTGCGTGCTACAAGCGAGGTGCCCATCGACGCCGTATCGCTCAGGTTGTGTGCGGCATCAGCCATAAGGGCCAAACTGCCCGCTACAAACCCTGCTACAAACTCAGCCGCCGTGATGAGCGCGTTGAAAACGATGGCCAGCACCAGGCGCGTGGTGCCTACATCTGCATCGGGACGGTGACTGTGTCCGTGATTGCCGTGTTCGTGTGTGTGCTCCTGAGAAGCTGAATGCTTGGGGGAAGATGAGGCAGTGGAGTCAGGCATAATAGCAGCCAGCACAACGACAAATAGAAGGCGCAGCAGTGCAATGTATAGACTCTAAACGGGGAGCCAAGACCACGGTTTGCGGCATATCCGTTGTGCAGCCCACGTGCCGATCTGGGCAATAAGTTGTTGTTTCTCGAACGCAGATGGCATTTATACAGTCCACTCGATATGTTGCAAAGTGCCAAACCTTCCTATAGCAAATCGGTCTGAGCATGCGATTTTCTCGCATCGTGTTGTACATGATGAGTGCCCTGCTGGTTACTGTAGCGTCCGTTGCTGGAAAAACGGGATATGCACAAGAAAACAGCAGCATTGAGGCGAATACCGACGCCTCGTCTATTCGCTTTGAGCGCCTCACACTGGCCGACGGGCTTTCGCAGGGACATATCTACGACATCTTGCAGGACCGCCGGGGCTTCATGTGGTTCGCCACCGAAAGCGGACTGAATCGCTACGATGGGCACGATTTTAAGGTATATGATCCCGATCCGTTTGGCACCGCCTCGCTCTCGGATGGAACCGTGAACAGCCTGCACGAAGACCAGGACGGGTTTATCTGGGTGGCTACGCAATTTGGTGGATTGAACCGGCTCAATCCGGTCACGGATGCTGTTACGCATTTCCAGCACGACCCGAACGCGCCCCACAGTCTGCGCTCGGGACCGGTACATGCGGTGTTTGAAGATAGCCGCGGTGCCATCTGGGTGGGTATGGAGAATGGGCTGAGCCGCATGCCCCCCGACCGGGCCGGGCACTTTACGCACTACGAGCACGATCCCTCCGATGTGCACAGCCTGAGCAACAATCGCATCCGGTCGATTCAGGAAGACGCTCAGGGGCGCCTCTGGGTGGCTACGGCCAACGGACTCAACCGCATGGATCTGGATGCGCCCGGTCGCTTTGAACGCTACCTGCATGCGCCAGGGCCGCCCAACGCGGTAAGTCCCGTCCCCGAACATGCGCTGCATCACCAACACGTATCTAAGCAGACGCCAGGGCGCATGTGGATCGGCTCTGAGGGCGGGCTCATCCAGTTTGATACCGAGCGCAGCGTGGTCGAGCGCGTCGTTCCACTCGCATCCAACCGTACCCAGGCCCGTGCGGTTATGAACGTAAGCCCCGACCCGGCGAATGCTGATGTGCTGTGGGTGGCTACACCCGGCACCGGGCTCATTCGTTTTCATACGGATACGGGGGCCTTTACGCGTTACCGAAGTGCGCCTGCCGACCGCCACGGCCTGCTCGATCTGGCAAGTACCTTTGTGTATACCAGTCGCTCGGGCGTGGTATGGGTCGGTACCGCCGGGGCGGGGATCAATTCGTTCTACCCGCGTACGCTTGGCATTGCGCACTACCGGGCCGGAGCAGCGGGCCCGCTTCGGCATCCGAACGTGTGGGGGATGGGTGTGGCCCGCGACGGAGCCCGGTGGGTGGGTACCAACGAGGGGTATCTGCACCGCATTGACTCAACCGGTACCGTACGGGTGTGGCAGGCCGATCCAGACGACCCGCTGCAGCCTACGCGGCCTGCAGACACCGCGTACGACATTGCCGAGCACCACGACGGCACGATGTGGATCGGCACCGGGCGCAGCCTGGATCGCTACGACCCCAGTACCGACCGCTTTCGCCATTACCAGCACGACCCCGCCGACTCCACCAGCCTGAGCAGCCATAACATCAACGTGCTACGGTACGACCGGTCCGGCACGCTGTGGGTGGGCACCGTCGATGGACTCAACCGCTATGATGAGGATACCGATAGCTTCCAGCGATATACGCACACTCCGCCTGATGCCGACGATACCGACTGGATTGGCGACGTGCTGGAAGATCAGCAGGGGCGGCTCTGGGTGGCGACCCGGCAGGGTGTGTGCCAGCTCGACCGCACGACCGGCACCTTCACAACCCACTATCATCACGATCCGAGCGACCCATCAACGCTCACAAAAGGGCGCTTTGGGTGGATTCACGAACGCCCAAGCGAGCCGGGGGTGCTCTGGGTGTCGAGCCTGGACGGTGGCGGACTCGACCGCTTAGACACAGCAAGCGGAACCGTGACGCATTACACCACCGAAACGGTGAATCTGCCTGATAACACCATCTATGCTATCTTGCCGGGCTCGAATGGGGAGCTATGGCTGAGCACAAACCACGGACTGGCCCGCTTCGATCCGGATGCCACCCCCCCGTATCGTCCGGTGCAGCGGTTTGGGCTGGAGAGCGGACTGCAGAGCCTGGAGTTCAATCAGCATGCGGCGGTGCACCATAACGGGACGCTCTACCTGGGCGGGGTGAACGGGCTGAACGCGTTTCGCCCGCGTGCCCTCGAAGGAAATGGCATTCCCCCGCGCGTTGTGCTTACCGACCTGTATGTATCCAACGAACGCGTGGAAGTGGGCGCCGACTCGCCGCTGCAGCGTCCGCTTGCGCAGACCAAGCAGATCGATCTGGCCTACAACCAGAACCAGGTCACGATTGCGTTTTTAGCGCTGCATTTCAAGAATCCACAACGCAACCGTTACCAGTATCAACTGGAAGGGTACGATCCCAACTGGGTTGATGCCGACACGCGGCGCGAGGCGACCTACACGAACCTTCCAGCCGGCACGTACACCTTTCGCGTCCGTGCCGCCAACGCCGACGGCGTGTGGAGCGAGCAGACCGGAGCGTTGCAGATGCATATTGCCCCGCCGTGGTGGCGCACATGGGTGGCTTACGCATTCTACGTGATGCTCATTGGAGGGGGCGTTGGGGGCGTGTTTTACATGCAGCGTCGCCGCGCACGCCGACTGGAGGCCGCCGTTCACGACCGCACCCAGCAGGTGCGAGCCCAGAACGAGACGCTGGCCGAACAGGCCGATCGCCTCAAGGAACTCAACGAAGCCAAGCGCCGCTTCTTCGCGAACGTGAGTCACGAGTTTCGCACACCGCTGACCCTGCTGCTCGGGCCCACGCGCGATGCGCTCCAGCAACAGGTGCCGCTGCCCCCCGAGCGTGTGGAAATGGTATACCGGAACGGCAAGCGGCTGCAGACGCTCATCAATCAGCTGCTCGACCTGAGCGCACTGGACGACGGACGCCTTGCCACTGATCCGAAGTGGCACCGTCTGGATGCGGTGGTGCATGCTGCAGCAGTTGTCTTTACGCCGCTGGCCACGCGCAAGCAGATCACGTTTGAGATAGACACGCCCGCCACCTCGCTGTATGCCCACATCGACGCTGCCCATCTGCAGACGGCGATCCAGAACCTGGTGTCCAACGCGGTCAAGTACACGCCCACGGGGGGACGCGTGGCTGTGACGCTGTCGTATGACAACGATCGGCAGGAGTGCGATGAAGCGAGCGAGGCCGCCGCGTTGCTCACGGCGCAGATTGTGGTGCGCGATACCGGGCCAGGCATCCCTAAAGACGAGCAGGAGCGCCTGTTCGACCGGTTTCAGCGTGGAGGCCGCGCCGCCGCACGCACCCAGGAGGGCTCGGGCATTGGGCTGAGTCTGGCGCAGGAACTGGTGCACGCCAATGGCGGACAGGTTCGTGTGGACAGCGCACCCGATGCGGGAGCTGCCTTTACCATTACGCTTCCGGCACAACAGGCGCTTCCCAACGGCGCATCGGTGGCGCCTGTGCCAACGCCCTCCAGCGCTGCTCCTACCGAGAACACAGCACGCACCAAGGAAGAATCGCCGACACAGACGGCGCTGCCTAATAACGAAGACCATCCCGTGGTGCTGGTGGTCGACGACAACCCGGATGTGCGTCGCTATGTGCGCTCGGTGCTGGAGACGCCCGCGCCTGAAGACGCAGACGGCGCCGGACGCTTTGCCGTCATCGAGGCCGAGAACGGCGCCCACGGATGCGACGCGGCGCGTACGCATCTGCCCGACTGCATCGTGGCTGATGTGATGATGCCCGAAATGGATGGCTTCGAGATGGGAGAGAACCTGATGCACGACCCAATGACAGCAGGCATTCCCCTGCTGTACCTAACGGCCCGCGCTCGCCCTCAAGACGAAATCGAGGGGTTGGATGTAGGGGCCGATGCCTATCTGGCCAAGCCGTTTGAGCAGCGCGTGCTGCGCGCACGGGTGCAAGGCCTCATTCAGAAGCGGATGCGTCTGCGCACGCTGTACGAAGAAGAAACCGATCCTACGTCGTCAAACAATGGAGCTGAAGAGAGCGCGTTTGCTGCAGACGTCATTCAGGTGGTTCGGGCCAACCTGAATGATCCTGATTTTGGGGTGGCGGAACTGGCAGATGCGCTGTCCATCAGCCGGTCGCATCTATACCGGCGCTTGCGTGAAGCAGCCGACGAGACGCCAAGCGCGTTGATCCGAAACGAGCGTCTGAAGCAGGCCCGTGCGCTATTGCGTGCGCAGCAAGGGAACGTCTCGGAGGTGGCCTATGCAGTTGGATTCAACAGCCTTTCTCACTTTTCCACCTCGTTCCGCGAATACTACGACGCACCGCCTTCTGAGGTGATTACACAGGCATCGAACTGACATCCAGAACGGAAGCCATCAGGGACGGATGGTGACGCCAAGGCTCACCGCCGGACGCGTATTTCCGCTGTCGCGCACACGGTTGGGGGCTCGAAGGGGAATGTAGAGCTGCGCTCCGGCCCGCACGGCAAGCTGAGGCAGGAGGGTTACGTACAGTCCCGCATCCATCAGTGCGAAGGCAAGCGTTGCATCTCGAAACGACACCCCGCTCTCGTCTAAGCAGCCATCCTCAGGGCGGCAAGGCTGTCCCTCCTGCGCATCCACATGGTACACGCCTGCGCCTACCGTCAGGTACGGGTTGATGCTTCGGTCGGGCTTGCGGAGCAGAACGCTTGCAGCAAGCCCCACGGTACTGACCTGCGGAGCCTTGCTGAACGAACTTGCATCGCTGGGCGCATGCAGCCCATAGGCTTCGAACAGCGCCCGGCGCGACAGGGCCGCCGGACGATACCCGATGCGCATGGCCACGCCGTACCCCGTAATAGGCGCTACCGTGGCCGTGCCCTTCGACATTCGCATGAAGCTCCGCTCCACCGACACCTCCAGCGCACCCGGCGTACGGTCTGTTTGCACCGAATCCTCGACTGTCGACTGCGCACTGGCTGGCAGTGCGAGTATGAAAAGCCCAGATGCGATAAGCAGTAGACGGAGCATGAGCGGTCGGAGTGCAAGAAAATGAAGCGCGTGCGGGCTACGCGAACAAACTGACCCAGAGCCCCGCAACGATAACAGCAACCATAAGCAGGAACGCCGCGACGTACGTCCAGGCTGTGGCCTGCACGAACCCATTGCGCGAAAACGTAAGATCGGCCTCGTCGTCGGAGTGCATCTCCGCATCGGGCATCTCCGCATCGGAGCCTGCTGGAACGGGCTTGGCATCAACGTCCAAGATGTTGAGCGCCTGCTCGGCCTTGTGATCCAGGACGCGAAGCGTCACCCCTTCGGTCATTTGGAGCGGCGGATGCACGTCGTCGGCAGTTATGAGGGCGTTGATGTCGTGATCTGCCAACTGCGTCTTGGCGATCTCCGCATCCTGACGGTTTGCGTAGGTAGCAACGACCGTTGTTTGGCCGGTAGATAGATCACGGGTCATGGTCCTTGGGCTCTGATTGCACGAGTACGGGCCGATGAATCGGTGGCAGAAGCCGTATTACGGAGCGCCTATGGTAAACGTATTGCTGACCGCAGCGCCAAGTTCATAGCGGTAGGTGCCTGGGCTGGCGTCTTCGGGGACAACCGGCTGGAATGAGCGGCGGGCCCCTGGCTCCACCTCAATGACCTCAGTTAGGCAGCCGTGCTGTTGCCAGACCACGTGCCAGCTTCCCAATACCTTGCGATGCAGTTGCAATGCACAGAGGCTGCCTACCCGAAACGTATCATCGGAGCTGTTTTGGAGATGCAGCTGCGCTGTGCTTCCCGCCGTATACGACGGCTGATCTGCGGTGAAGGCAACGGCTCCGTCTTCCGAGGCGCTAACGAGGTCGCATCCACCAAGAAGTATCACAAGGAATAACACGATGCTACACCGGCGAGCGAGATAAGCATATAAGCTCATGATTAGCCTCTTCGTTTCTTAGCAAATAGACGTAAGCTGTGCAGCGATACAATTTGGCATAACGTGTCTTTTTTGATTCAAGTGAGTATAAAAAGAAGAGCCATTCAACATCAAGTAACGATCTTTATAAGAACTGTGTGACATGACGTTATTCGACTCTATCGCACCGAGTCTCCTCATGCCCCTTGAGATTAATTCCGTTGTATGATCTCAACGTCTCATACTGTACTTGGTAGCGGTTTAACGCTAAATAATGGAAGATATATGCCAGTAGCTGGAGATGGGAAGCGCCCCCGGCGCGGATGCCCCCGGCGGGGCTGACGGGAGCGAACGGGGTAATTTGTGCCGAATGCTATCGGTACCGTCGGTGTCAGGCTCTTAACCTCGCACTATTACAGCGGTGGGATCGGTCGGCACCACGTCCAAAACGTAGCAAACGATCTCGTCAAACGCACTGCCGCAATCGACGCCGTTCCGCCCACCGTCAGGGGTGGCAATGGGTTATGGCGTCTCTGGCGATGCCTCTCGTGATCCGCTGAGCCGCGGGCCGCGTAAAAGCAGCATGCCATGAAGGGCGGCCCCACCAGCAAAAACAAAAAGGAGAATCCAAAACGCAGGTCCCGGCTTTTCCGGAAAGCTACCAATTAAGGCAAGTGCGCCAACAAGAGAAAATGCTTGATTGCCAAGGACAACGGCTCGACCGTAGACGCCGCCAACGGGGGCGTGCCGTACGATCCAATTTGAGAAGGCGAAGCCGATGAAGGCGGATCCTAAAAGCTGCACAGAAAGAGCGTGTGCAGGATCCTCTTCTTGACTCATGGCCGCGCTGACCTCGTCTGGCACGAAGAGCAGGGCGATGCCAATGAGTACCAGGGTCGCAGCATAAGATGTAAGAAGTTTAGAAGTGTATTTCATAACTCTTTTGAGTGAGTATCGTAACGGCAAAATTGGGCCGCGATGGGTAACAAAACGTATGAACGAGGCGAAAGCGGCGCGACCACCGAGAACCCCGCGCCCTTCG
>CAZBTM010000018.1:22516-24371 GCA_964494425.1 uncultured Rhodothermales bacterium | reverse complement strand
CTTCGCGGATGATGCGCAGGTTGTACGGGTTCACGATGCCCATGCCACTACCGATGGGCGCGCCGAGCGGCATGACGGCGGCACAGCCCAGATCGGCGAGCTTACGGCACGTGATGGGGTCGTCGTTGGCATAGGCAAGCACCGTGAAGCCGTCGTCGACAAGCGTTTTGGCGGCCTTGAGGAGCTGTTCGACATCCGGCATCAGCATCTCGTCGTCGCCGATGACTTCGAGCTTGATGAGGTCGGTGTCGAGCGCCTCGCGGGCCAGGTTGGCCACGAGCACGGCCTCGCGGGCGGTGTAGCAGCCGGCAGTGTTGGGCAGAATGGTGTGGCCGCCCTGTTTGAGGAGGTCGAGGTGACTTTCGGGCGCCGGATTCTGCACATTAACGCGCCGAATGGCCACCGTTACCATGTCGGCCCCCGAGGCCTCGATAGCATCCAGCATGACCTGCGGATTGGGATATCCGCTGGAGCCCACCATGAGCCGCGACGTTAAGGTGTAGCTCCCAATTGTAAGCGCATCTGCGTTGGAGCTGGAGTCGGTAGGGGGCGTGGCAACGGCCTTTGCATCCGCCATAGAAGTAAAGAGGGTTGCTTGAATAGAGATAGCTTTGTGCAGCGGGCTGCAGCAGGCTCAATGGTGGATGGGCCGTAGCAGAGAGCAGCGGGGCGGAGCCCCTGAATGAGAACGTCGCACGGCAGAGGGGCCGAAGGTCATGCTTCTCTGTCGTGCACGTCCGACGAACCAAAACCCAAACAGGTTCTGAGTGATGCGTGGGCTCAGCCGCCCTGAAGCGCCTGGATGACCTCAACCTCATCGCCGGGCTGCACGGTGGTATCGGTCCAGTCTTCGCGGCGAACGACCGTTTCGTTGATGGCGACGGCCACCCCCTGCGTGTCGGCGTTGATCTCCAGGTCGTGCAGCAGATCTATAAGCGGGTGCGGCGGGTCGATGGGGCGCGGCTCGCCGTTCAGTTGGATCACTTCAGCCGTGTCGGTACTCATGAGGTTGGGGCGGTTGCTGTATGCAAGCGGGACGGTGAAAACGGCGCGATCCAATCGGAGGTTTCTCCGTCGAGCAGCTGGCGCGCCATCTCTTGGGCGGTGACGGGCGTGAGGAGAATGCCGTGCCGGTAGTGGCCGGTGGCGGTCCAAATGCCGGGATCGCCCGAGGGGCCCAGCAGCGGTGCGTGGTCGCGGCTGGCGGGACGCAGCCCGGCCCACGTTTCATCGACCGGCAGATCGTAGATGCCGGGCACAACCTCCCACGCGCCTTCGAGCAGGTCGTAGAGTCCGCCGGCAGTGACGGTGGTGTCGAAGCCGCGCTCCTCGCTCGTGGCGCCAATCACGAGGCGCCCGTTGCTCTTGGGCGCAAGGTAGGCGTCGGGCCCGCGAATGACGTGCGACAGCTCGAATGCGCCTTGCATGCGGCACTGGAGCATCTGTCCTTTCACGGGACGCACCGACGGCGTATGCTCGGGCGTCCATCCGTCGAGTTCGCGCGACCACACGCCTGCCGCCGCCACCACGGCCTGCCCGGTTAAGGTTTCGCCGTCGGTCAGGCGGATGCGAGGCGTTTCTTCATCCGGAAGAATCGCTGCAACTTCGGTCTCTTCGTGCAAAGTGCCGCCCACCTTCTGGAAAGCGGAGCGCAGCGCTTCGAGCAGCCTGCGGTTGTCGACCTGATGGTCCATCGGTGCGTGGATGGCGGCAGCGAGGCGCGGCGCCAGGAACGGCTCAATCTCGCGCGCCTCGGCCCCGGAGCACCAGGTCACGTTGAGTCCGTGCTCAGTCTGAAAGTCGTACAGGCGGCGCAGGGCCTCCTCGCTGTCGAGGTCGTCGGCCACGATGAGGG
>CAZBTM010000018.1:0-22506 GCA_964494425.1 uncultured Rhodothermales bacterium | reverse complement strand
GCGGCTGAGGCGATAGAGCTCCAGCTCTTCGAACCCGATTTCGGCATCGGGCGCGAGCATGCCTGCCGCCTGCCACGAGGTGCCGCGCCCGGCCCGATCGCGCTCCACGAGCGTGACCGGCGCGCCTTGACGGGCCAGCGTCCAGCCCAGCGCAAGCCCAATGGTGCCGCCGCCAACAATGAGATAGGGAGCATCGGTCATGCGTCCGGAACGCGTTGTGTGAGTAGAGAAGCACAGTGTAGTAGTTACACGCAGGAAGGCGATTGCGGTTTGTGAGGGTGCTATTGCGTTGAGTATTGAACATCCACCCGTGAGCCGGATCGCCCGTGATGGAGACTCGTTGATGTGTGCTGTCTGCTTTCTGCTCTTATACTTTTACACCATGCCCCGCCCCTCCGTTTGCATTGCCGGTGCCGGACTCGCCGGCGCGTGCGCTGCGCTCTACCTTGCGGATACGTACGACGTGCACGTTATTGATGCTGAGGAGGCCGCTTCTGGAGCCTCGGGCGCGGCAGCCGGACTGGCGAATCCGCTCATGGGACGGCGCGCCACCCTCACCTGGCGGGCAGCAGAAGCATGGGGCGCCCTCACCGAAACCGTGGCGCGGGCTCGGGCGAAGTCGGCCTTCAACAGCGGCGGCGTGCTGCGCCCCACCACCGAGCCGAAGCAGGTGCACTTCTTCAAGGAGGCCGCATCGGCGCATCCGCGCTGGTGCGACTGGTGGACCGCCGACATGCTGGCCGAGCGCTATCCGCAGGTGCAGGCGCACGACGGCGCGCTCTGGCTACCTCGGGGCGGTGCGGTGGATGTGCCCGCCTTTGTTCGCGCGGCGCTGGTGCGTGCCCGCAGTGCGGGCGCAACCTACACGCCCCGCACCCGGCTGCTGGACTGGACGCCCTACGACAACGGCGTTGCTGTTCACATCGAGTCGGGCGGGGCGCGCACTACGCAGCAATACGACTACCTGCTCTGCTGCGTGGGCCAGGGCTACCCTTCGCTTCCCGCCCTGGAGCCGCTCGACCTCCACGGCATTAAAGGGCAGACGCTCACAGTGCACCTCCCCGACGAGCCCTCGGGGCTGCCCCCGATTTCGGGACGCGGATACATCGTGCCAGATCAGGGTACATTTGTACTCGGCAGCTCCTACGAACACGAGTTTGCAGACTTGCAGCCGTCGGAGGCAGAAACCCAGCGCATCCTCCAGAAAACGCAGACGATGCTCCCGGCCCTTGGCGATGCCCAGGTGGCGTCGGTGGCCGTGGGCGTACGTGTGAAGCACAACGCCACCAATCTTCCGCTGGTGGGGCCGTACCAGCATCCGCGCACCTGGGTGATGCTGGGCCTCGGCTCCAAGGGCCTGCTCACCGCGCCACTCATTGCGCGCAAGCTGCCCCAGTGGATGCGCGCCTCGCACCGCGTACCGGCGGCCATTCGCGTGCCGAAGGCGCTCCTCCCAGATTCGTGGGCGCCGGCCGCATCATGAGGGCTTCGCTTCAGCATCCGACCGCACCGGACGCCCCACCGCCCACGCCAGGCCCAGCGCCAGACCGAGCACGTTTGCTACCCCATCGTAGAGACTGCCCTGGCGGGTTGCCAGAACAGCGTGCTGGACCAGCTCGCTCCCCACGGCCAGTGCCAGTCCTGTCCCGCCCACAACCCAAAGCGCACGAGATCGCGACCAGGATGTGAGCGCATACATCCAGAGCACGCCAAACCCTGCAAACATAATGAGATGCGCCACCTTGTCGATGCCGATGTCGGGCGGCCCGGTGGGCACCGTTGAGGCCGGGACCGTCACCGCAACGAGAATGCCGAGCGTCCAAAGCAACGCCTGCACGTTGGGGCGGCGAAGCGTATGCAGCAGGTGGGCCATGCAAGGAGTTCTGGAAGTGGACAAGCAGCGTGTGATGACTGTTCTATGGTAGTGGATAGACGTTAAGTGATAACGTCCCTGATAATAATCTTTCCTGGGGCGAACGGTCCCCCGTTCGCTCCCGTCAGTCCTGCCGGAGACGTCCGCGCCAGGTGGCGCTCCCAGTCCCCGGCTATGGGTTTATTTCCTCCATCACGTAGCGTTGAACCACTACCTGTACTTCTTAGATCTGAGCACGTTGTGCTGCCAGAACAGGCGAACGGAGTAACTTGTGCCGAATGCGTTCGGTACCGTCCGCCTCAAGAACGTTCTTGGCGGGTTGTTTACGCATCCAGCGCGTGCGGACACGCCTCAATGAGGTCGAGCGGCGTGAGGGTGCGGGCGTCTTGCCGGGCCGCCACATGTTCGGCGGCGCGTCCGCCCAGGTGCATGGCACAGGCCGCGGCATCTACCGGCGCAAGGCCCTGCGCCGCAAACCCGGCAATGAGCCCCGCCAGCGCATCGCCCGTGCCCGCCGTAGCCAGCGCCGGGCTGCCCGCCAGTCCCACCAACGTACGCCCGTCCGGATTCGCCACCACGCTCGGGTAGCCTTTCAGCAGCAGCGTAACGCCCCATTCTGCAGCATACTGTTGGGTTAGGTGGATGCGAGAGGGAGCGTCAAGGTCGGCGGGCTTCGTCCCAGCAAGCCGAGCGAACTCGCCCCCATGCGGGGTCAGTATCCACGGTGCAGGCGCTGCGCCCTTTGAAGCGAGCCGCTCTTTAACCACGTGCAGTGCCCCCGCATCCAGCACCACGGGGCCCTCGAACGCGTCGAGCAGGCTGTGAACGACCGGGGCAGCGGCTTCGGGGTCGAGGCCGGGTCCAATGAGCAGCGCACGTGCTTTCTGAAGCGGATCGTGCAGCGCCTCGGCGGCGGTGCTACGGCGGTTGGGCCAGGCATGCACGGGGAATGCGGGCGAATGGCTGGCTACCGTCTGTTGGATAGATTCGGGAACTGCACATGCCACGTATCCGGCCCCGCTGCGTGCCGCTGCCCGCGCCGCCATCGCCGGTGCCCCGGCATAGGGCGTGCTGCCGCCCACCACGAGCGCCATCCCCACGTTGTACTTGTGCGACTGCCGGGTGCGCCCGGGCCATTGCGCCTGCACATACGCATCGGTGGTGCCGTAGGCAGAGCCCGGCTCGCGGGCATGCTCATGCAGCACATGCTGCGGAATGCCGATGCGCACGGTCCGAATGGTTCCTGCATGATCGGGCCCCGCGCCCAGGCGCAGCCCGACCTTCTCCGCGCCGAACGTGACCGTGGTATCGGCCTGTACCGTGGGCGGATGTGCCTGGCCGGTGTCGCTGGCCAGTGGCTCGCGCGGCGCATCGGAAAGACCCGTGCCGAGCAGCGCATCCACCCACACAGATGGGTTCAGTTCGTTGGGACCGGGCAGGGCCGCGGGCGTGTCAACGACCGTCCACTGGAGCGCTGAGCCATACGCATCCGCAAGCTGATGAAGCACCTGCGCGTTGCCCTTCGCATCTCCCGAATACGCTGATGCCGGAATCGGAGACAACACATGGACATGAGCGCCATGGTCGAGCAGCACGCGCGCCACAACCAGCCCATCGCCGCCGTTGTTGCCCTTGCCGCACGCAATAGCGACGGGCTGCCCCGCGACCGGGCCGTACCCTTCGACAATGATGTGCGCGGCACGCTGTCCGGCGGTTTCCATGAGCACGCGCCCTGGAATACCGAGCGTGTCGATGGTGTGTGCGTCGGCAGCGCGCATGGCGTCGGCGGTGAGCAGCGGACGCGCCTGAGTAGCCTCGGACATCATCAGTCGGTAGTTAGTTCAAGAAGCTGAAGCGGTCTATCGAGAACATTCGTCCACCGTGCGCGCCCCTCTACGGTCGACTCGCTCCACACGACCGGATCCGCACGGCGGTACGGGGCGATTTGGCCCGGCGACCAGCGTCCGGTGCCCTCGCGGTCGTGCCACAGCCGGAAGCGGTAGACGCCTTCGGGCACGCGGTCGAAGCGGGCGGTGCCGGTGGTGTCTGTTGCAATGCGGCGAGTCGGCCATCCGTTTGGTGAGGTGTCGTGCATCTCCAGCACCAGCCGCTCGGGGCGCTGCAGTAGCGCGTCGGAGCGGGCGCGTAGAGCGGTCTGTGCGGTATCGGCAGCCGCGCGCACGTCCGGCGTACCGAGCAGCGTATCGGGCGGGGCCAGGCCCAGTGTAATGGATTCGAAGGTCGGCGCAGCAGTCGCGGCCGTGTCGGGCGGATTCAGAGCGCGGCGCACGTACGTAATAGGCACCTCAATGGCGCCAAGTTCGTCGCCCGAGAGACGCCGGTAGCGCTGCGTCTGCACCGTATCGATGTTCGCGAACAGATCGGCCCCCACACGTACGTCGACGGGCATTTCGGGGGTGAGTGGCGGCTCAAACGCAAGGCGGTGGCGCAGGCCGTCCGGGCTTTCGGACACAATGGTGCGCGGAGTGCCCGTGGTGTCGGTGGCCGTGATGCGGTCGTTCCATGCGTCGTCTTCGGGCGGACGCGTGGTGCGGAGCAGCGGCGCTTCGTCTTGCGTGAGCGGACGCCCGTCGGTACCGCCGGAGCGATCGGGCCGGAAGCCCACGAATTCGAGCGCGCCGTCGTCCTCATCGGTCGACGGGGTAAAGCGCAGCGTAGTGTCGGGCACCGCGCGGCCCAGCGAATCCTCAAGCGCCTGTGGCGGCACCGTAAGGCGATGTACGGCCTCGGCCCGTAGCGCCTGCTCGGCCACCACCGCCACCTCGTACGGCGTGTCGGTTGCCGTGTGTACCGAGGCAATGCCAATGGTGTCTTGCGCGGTCGAATCCACCAGCGTCCACGACGCAGCGGTGCGCTCGCGCCAGGATACCGGCTGGCTGAACCGCACAGTCTGCCGCTGCGCCGTCTGCGGACGCACCCGTACGGCCTGGGGCAGATCGGGACGCGGCGCGGTCAGGAGCCAGGGGACCTCAACCGCAGCGGTGTCGGCCGAGGCGGTGTCCACGGCAGCGCGTAGACGCGGCACCGGCGGCACCGCATAGGCTTCGTTCGCGTCGGGCCTGCGGTTGCGGTTATTGTCGCGCACCGCAATGACGTAGTACGACTCTTCGCGGATGTTCTGGAAGGAAAACCGCCCCTCGCTATCGGTCTGCGTGCGGAAATCCGGGGCCTCGGGCACGGTGTCGGGCGGCGCCTGCGCATCGGCTGCGAGCGCGTAGGCGAACACATCCACGCCCTGTTCGGGCTGGCCCTCCTTCGGCTCCAACACCCGCCCCGCCAGACGCCCCTGGTCGATGCGATTGCCCGTGGAGAAGGCCAGCGTGATGGGCGCGTCCAGCTCCACATTGCCACGGGCGGTGCGCAGATCCGACCCCAGCGACACAATGTAGGTGGTGCTATCACGCAGCGGCTCCGGAAACGAGATCGCAATGCTGCGTCCGCTGTAATCGAACTCGGGACGCCGCTCTGGCTCTGGTGTCATGGAGAACGCCCGTGCCATCGCACCCCGGCTGATGTACTTGTCAAAGCGGAGCACAATCTCCACATCTTTCGGCACGTTCACCTCTTCGTCGGCAGGCGTGCTCTCAAGCAGGCGTGCCGACTCGGTATTGCCGGGGCCGCCAGTGGGGGCAACCGGGTTGGCGCATCCGCCCAGCAGACTGACCGTGCAGAGCAGCGCGAGCAGTCCGGCCACGCATCCTGACCCCACAGTGATGGTTGAGCAGCGCGTGGTTGAGCAGCGCATGGGGGCACGCATACGTGATTTGAAGGATGCGAAGGGCAGCGGCGCTACGCGTAGATGCCGCGCAGGCGAAGCGCCTCAGCGACTTTGCTAACGCCGACCACGTACGCTCCGATGCGGAGTGAGGTGTCGTGTTTCTCGGCGGTTTCGTAGACTCGATTGAACGCGTCGGTCATGGTGCGCTTTAGCCGCTTGTTCACGCGCTCCAGCGACCAGAAGTAGCCCTGCCGGTCTTGCACCCACTCGAAGTAGGATACGGTGACGCCGCCCGCATTCGCCAGAATGTCGGGGACGACCAGCACGCCTTTGTCGTTCAGGATGTCATCGGCAGCGGGCACAGTGGGGCCGTTGGCGCCCTCGACCACGACGCGGGCCTGCATATCCTCGGCAATCGACTTAGTGATCTGATCTTCTTTTGCCGCGGGCACAAGCACATCTACATCGAGCGTGAGCAGCTCTTCGTTGGTGATGTGGGTGGCCTCGGTGTAGCCCTCCAGCGAGCCGCCATTCTCTTCGACATACCGCTGCACAGCTGGGATGTCGAGGCCGTCGGCGTTGTAGTAGCCGCCGGTCACGTCGCTTACCGCCACTACGGTGCAGCCCTGCTCTTGGAGCAGCTGCGCGGCCACAGAGCCTACGTTACCAAAGCCCTGCACAGCCACGGTGCAGTCCTTGGGCGAGCGGTCGATCTGCTCGAGCGCCGCCAGCGTCACCGTCATCACGCCGCGTCCGGTGGCCTCGTGGCGCCCCTCGGAGCCGCCCAGTGCGACGGGTTTTCCCGTTACGACCGCGTTTTCAGTGCGACGCGAGTGCATGGAGTAGGTATCCAGAATCCACGCCATAATCTGCTCATTGGTGTTCATATCGGGCGCGGGGATGTCGCGGTCGGGCCCAAACACGTTGAACATATCGGAGGTGTAGCGCCGCGTAAGGCGCTCCAGTTCGCCCGGACTCATCTCACGCGGGTTGCACACCACGCCGCCTTTGGCGCCGCCAAACGGCACATCGACCACAGCGCACTTCCAGGTCATCCACGCCGCCAGCGCCTTTACCTCGCTCAGCGTAACGTCGGGCGCATAGCGGATGCCGCCTTTGCTGGGGCCGAGCACATTGTTGTGAATCACCCGAATGCCGTCAAACACCTTCACATGACCGGTGTCCATGACCACGGGCACCGACGTCATGAACACGCGCGCCGGGCGGCACAGGTACTCGTAGAAGCCGGGATTCAACTCCAGGATTTCGGCGGCGATGTCGAAGCGCTCCATCATCGACTGGAACGGCGAATCTTGGTCGATGGGTGCGGGCTCGCGGTAGACGGAGCGGTCGTGCACATCAAATTTGAACGGCATAGGGACAACCTTGGGTTGGTGAGACGTACAGGGGATGCAGATGCGTGCTGTAGGGACCGCAGGCACGGACCGTGCAACATACGGGAGCGGTTCCACTCGTGCCACCATGCCCACGCATCCGCATCCATTTTTACGATTTATCGCGCAACGCGCCCTCCATCTATGGCTACGCCCCTTTCCAATCGCATGGCTTCCACCTTTACCGGCTTACAACGCCGCTCGAACCGGCAGCGCGCCCAACTGAGCGTGCTCGTTGGCATTCGGGCCATCGAGGCCGCGGTGCAGGGCGGGGCCACGCTCGGGCACGTCGCGGGTACGGAATCGGCCCTGCGGAGCACACGGTTTCAGGCGGTGCGCGATGCGCTGGCCGATGTTCCCTTCTACACCGCCGAGGCCGATGCGCTTGACGACCTCGCGCCCACCGCCACCGCCCAGGGCCTGCTGGCCACCGTGCGCCTGCCCGATCTGTCACTGAGCGGCCTCTGGAATGTGGCCCAGACGGCCCTCGTGCTCGACGGGGTGCAGGATCCCGGCAATGTAGGCACACTCATTCGCACTGCCGCCTGGTTTGGGGTGGATGCGGTGGTCGCCGGCCCACAGACAGCGGGCCTCTTTCATCCGTCGGTACTGCGCGCCGGTATGGGAGGACACTGGGACGTGCGGCTGGCCCGTTCCTCCGACCTGGTTGATACCATTGCGCAGGCCCGCCGATCCGGCTTTACCGGGTACGGCGCCGACATGGGCGGCACCCCGGCGCAGTACTGGCACCCGGTGCAGCCGTCGCTGCTCGTTGTGGGCAGCGAAGCCCACGGCTTGAGCCCCGCCTTGCTGGGCGCACTCGACGAACCCGTATCCGTCGACGGGGCCGATTCGCATCCTGCCACCGAATCGCTCAACGCCGCCGTAGCCGCCGGCATTGTGATGCACCGCTGGACCGTGGCTGCCCCGTGATTCTCGCAGACTGTTCGTACGGGGACATCGGGATGTTACGTCGGACGGATGCAATTCCTCGTTCCGATGCGTATACTGATTGAGTTATCCACCTGGCATCGTCTTTGTGCGCGATGCACTCGCTTTCACCCAGCACCACCATCCCCACCCCATGGAAATCTCATCGCTTCAGAGCCTCTCGCGTGAGCACGGACTCATGACGATGGAGCAGCCGCTGAAAGAGCGCGATGCCGAGCAGCAGTTGCGCATCGGCGTGCCCCGCGAGGTCGCCAACGAAGAACGCCGCGTAGCACTGGCCCCGAGCGGCGTGGCCTCGCTGGTGGCTTCAGGCCACGAGGTCTACGTGGAACGCAATGCAGGGGTGCAGGCGCACTTCCAGAACGAGGAATACGCTGAAGCCGGTGTGGAGCTCATCGACGATCCGGGCGATCTGTACGCGCAGTGCAATCTCATCGTCAAGGTGGGCCCGCCCAATGGCGAGGAGCTCGACTACCTGCGCGAACGGCAGATCCTTATCTCGGCGCTCAACCTGGGCGGGACAACCCCCGAGTACCTGCATCATTTAAAACGTTTACGCGTGACGGCCATCGGGTTCGAGTTCATCCGCGACCGCGACGGCACGTTTCCACTCGTGCGCATGATGCACGAGATTACCGGCTCCATGGCCATTCAGGTGGCAGGGCGCTACCTCGAAAGCAACGAAGGCGGCAAGGGCGTTATGCTGGGCGGTATTTCGGGCGTGCCGCCATCTACGGTGGTCATCTTGGGCGCGGGTGTCATTGGCGAGTGGGCAGCCCGCACGGCGCTTGGCTACGGCGCGCAGGTCATTGTACTCGACCAGGAGCTGGGGGCCCTGCGCTCGCTGGAGCACTACCTGGACCGACGCATTACCACCGCGATGGCCAGCGACCAGTACCTGCGCCAGGCCGTACGCTCCGCCGATGTCGTCATTGGCGCTATGATGTCGGATGGCCAGCGCTCGCCGCTCGCTGTTACCGATGACATGGTTAAGTCGATGGCCCCCGGCGGCGTGATTGTGGATGCGGTGATGGACCAGGGCGGGTGTATCGAAACGAGCCGCCCAACCACGCACTCCGATCCCGTTTATCGCGAGCACGGCGTCATTCACTACTGTGTGCCAAATATGCCCTCAAACGTGGCGCGCACAGCCAGCTATGCCCTCACTCATGTGCTGGTGCCGTACCTACAGCACATCGGCGAGGTGGGCAGCATCAACGATGCCCTCTGGAACGACGAAGGGCTGCGTAGCGGCACGTATGTGTACCGCCAGCACCTTACCAAAAAGAGCCTGGCTACGCTCTTTGGCATGCCCTATCGGGATATTGAGCTACTTATTGCATCCGGCATTTAGCTGCAGATCCGCCTGTATTTCGTCGGGCGGTAGGATGCGCTATGCATCCGCTATCCATTTGTTTTTTTTCATGTACCCCACTCTATGTACTCAACGGATACATTCCCCTGTTCACGTCCTGATTCGCTTTCACAGTACGCGGCGGCACTCGCTGTACTGGGCCTACTACTGACTCTGCTACTCGGGGCGCCTGCCGCCCATGCTCAATCGGTGTTTGCGGATGCGGGTGGATTTCGCATTGCCGACGACAACGGCGATTACCAGCTCCGCATTGGCGGCGACCTGCAGACCGATGCCCGCACGCTGCTGGGCGATACGCCCGGCACATCATCGTCCTTTTTCTTGCGACGGGCTCGCGTGCGTCTCAGTGCAACCCTACAGCGCCGCTTCAGCATTCGGTTCATGTCCGATTTTGGGCGCGGGCAGGCCACCATCCAAGATGCCTACATTGACTTCCGGTTTGGATCGGGGCTTTCGCTACGCGCCGGACGCTTTAGTACCCCTCTCGGACTGGAGGTGCTGCAGTCCGCAAACGCAACCATGCATGTAGAGCGCGGCTATCCTACGGCCTTTGTGGCCAACCGCGACGTGGGCTTTCAGTTCTATGGACGCACACTCGGCCAACGCCTGCAATACAGCGTGGGCGTGTTCAACGGCGCCCCCGACGGCGAAAGCCTCAATGACGATGCTACCGCCCCCAAGGACCTTATTGCACGCGCTTTCATTGAGCCGTGGCGCAACAATCGTGATGCCTCAGACTGGCTGCGCGGGCTGGGCGCGGGGCTCGGCGTTTCCGTAGGCACGGAGCGCAGCGCGAACGGCAGCTCCGGGCTTGCCTCGTACCGCACTCTGCACCGCAGTACGCTCTTCTCGTATCGCGGCGGCGTCGAAGCCGATGGACGCCGTATGCGCCTGGTGCCACAGGCATACTATTACGCCGGTCCGTTTGGCGTAATCGGTGAGTATGCGCTCAGCCAGCATGATGTGCAGCGCGGCGATAACACCGAAACGCTGACCCACCGTGCCTGGCAGGTGGGCGGCTCCTGGGTGCTTACCGGCGAGTCGGCCTCGTATGGGGGCGTTACCCCCGAAAACAGCTACGACCCGGAGGCTGGCACGTGGGGCGCCTTCGAGTTGAGTGCTAAGGTGCAGCGGTTTCAGTTCGATGACAATGCCTTCCCGCAGTATGCCGACCCAAATACGCAGGTTGAAGACGGCACCAGCCTCGCCGCCGGACTCTCGTGGTATCCGATACGCAACGTGCGATTTATGACCGTTGCCGAGCGCACAACCTTCGGTGGCACCGAAGCAGCCAATGCCCGAGATGCCGAGCACACGCTTACCATGCGCGTGCAGTTGTCGTATTAGGCTTCACACACCTGGGCTTCCAGCGTCATCGAGCCACGAGCAGCGCTTCGGGCTCGTGCAGCTGCTCACATGTGTGCTGCTGGTGCCGAAGTCGGTTCGTCTTCTGCGTCAATAAAGCGGACTTGGAGGTCCGGGGTAGGCAGGCGGCATTGCGACCGTGTGCCAAACCAATCGTAGCGGTTGGCTGCAATCCAGCGGTACACCGCATCGCGGAGCGGGCGCGGCACGGCCTGAAATACGGCCATGAGCATCCATGGAAACCCAAGCCGCTGCATCACACGCAGCGCCGCCCCCGACTCGCGGTAGATGCGTCCGTTGTTGACCAAGACCACGCTATCGAGCGCCTCCGGGTCGTATCCAGCCGATCGCAGAAACGACTGCGCGGGCTCGCGCTGCAGCGTGCCAAACCGGAAATAGCCCTCCGGGTCGTGGTCAATCACGAAGTTGATGAACCCGTTGCATAGGTTGCATACGCCGTCGAACAGCAACACGCCGTGGTTAAAGCTGAGCGGACGAATGCGGGCCGCGGGCGCAGCCGAGGGGTTTGCTGAGGTCTCCATAGAACCAGTACAGGATGATGAGCAGGCAAGGCGAGGCTACATCAAAAGCGAAGCCACACGACACGTTGCATAAGATGCCACGAGGTACGGGGCGTTCCCGCACACATCCACGAATAGAAAAGGAGCCAGAGTTCGTTCGCCGAAACTTAGATTCGCCTATAGGAACAAACAGCGGCGCATCCCTTTTCCTGGTACGCGAATCGACGGTCCGGTAGTTCAGTTGGTTAGAATGCTGCCCTGTCACGGCAGAGGTCGCGGGTTCGAGTCCCGTCCGGACCGCCTTCACCGCCTCAAGTTGCGCTCTGCAGCTTGAGGCGTTTTTGCGTTTTGCCCAGCCAACAGCTTTTCTGTATGGGTGCATCGGCGCTTCTCGGCTTCCTCGCATCCCTTTCGCCGGTCGCGCAAGCTCTGGTGGCGGGCCTACTTGCCTGGATGGCTACGGCCGTAGGCGCGGCGTTTGTTTTCTCCGCACAGACCGTCAGTCGGCGCTTTCTGGACACGATGCTTGGCTTTGCTGCTGGGGTGATGATTGCCGCCAGCATCTGGTCCCTCATTGAGCCGTCCATCCGAATGGCCGAGGCGCAGGACATGATTGTGTGGCTTCCTGCAGCCGTGGGAGTGCTCCTCGGCGGCGGCGTGCTGCGGCTGGCCGATGCCCTCATTCCGCACCTGCACAGCGGCGCGCCGCTCAGCGAGGCCGAGGGGCCCCGCACATCGTGGAAGCGCGCTACGCTGTTGGTCGTCGCTATTACGCTGCATAACATCCCTGAGGGGTTGGCTATTGGGGTCGCGTTTGGCGCCGCAGCCACCGACAGCGGCATCGCTGTTGGTGCCACCGTAGCCGGGGCCGTGGCGCTTACCATTGGCATCTGCCTCCAAAATCTGCCGGAGGGCATGGCCGTGAGCCTTCCCATTCGCGGCGAAGGCTACTCGCGCCTCCGCAGCTTCGGCTACGGACAGCTCTCGGGGCTGGTGTATCCCTTTGCGACTGTGGTTGGGGCCGCCACGACCCTGCTGATCCGTCCGCTACTGCCGTATGCCCTGGCATTTGCCGCCGGAGCTATGCTGTATGTTGTCATTGAAGAGCTCATCCCTGAATCTCACCGCCACGGCCACACCGACCCCGCCACCATGGGGGCCCTCGTTGGCTTCACCGTTATGATGGTGCTCGATGTAGCACTGGGCTAAGATCGCCCGCTTTCTGCTTTGCTCCTATCTGTTGCCCGATATGCCCGCTTCTGGCCTCCGCCCCGACGCGCTCTCTGTGGATACTGACATCCGCACGTATCCGATTCGGTTTGTGCACCTGGCCGACGTGCCTGCGCATCTCAATGACCTGGGACTGCACGGCCCGCGCGTGGTGGTGATTACGGACGAGAACGTGGCGGCGCACTACCGCACGCCGCTTGTGCATGCGTTTGAGGCGGCAGGGTGGCCCCCCCATGTGGTGGTGGTGCCTCCCGGCGAATCGAGCAAATCGCTCGACCGGCTGTCAACGCTCTACGACACGCTGCTGCCGCTGGGCCTGGAACGCTCTACCCCCGTATGTACGCTGGGCGGCGGCGTGGTGGGCGATCTGGGTGGGTTCGCAGCGGCTACGCTGCTACGCGGTGTGCCGCTGGTGCACCTGCCCACCTCGCTCCTGGCGCAGGTCGACAGCTCCATTGGGGGCAAAACCGGCATCAACCACACCGTCGGCAAAAATCTGATCGGCAGCTTCTACCAGCCGCACGCGGTGCTGGTCGACCCCAAGACGCTGCTCACGCTTCCCGCCCGCGAGTGGGTTAACGGCATGGCCGAGGCCATAAAACATGGGTTCATTGCCGACCCCGAACTCATTGACTACACCGAGCGACATCTCATCGATATACTGGGCCACCACGACCTGGAGGCTACGGTGCCTGCCGTGCGCACAGCCATGCAGATTAAGGCGCAGGTGGTGGCCGATGACGAACGCGAAGCCGGCAAGCGCGCATGGCTCAACTTCGGACACACCTTTGCTCACGCCATTGAGCACGTAGCGGGCTACGGCACCGTTGCTCATGGTGAAGCCGTAGCGCTGGGCATGCGAGCTGCGCTGTACCTATCGCACCGCCGTGCCCCCGCTGCACTCGACCACGACCGCCTCGATGCCCTCCTGGCCCAGCTTCCCACCCCCGACGTGTCCGATCTTGCGTTCGATGCGCTGTGGGAGGCCATGCGTCACGATAAAAAGACCAAGGACGGCACCATCCGGTTTGTGCTGCTGCATGCAGTGGGCGACCCGTTTGTGGCCGACGACTGCACGCGGGCGTCGGTGCAGCGGGCCTGGGATTTTGTGCAACAATCGACCGCGTAACGCCCTCCTCCTGAATCCAAACGCCACGTTCGTCGTGTACATGGCACATGCACTGCTTGCCCTGGCGCCTATTTAGCTTGTGAGCCGCTCGTCGTCTTCCTGGTTTGGCCGCACCGCCACTGGCCTGCTCACCATCCTTGTGCTGGGCCTGGTGCTCTTCTTTGGCCTGACGCGGACCGAAGTGGGCCGCAATGGCTTGCGCATCCAACTTGAGCAGCAGTTCAACGCCCAGTTCGAAGGCACGCTGCGCATCGGCACGCTCGACGGCAACCTCGTCAACACCCTGTTTGCACGGGATGTGCAGGTGCGCGGCCCGAACGGACAGGTGGTCGTTCAGGCGGATTCGTTGGTGCTTCGCCCCACCTGGCAAGCGCTGCTGAACCAAACGCTTACGCTCCGCTCCGTAGATGTGCACACCGTGCACGTGATCGCGGAGCAGACCAGCACCGGAGTGCCCCTGGCGCAGGCCTTTGCGCGGACCAACCGCACCAGCACCGGGCGCCCGCCGCTTAACCTCTCCATTCCACACTTCCGCCTGCACGACGCCCGCCTCACCACCCGCCACAGCGGCCCGCCGCCGCCTGCGATTGCCAATGGATGGGTCACAGACCTGCTGAACACAACACTGGAACTGCCCGAAGCCGATGTGCAAGTGCAGTGGAGCCCGGCCGGGAAGTATGCCGATGTGGAGCTTCGTCGCCTCCAGCATCCGGCCTCAAACGTAATGGTCGACGCCCTCACCGGACGCCTCGAACGCACCGACGATGGCTGGCACTTGCAGCCCGTGTCGATCACAACCCCGACGTCCTCGGTAGAGGTCGAGGGCACGTGGTCGGGCACACAGAGCGCGGACGCCCCGTTTACGCTGTCGCTGCAGGCCGACCCGCTCGACCTGGCGGAGTGGAGCCGCTTGTTTCCGCGGCTGCCCAACCGCCGCTCGGCTACGGTCGAGGCCCGGGTGCGGGGCCCGCTTAATGAGCTCGTGGTCGAAACCCTTCGCCTCCAACAGAACGCGTCGACCCTCTCGGTCGAAGGCACGGCCGTGGGCTTCCCCAACGACATTGATGTGGAGGGAGCCGTGCGCCTCCAGAACCTGACACGCAGCATCGCCGCGTCTTGGACGCCGAACGCGCTGCCTGTTGCGCTGGAGGGAGCCCTTCCGCTCTCCGGGGAGGTGTACGGGCGCGGCCAGGTGCGAGCTGCTGCCCAACCCGAGCGGCTGTGGGACTGGCGCCCGGCCTCTGCCAAAGGAATCGTTGAGGCTACGGCCACGTCGGCGGTGGGGCGCGCTCAGGCGGCAACCGATCTGGAATGGGCACGCGGCGCGCCCCTTGTCTATGCCGGTACGCTGAGCACCGACCAGCTGGCGGTCGATGCGCTGTTTCCCGCATCAAGCCGAGCGCGCACCCAGATTACAGGCCGCGCTGCGGTGGAGGGTAGCGGCACCGCTCCCCAAACGGCCACCGCTGAGGCAACGCTACAGCTTGCCCCCTCGGTTCTGGCCGGGGGCCCCCTTGATGCAATGCAGAGCCGCATCACGCTGTCGGATGGTGCAGTGTCGGGGACGGCCACGCTCACGCAAGCGGCAAATCAGGAGCTTCAGGCGACCTGGAGTCTGGACCGCATTTTTTCTGAAGCTCCCACGCTCGACGTTGCGCTGCGTGCTCAGGCCTTCGATGTTAGCGCGTGGGGCGGCCCCTGGCAGCGCACCCGACTACACGGAACAGCAGAGGCCCAGGCGCAGCTGAGCCGGGCGTCTATTCGGGCTGGCACAATGCAGCTGGCGGTAGATTCGTCGTCGGTTACGCCGCGACACGAGTCCGAAGAGGAGGCCGCGCCGCGTGCCATTCCCCCGCACACGCTTTCCGCCGAGCTGGCATCCCTCAGGTCGGACGCCCAGCAGCAGGCAACACGGCTCCTCATAGCGGGCGATGTGCTTTCTGGAACCGTGGAGGGCCGCGGGTGGACCGCTCCCCGCATGCAGCTGCTGCCCGTCTGGGCGCAGTCTATTGCGCGCACGATCGCGTATGAACATGCCGCCGATGGGGCCCCAGCAGGCACGTTTCCATCCGTGTTGCGCAGTGCCGAGGCGCTTCCTGCCTCTCTGCTCTCCGAGCAGCGCGAACGCCCCACCTGGGAGCCGCCCCCACGCGCCGACGGCCCGTTCACCGTCGCGAGTACGATCGAACTCCATCGCCCCGATGTGCTTCGCGCCTGGGTGCCCAATGCGCCGCGCACCGCCGACAGCTTGGTCGTGCATGCCGATGTGTATGCAGCGCCCGACTCCATGAATGCCACGGTGCGGCTTACCGCCGCTCATGTGCAATGGCGGGCGGCAGATGCCCGCGCTCTCGACATAGAGAGCAGCGTGGGTGCCGATGCAGCCCGCACACTGCCCGAGCGTTTGCGTCTCTCTGTGCAAGCCCGTACCCAGCAGCTCGAAGCACCGGGCCTCTCGCTCTTCGAGCCTGCGCTTCAGCTTTCCTATGCCCGCCGACGCGGTACCCTTTCCTTTACGACCGCGCGCCGCAACGAAACCGGCCCTATCGAACTGGAAGCCGACCTGCGCGCCTTTGATCTGCGCAACGAACTCATTATTAAGCATATCGGAGCAACAGCCGGCCCCTACAAGTGGCGTACGCTCCAACCCAGCACCTGGCAGCTGTACGCCACGCGCGTTACAGCAACTCCGCTCCGGCTCACCAGCACCGCATCGTTGCCCGACCGGGACGAGGTAGAGCAGTCGATTGTTATTGACGGGGGCTTCTCGCCCAATCCTAACGACGCCATCAACGTGCAGCTACGTAACGTGCAGCTGTTTCCGCTATCGCAGCTGGCGGGCTGGTCGCAGCCGCTGGGCGGCGAGGTCAACGGCAGCTTCGAAGTGCGCGGCACCTGGACGCGCCCCATAGGCACAGGAGACGTCACTGTGAATGAGCTCTCGTTCGACCGGCGCCTGCTGGGCAACCTCTCGGCCACCACCCGCTACGTAGCCGGAGCCCCCGACATGGAGCTTGGGCTGTCGCTTACCCCAACGCCCAATGTTGACGCCCCGAAAGAGGCAACGGAGGCGCTTGTGCCCGGCGGCCTGCAACACGTAGAAGACAACCGCCTGGATATGGAGGGCCGCGTGCGCATCGCTGAGGAGGCCCCCGACTGGGACGACGGCCAGTGGATCGACCTGGCGCTCGACATTGGACGCGCCGACCTCTTCTTCTTCGACTTCATTTTTGCCGATGTCCTCAGCGATATCGAGGGCGCTACACAGGGCCAGGCCACCATCACCGGCCTGTGGAGCCGCCCCGTGTTTGACGCCGACCTGACGGTGGATGGCGCCTTCTCTATCCCACGCTTTGGCCTTTCGTACACGCTGAACGGCCCCGTACAGGTCGACCGCGAAGGCATCCACCTGCAGAACGCCCGGCTTACCGATACCGATGACGGGGCTGCAGAAATTGGCGGAAGCGTTCTTTTCAACGACTACCAGTTCTTCTCGTTTGACCTGGAAAGCCAGGTCGACAACCTCACGATTATGGACGTGCCACGCGCCAACGACCTGCCGTTCTACGGCTTTATCCGGGCGTCGGGGCCAGTCCGGCTGGAGGGGCCACTGTCAAGCACAACGCTCGTCTCCGAAGACGCCCGCACCTCAGAAGATACCGAAATCTTTATCCCCGTCGTGGAAGACGCGGGCGGCCCCTCCAGTGGATTTCTGATCTATGCCGATTCAACAAGCCAAATGCTGGACTGGGAGGAGCTTACGCGTCGCGCCAATATCTTCGCGGATCGTCCGGCTGGAGAAACCTCGTTCCTGGATGGCATGGAGATTGATCTCAACATCGAGGCCACGCGGGGCGGGCGCCTTCATATTGTGTTTGATGCGCTTGTAGGAGATGTTATTACCACCGAAGCCACCGGGCGCGTGCAGCTGCAACGCAATGACGGCGAGTTTCTCATCTTCGGTTCGCTGGATGTGATCGGCGGCACGTACCTGTTTACCGCAGGCGAGGTCTTCGTGCGGCGGTTTGCGATCAACGAGGGCACGCTCTCCTGGGATGGCGATCCCATCAACGCGGAGCTCGACATCGATGCGGCGTTCCGAACGCGGGCCTCGCCGGCGGGGCTGCCCGGCTTCTCGGAGCGCAGCACACGCATCCCGGTCGTGATTGACCTGGCCATCACCGGGCGGGTGGAGACGCCCGAGGTGGCGCTTTCCCTCTCGATCGATCGCGACCAGCGGGATCAGCGCGTGGGCTCGCAGACGTTCGATGCCCTGCTTAACCAGGAGGCCCAGATGACCGAGTTTGCCACCAGCGTCTTGCTCACGAATACCTTCTTGCTCACCACCGAAACGCTCGGGGGAGGCAGCACGGGACCGGGTGAATCGGGGCGCCTGGCAAATACCGGCAGCCAGCTGGCTTTCAACAGCGTGTCGCAGCTCGTATCCAGTCAGCTAAACCGCTACCTGAGCGCGGCCCTGCCCAATGTCGACTTTAACGTAGGCGTACAGGGCGAAACGACCGATGACCTCGATATTATCTATGGGGTGGCCTTACGCCTTTTAGATGAACGGCTAATCATTCGCGGCGAAGGAGTGTATACAGGAAATGACGAGTTCCGCGCCCAGCAAGCCGGTCCGCAAGGCGAGTTTGCTGTGGAAGTGCGTCTGAGCAATCAGGTGTCAATGGAGGTATTTTACCGCCGCGCTGGCGATGCCCTTACACAGGGCCAAACGCTGACCAGTACGACCGGCGTGGGGCTGTTCTATCAGACCCAGTTTAGCACCTGGAGCTCGCTCTGGCATCGCGTAACCGGGCGGCGTCCGGCCGAGAGTACGGAACCAGGCACCGCCCCGCCCGACGATGAGGACGCCGACATGCCGTAGTGGCGCCTCTGTTCCGTCTGTTGTTTTCTTTTTCCTTAGAACGTTAACTCTGTTGTCTACTTCTGTTTCTCCTTCCCCGATGCGACAGGCGATCCTGTCGTTTCTGAAGGACCACCCCGACCGATCATTTCGTGACCACGAAATTGCTCAAGAGCTGGAGCTCGACGATAACCAGCGCTTTCTCCAGTTCGGACGCACTCTCGAACGCCTCGTTGAGGCTGAACTCATCGAACGCGACGGCGAGAAGTTTACCCACAAGGCCATCGAACGCGGCACGATAGGTGTGCTCAGCGCCCATCCGCGGGGCTTTGGCTTTGTGACCGACGTGGAGACCGATGAGGAGTACTTCATTCGCGAGCCCCACATGGGCACCGCCCTGCATGGTGACCTGGTGCGTGTGGCTGTAGGGGCCCAGCAAAGTCCCGACAAAAAGCGCGAATGCGAAGTGCTTGAGGTCGAAGAGCGCCGCCGCACCCGCGTCGTGGGCACGTTTCGTCCACAGGGTTCGCACGCCATTGTGCAGCCCGACGACAACCGCATCCTGCAAGACGTCATCGTCGCGAAAGACGCCTACAACGGTGCCAAGAACGGCAATAAGGTGGTCGTCTCGATCGACCAGTTTACCGATCGCCGCGCCTCCCCCGAGGGCCGTATTCTGCAGGTGCTCGGCGATGCCGACGACCCCAACGTACAAGTGCTCTCGCTGGCAATGAGCATGGACGTGCGCACCGACTTTCCCGAGCCGGTGCAGCGCGAGGCCGATGCCATTCGCACTTCCATCCCGCAATCCGAGATTAAGCGCCGTCGCGACCTGCGCGATGCGTTCATCTTTACCATTGACCCCGACGATGCCAAGGACTTCGACGATGCCTTGCATATCCGCAAGACACGCAACGGCACGTGGGAGGTCGGCGTGCACATCGCGGACGTGAGCCACTACGTAAAGCCTGATACGGCTATCGAGGAGGAAGCCATGGAGCGCGCCACGAGCGTCTACCTGGTGGACCGCACCGTGCCGATGCTGCCTGAGAAGCTGTCGAATGAGCTGTGCTCGCTGCGTCCGAATGAGGACACGCTCGCGTTCTCCTGCATTATGGAGCTCAATAAGCAGGGCGAGTTGGTCGACTACTCGTTCGAGGAGACGGTCATTCACTCGAAGCGCCGCCTTACGTACGACGAGGCGCAGGCATTCATCAATGGCGATAACCCGAATGATGAGGCGGCCTTGCCAGTAAAACGCGCCCATTCCATCTCCAGCATGCTGACCAAGAACCGCATGGAGGGCGGCGGCATCGACTTTGGCACTGATGAGGTGAAGGTTGTGCTCGACGACGATGGCCATCCGGTCGATATTGTGGTGAAAGACCGCATGCCCGCCAACCGCCTGGTCGAGGAGTTCATGCTGCTGGCGAACCGCACCGCCGCACGCCACGTGGCCGACACCGACAATCCGAAGCCGTTCATCTACCGCGTGCACGATACGCCCGATGCCGAGCGCATCCAGAAGCTCTCCAACTACGTGGAGGTCTTCGGCCACGAGCTGCCCCTCACTGACGGCAACGCTACGCCAGCCGACCTGGGCGCGCTCATCGACGCGATCAAAGACCAGCCCGAGGAGATTGTCATTACTCGTGCAGCGCTACGGGCGATGTCGAAAGCGGTGTATACCACCAAGAACATTGGCCACTACGGGCTGAACTTCCCGTACTACACGCACTTTACCAGTCCCATCCGGCGCTATCCCGACCTGATGGTACATCGCCTCCTGAAGCGCTACCTGCGTGGTGGTTCCGCCGCCGACCAGGAGTTCTTGGAGGAGCGCTGCGAATACTGCTCCGAAAAAGAACGCGATGCCGAGAGCGCCGAGCGCGAGTCGGTGAAGCTGAAGCAGGTCGAGTACGCCCAAGCCCACATCGGCGACGAGTTTAAGGGCGTTGTGAGCGGCGTCACGAAGTTCGGCGTGTTCGTTGAGCTGAACGACCTGCTCGTAGAGGGCCTGGCGCACGTACGCGACATGGACGACGACTACTACGTCTACGACGAAGAGACGTACACCATGCGCGGCAAGAACAAGGGCACCACCTACCGCCCCGGCGATACGGTGAACGTACGCATTGTGAGCGCGAACATCGACAAGCGCGAGATTGACCTGTGGCTCCTGAACGGGAACTAATGCCACCACAATGCCGGGCACAGGGCCCCATCGGCTCCATAGTGCCTGTGTGCTATCAAAACGCGAAACGGGCTGCGTATCCCTCTTGGGGATGCGCAGCCCGCTTTTTTTGGTAGAAGAGATCCCAACACATGAGGCACGGCCCCATGCGCGAGGGGGGACCATCTATCGCAGAATGAAGGCGCCTGCGGTGTTGGCCTCTGGCACACCGAAAAGGAAATCGCCTTCCACGGTCTCCCCGCCCGAGGTCACGCGAAGCGTTCCCTCCAGGCGCTCTATGCCTTGCTCACGCACCTGCTCCAGCCCCGATTCCACCTGTACGTTAAAGGCCAGCGATCCTTGCGACGTGCCCTGCGCCATCCCGGCGAACGCCCCGGCAAAAGCCGCCTCCAGGTCCTCATCAGGCACGCCAATGTAGGTGCCTTGCGTGCATTCAGAGATACGGCGCATCTGCTCCACCGCAGCGCCCTGCGCTACGTCCGATACGTCCGACGCCGGACCAAAGCCAATGCTGTAGATCGGCGACTCAGCATCGTTGGCGGCCTGGCAGACCTCATTACGCGTGACGATGCCGCCATTCGGAATGCCATCGCCCAGCAAGACGATGGCTTTTTCGTAGTTGCTGTTCGGACGCTCAGCTTCCGAGTACGTAATCAACTCATCAAGCGACTCCCACATCGGCGTTCCCCCCGAAGAGCGAGCCTGGTCGGCGGCTTCGCGCAGCAGATCGGTGTCGCTGGTAAAGCCCTGATAGAGCGAGGTAAAGTCGAAGTCCGGATCGGTGTTGAAGCCGGGAAACTCAAAGACAGCAGACTCAAACGAGACGCCGCTTGCTTCCAGCTCATCAAAGAAGGCTTCCGTGGCATCGACACGATCCCGATCGGGGTCGTTCCCCGACATGCTGCCGCTGCCGTCCAGGTTCACAGGTACCGCCAGATCATTCCCCGATGGACGCCGCACGCGATCTACGATCACGCTTGCTGCCAGGTTGATGCTCTGTTCCAGTTCAGACGCGGCATTGCCCTCGCCCTCTGCCGGACGCAGGTCAACTTCAGCGGTGATGTTTTCATCCAAGATTGCGCTCCCGCCCGCATCCAATGGCGTGGCAGACAGCCCAAACTCCCCAGTCGTTAGAAAGTCGCTGTCAACTTGGGTGCCAATGACGATGACTTCATCGGCAACGGGTTCTTCGTCGTCTGAACCGAACAGGTCGCATCCGGCCAGCACGGTGGTAAGTAGGAACGAACCCAGGATCCAATATACGAGACGTGGTGTGGTGCTATGAGTAAACATGGATTGTCAGAGTTAGCTTACGAAGAAAGCAAGAAGAGCCTAACGGAAAACATTGCAGCATGCGTGGGCACTGTGCCAATGACGCATGCACGGTACGTTTCCGTCCGCATTAACCCATGCGCAAAAGCCCCCGGTATACCGGACGCCTTGCATCTCTGCGACTTGGAAGCCCTCTTCGCAAGGGAACCTCAGAACGTATGTACGAGCATTCCGCTAATGAGCTTCGGCTCAAACCATGTGGACTTCGGCGGCATCAGGTCGCCATCATCCGACACCGCCACCAGCTCTTCAATGGCGGTTGGATGCATGGAGATGCCCAGATCCGCCGCACCCGTATCGACACGGGCCTGCACCGCCTCGGGCCCCCGGATCCCGCCAATGTATGCGATTCGTTCGTCCTTGCGGGGCTCCGTCACGCCAAAGAGCGGGCGCAACACACCGTCAGTGAGACGCGCTGCGTCGAGCGTGTCAACGGTGCGCGGTCCTTGCGCAGGGGGCAGGGCCAGGTCGTGCCAGGCCCCATCTACATACACGCACACGTGGCCCTTCTGCGGCGGCACCGCGTACGTCACGTTGCG
>CAZBTM010000017.1:17543-24594 GCA_964494425.1 uncultured Rhodothermales bacterium | reverse complement strand
CGTAGCGCCCAGCCATTTTGTGAAAGAGCAACTCAGCGCCCACGGCATTGCGCCTCGCCACATCGTCGTAGCGCCGCCCGGACTGGACCGCGCCTTTCGCACAGGCCGCGACGCGGCGGGGACGGCCCTCGATTCGCCCGCCCATCTTGTGTCCATAGCCAATCGCCTCCCCAACAAACAGCTCATTCCGTGCCTGCACATGCTCGAAGATCTGCGCGAGGAGCCGTGGCAGTGGCACGTCATTGGCGACGAGACGCTCGACCCCGAGCACGCCGCTGCCTTCCGCGAGGCCGTTGCTGCCTCAGACATGTCCGATCGGGTGCACGTGCAGGGGGCCGCGTCGGCGCAGGAGGTGCGCACCGCCTACGCCCGCGCCGATGTGGTGCTGTGCCCCTCGCGCTTCGAGACGAGCGGTATGGTTGCGCGCGAGGCGCTGGCGGCGGGCGTGCCAGTGCTGGGCTTTCGGGTGGGCGGCCTCCCCGAAACGCTCGGCGCACTGGCTGATGCGTGCCTGGTGGCCCCCAACAACTTTGAAGCGCTGCGTGCGCGCCTGCAGGAGGTGCTCACCACCCCGCGCCTCCACACGCAACTCGCATGGCAAGCGGTGCGCGTAAGCCGGGGCACCCCCTGCTGGGCCGAGACGGCATGGCGCATCCGCCAGTTTGTGCAGCAGGTAGCTGTTTGATACATGCCATTCAATGAGGCGAGAGCCCCTGAACCATCTGCCTCGCACGGTGTCATGCGATGAGGATGCACTGGTAGACTGAGCCTGCTCGTGTCTCAGGCAGGGGGCGCCGTTCGCAATTGCTATGGACGCAGGAGCGTCCTTGTATACGTCCGACGGGGGACCGTCGGACGCAGGGCGGTTTGTTGTGCAGGTGTTTCTGGACCCCGGATCGGTGGTAACAACAGGGCTTGATAATGGATAGACGTGTAAGTGATAGCTCTTCTGATAAAAATCTTTCCTGAAGCGAACGGTGCCCTCTTTCGCACACGCAGCAACGGCCCTTCACCGTTCGCTTCTCCGCTCGTCGCGAGGCTCTGTGATACTGTAAGATGAACCACAAGACCTGGCACCGACGGTCCCCCGTCGGTGCAATGGTAGAGGACGCTCCTGCGTCCGACCCGCAGCGTCGCATCCATTCCTCTTATGCCTTTGCTTATACCGCTGCCGGGGACGCAAGCGGGCCCCGGCTATGGGAAATCTCTGTGGGCGAGCGTCGCAGCGTACAGCGGTTCGTCTCACAACCTTACACTGCTTCGTGATGCCCATCCAGGAGGCGCTACCTCCACAAGCATCCGGGATGCACGTACACCCATCAAAAGTCTGCGTCCGTGCGTGGTCAGGGACGCAGGTAGTTCGACGTCCACTTACGGCGCGAGCATGCGGTACGGCACGCCGTTGGGGCGGAGCGGGGCGGCCTCGGGCGGCAGGTCGTTGTACTGGGCGAGCGCGCGCATGGTGAGCGAGTAGAGCCCCTCCAGCGGCCACGCGGTCTGGGCATCAGGGTTCGGGGTGAGGCCGCGCGTGAAGCCCTGCTCCAGAAACGGCTGCAGCCGTTCCGGGTCGCGCGCAAAGACATGCATGGGCACATCCGGGCTCTCGCTCGAGAGCACCGGCGGCTGGTGGTCGCCCATCACCCAGACCAAGGCATCCTCCGGCGCATCCGCCCGAATGTAGTCGCGCAGCAGCCGCCAGTTGTGGGCGATGGTGCGGAAGTAGCGCAGGTGCGGGGCCTGCTGAAAGATGAACCGATTCGAGAGGCTGTCGGGCACAAGTTCGGGGCGGTCCTCGCGCTGGTGCTGCCGGATCCAGCGGCGGTCGCCGCCTGCACTTATGCCGGGTCCTTCGTTGAAGACGCGCCAGTCGTCGACGTACGGAATGAGGCCATGCTTCCAGAGCGCATGCGAGTCGACCATCGAGAAGAAGAGGAAGAACGGGTCATTGCCCTTTAGGGCCTGCTCGTGGGCGTAGTAGAGGCTGTACTGATCGGGCACAATGCCCCAGCCGTAGCGCGGGCCCTCATAGTTCAAGTCGTTCAGGTAGAACATCCGGTCGAAGTCGTACGGATCGGAGAGCGGAAGGCCCGGACGCGCCCGGTTGGGCGGTTTGAGTCCGACCGTGTGGTAGCCTTGCGCCTGCAGCGTGCGGACCATCGAGGGGTAGGTTCGGTGACGCACGAGGCGGTCGTTCAGCAACTGCCGGTGGATGCGCACACCGCTCAGCAAGGTAGCATGCGAGAGCCAGGAACGTCCGCCGCGAATAGGCGCGGGGCCCACGGCCGTGGCCATGTGCCAGCCATCACTGCGGAGCGCGGTCTCTACGCTGTCGATGAGTGCGGCGTACGGCGCCTTAAGCTCAGGATGCGTAGAGAGCACCTGTCCGTACGACTCAACCAAGAACCAGTAGATGGAAGGACGCTCCTGCAGGTCCAGGTCGGCATAGGTGTGATACGTCGAGTCGGTGCGGCCCTGGTCGAGCGTGTTTACCAGATTGTGGAGCGCACGCGAGGCGTCGAGGTTGGCATGGATCTGCGCGGTGAGGGTGCGCAGGCGCTCATCGTCGCGGATTTCGCGATAGGTGCGGTGCTCCACGCCCCACTCTTCGGCAGGCGCATGCCAGAGCACGTAGGGCCAGGCCATCAGATGCAGGGCCAGCAGCAGCGCCCAGGTGGATCGCAGGTGCCCGGCCTCCTGAAACGCACGCACCAGACGCGGCATCATGGCAATCATACCTGCTGCTGTAGCAAGTACGACTCCGCCCAGCACGGCGCGCTCAGGACTGGCCAGTTCGGGAATGAGATACAGCGCATCCACCACAAACCGAATGTCTTCGTAAAGCACGCCATGCCGCTGAAACGCGGTGTACACCATCGCATCGTACCAGGCATAGGTCCAGTACGTGAGGCCCACCGCCACGCCCAAACCAAGGACCCATCGCTTGGCAGGCAGGTAGACGGTGGCTGCAAGCAGTGTGGCCAGCACGAGGGCCTCAGGGGCCCATGGAGCAAACGGCGAGATCGGAATCGGTGTGAGGTGGGCAGGCAGCATCAGCAGGCCCGACAGCACCATGATCGCCGCTGCAAAGGGCACAAAGAGGGGCGATGGCGCAGCGTGGGAAAGAAGGCGACGCAAGCAGATTAGAGCCGATTTCTGGCAGAAAGTATGAGAGTCGTTCGGATGCGAGCGGGTAGATGCACAAAGAGCGCGTGTTCGCATCCCCCAGACGAATCCAAAAACGAGGCCCGCCCTCGGTAGAAGGCAGGCCTCGTGTTGCGTAGCTGTACGTGAGCTGCGCGCGGGAGTTACGCCGCCTGCGCGAGCTGCTTGTCGAGCCGTTTGGTAAGCTCCGACTTCGGCACCGCACCCAGCACTTGGTCAACGACCTCGCCGTTGTGAAAGACGAGCAGCGTGGGAATAGAGCGTACGCCGTACTCCTGGGCCGTCTTCGGGTTGTTGTCGACGTTCAGCTTGCCTACCTTGGCACGACCCTCGTATTCCTCAGCAACCGCGTTTACGGTCGGAGCAATTTGGCGGCACGGGCCGCACCAGGGCGCCCAAAAATCAACCAGCACGGGCTGGTCGGCGTTGAGGACATCGTCCTCAAAAGTACTGTCGGAAAGTTCGAGGGTAGATTCGGCCATGGTAATACGTTCGGTTGTGAAACAAATGCTCTTGTTATTCGGGCACCGCGGTGCGTCGTTCCCGGCACCATGCAGTGGGTACCACAGGTGCCGCTATCGTAACACCCCAATGTGTGAAGCGTTCATGCCCGCCGCCAATACGCGTTAACAGAAAAAATCTGAGCAGGCTTTCACAGATCAGTCAGTCATATGAGCAGCAATGACCGCGCCATCATCGCCCTTACGTCATTGGGGCATGGGATGGTGCATACCTACGAGCTGTCCATTCCCATTTTGATGACATTGTGGCTCACTGAGTTTGGCGCCTCAACGGCATTGCTTGGGGCGCTCGTTTCCGTAGGGTATGGGCTGTACGGTGTGGGAGCGCTGCCTGCCGGTATTTTGGCGGATCGCTGGGGCTCGCGCCGCCTCATCGTGGGCTGTCTTGCAGGTATGAGCGCGTCGTTCTTGATGCTCAGCCTGGCACCGGGGCTTTGGGCGATTGGGGCCGCGCTGGTGCTGTGGGGACTGGCGGCCAGCATCTATCACCCGGCGGGACTCACACTCATATCGCGCGGGGTGGTACAGCGTGGTAAAGGGTTGGCATTACACGGTATGGCAGGAAATGCAGGTATTGCACTCGGGCCCTTCTGCACGGCGCTGCTTCTGCTGGTTGTTGACTGGCGCGTGGTGGCGGCCTGTCTGGCGTTGCCTGCGTTAGCCGCTACGGTATACGCTGCACAAGCCTCTTTCAACGAAACCGCTGCCGATACCCAGGCGGAAACCAATGCACAAAGCCCAGCGGCCCCGGCCTCGGCCACTCAACTGTGGACGCATACGCGCGTGCTGTTTGCGTCGGGATTTGCCGTAGTGTTCGGTATTGTCATTCTGTCGGGCCTCTACTACCGCGGCATTCTGACGTTCTTGCCGAATCTGCTCGAAGATGTGTTTGTGCTTAATGCGGCGGTAGACCTGGATCCCAGCCGCTATGTTTATGCGGCGCTGCTCATGGTCGGCATGGCCGGGCAATATGTGGGGGGCTGGCTCACCGATCAGGGGCGCACCGAGTGGGCGCTTGCAAGCGGATTTGTGTTGCTGGTGGGGCTGGGCCTGGCGTTCTGGCCGCTGGTGCAGATGGGGACAGCTCCGCTCTTGGCTGTGAGCGCGGTGCTGGGCGTGGCGCTTTTCATGGTGCAGCCGCTGTACCAGGCTATGGTTGCCGAGTACACCCCCCCTGAAGCACGCGGACTCTCGTACGGGTTCACCTATCTGGGGGTGTTTGGCGTGGGCGCCCTTGGAGCCGGCATTGCAGGCAGTATCCTGTACTGGTCAACCCCGCCTGTGCTCTTTGCGGTACTGGCTGGATTTGCGGGCCTCGGCGCAGCAGGCAGCGCCTATCTGGCCTACCAACGCCGTCGTACGATAGCAAAATAAGGCTGCTACAGCGCAATGATCTGCAAAAGCTATGACGATTGGCAGAATGCAAAATCGGCCCTCATATCCTGTAAAACCACCTCTTATAAATAACGGACATCCAAAATAAGCGGCGATTCGGCATTGTGGATAACTTTCTGAATCCCATGTGCAGCCTGTGTACAACCTGTGGATAACTTTTGGGCGATTGTGGATAACTGTGTTCAATTCGCTCCGTATCTTCAAATCACTTCCTGAAACCCGCTTAGCTCGGCCTGAGGCCGGTTTTGGTGTCGAGGGGCTTAATGTCTGTTATGCGTTACGCGTCATAAACGGGTGTGGATAGCCTGTGGATAACTTTATCGCTCCTGAAGCCGGGTCCAACTGCAAGCTTCGTTTTATATCCGTTATTTTTTATAACATGTAGCGATAGGCTCGTCCATATGGTGCGGTTGGTCCTTAGTACATCGCTTCGGAGCGAGCCTGCGCACGGTGCTCGTTCATGTAGTGGACCATGCGGGGCGCGTAGTCACGTAGCGAGGGACACGTGATGCCGCTGCCCTGAAGGGCCCTCTCAATCTGCGTGGTATCGTAGTGTACTTCGTGGTCGAAGTAGTCGATCATCTCGGGGGCAATGCCCAGATAGCGCCCCACGTTGGTGCCCATGAGTGTGCGTGCTACAGTAGGAGGCACAGGCACATACGCGACATGCATGTTGAGCTGCTGCACGAATGTCTCTATAATCTCTTGCGTGGAGAGCGGGTTGGGGTCGGTAAGGTGAAACGTGGTGCCGTTGTGCTCAGGCTGTTGCAGAAGATACGCCATCGCATCCACCACATAATCGACGGGGGTTAAGTGCACCGGAGCGGTACCGTCGCCGATGCGCGTCATGAGCGTGTAGCGCGGGAGGCGTTGTAGCGCCTGCAGAATAAAGTAGGGACCGTCGAACTTGTCGGTGGCCCCGGTCTCCGAATCACCCACCACAATACCCGGACGAAAGACCATGGTAGGAATATGCGACATCTGCTGCTTCACCAGCATTTCGGCATGGTATTTCGTTTCCTCATAGAAATTCTTAAAGCCCGCGTTGTGCGTTAAATCGGTCTCGTAGACGCGTCCGGTGCGTTTTCCGGACACGTAGGCGGTGCTCACGTAGCCAAACGTTTGCAACTGCGGCGCCAGGGCCATAAGATCAAGCACATGCTGCGTGCCGGTTACGTTAATGCGCCAGCCAATGTCGCGCGGAATCGTGAGGTCGTAGACCGCGGCCAGATGCACAGCGTGGGTCATTGACTCGGCCACAGTACCGTACGCATCGCCCAGCCCCAGATTGGGTTTGGTGATGTCGCCCGCATGCACGGTGGCGCGCTCGGTGAGCCCCAGCCGGTTGAGAGCGGCATGGGCGTCGGGAACGAACTTCGGCTGCACGAGCAGATGGAACGAGAGTGATGGGTTCTGCTGCGCCAGCGTGTCAACAAGGCGGGTACCCAGAAATCCCGGAAAGCCAGTCAGGAAAAGCATGAGACGAAGCGGTATGCAGTGAGTAAAATACGAAGTTGCCTCTGTGTGCTACTCGCCTGTGCTGCGCTGCATATCAACTGCAGTGCGGCGAGCGGAGCACATGCTTAAAGGGGGCACGATAGTGAACCCGTGGTCGTGTTTTCGGTTCATCATGAATCCACACCACTTCATACCTATGCGGAGCGCCCTCTCCGTGCACAGCGTGCGATGCGTTCTCAGCCACGATTTAACCAACCTATCGTTCTATGAACTCCTCTTCGCAGACGGCGTCGGCCTCGGGGACTGCCTCTGTTTCGGGAGAGGCTACGGCGGCATCGCAGGGAGAGGCGCAGGCATCGACCTCCACGAATGGGCAGATGCAGGGGAAGGAAATGGGTACCGTTTCGGGCCCTACGTATGGCGGGGCTACGTCGGGGGCTGCTACCTCAGAGGCCGATCATCGCTCGCCACTGGCTAGATCGAGATGACGACCTGATAATCCCTGAAGAAGATCT
>CAZBTM010000017.1:0-17533 GCA_964494425.1 uncultured Rhodothermales bacterium | reverse complement strand
GCCCTATCGAGGAGCAGTGCGACGCTTCTTTGTGGTGTACCGGCATGTGATGGGACTGCTCATGGGCGGCCACATTGCCTATGTGCGCTCGCTGCCCAACGTGCAAACACGCGGCATGCGCTCGCTCGGTAAACGCATGGTGGCATGGGTCTTCCGTCCGCTGGTCGACCGCTCACTGCGCGACCTTCCGTTTCCGGTGCAGCTGCGCAAGCGGCTGGAGATTCTGGGTCCGACCTTTACAAAGCTGGGTCAGATTCTGGCGATTCGCGAAGATCTGCTTCCGCCCGCCATTACGCGCGAGTTGGAAAGCCTGATGGACCACCTGCCTCCGGTGCCATTCGTGCAGGTGAAAGACATTATCGAGCGCGACTTAGGGGCGCCTGTTCAGGAGCTGTTTGCGACACTGAGTAGCAAGCCGCTCGGTTCGGCCTCCATTGCGCAGGCGCATCGGGCGACCACCGTAGACGGGGATGATGTCGTCATTAAGGTGATTAAGCCGGGGATCCGCGAAATCATCAACTCGGATCTGAAGCTGCTGGAGTTTTTTGGCATCTTTCTGAACTGGATCATCCCGGAGTACCGGCCTCGTCAGATTATCGAGGAGTTCAGCGAGTACACGAAGCGCGAGGTCGATTACTCGTTCGAGGCCACCAACGCCGAGGTATTCGCGGCCAACTTCAGCGATATGCCCGACGTGGTATTTCCCACGATCTACCGCGAGCTGAGCTCTGACGATGTCCTCACCATGCAGTTCATCGACGGCATTCGTCCGGGTTCGGCCGCCTCGATGCAGCTCTCCGAGGATGAGCGCGAGCGCGTGATTGACCTGGGCTCGGCGGCGATCATCCGCATGCTGTACAAAGACGGATTCTTCCATGCCGACCTGCACGCGGGCAACCTCAAGATCATCGAGGGCGGCCCCGATGAGCCGATCAAAGTTGGATTTATCGACATGGGCATGGTCGGGCGGTTCAGTCCGCAGGTAAAGCGGCGCTTGCTCTACTACTTTTACGCGCTCGTGCGGGGCGATGTGGAGAACGTAGCCCGCTACCTGCTCGATATTGCGCGCATTGGCGAAGGGGGCGATCCGCAGGGCTTCCGGCGGGCGGTGTCGGATCTGTCGCGCTACTTTGCACGGCAGGGACAGACGGGCACCATCAGCATTGCCCAGCTTATTCTGGAATCGCTCAGTCTGGGCGGACGCTACCGCGTGTTCTTCCCCGTAGAAATGACGTTGATGGTGAAGGCGCTGGTTACGTTTGAGGGCGTAGGCCGTACCATGAAACCCGATCTGGATGTGGTGGCGGTGTCGCAGCGCCATGTGCGCAGCATCTTCCGTGAGCGCTTCGACCCCCGCACGCTGGGCACTGAGCTGCTGAGCAACGCACCCGAGTTCATCGACACCCTCGTGCAGATGCCACGGCTGATGAGTTCAGGCTCGGCCTATCTCGAAGAACGACTCAACGACCGCACGCCCACCGGCGACCCGTTTCCGGGGTTGCGAGGCAGTATTTTGGCAGGAGCCTGCATCATTGGAGGGGCCCTGGGGGTCGTGCAGGGCGGACCCGTCTGGCTCTGGCTGCCGCTGTTTGCGATTGGGTTTCTGCTCGCGTTGTTCAAGACCTGATGCGCGTACAGGCTTTGCTCTCTCATTCATTACCGGCCTCTGGTCGGTCTCCGTATGGCTGCTGAATCCGACTTTACGATCGATGTGACGCTGGATCCGAAAGATCTGGAGGAGCTCTTCGAGCCGTTTGACCCGTGGCGACACGAGGCCCAGATGCCGTCGGGGCCCGCACCCAATCTGAAGCGTACCCGCACGCGGCACGATCCCATCGACTGGGACTACCTATACAGCCTCATTGACGGTTTTATGGGCGACGTCATGGACCGCTATTTCCGGGCGGAGCTCATTGGCCATGAGAAGCTGCCCGACGACGGGCCGCTCATCCTGGCGCCCAACCACAGCGGCAACGCCTTCCCCCACGATGCCATCGTGCTGGATGCTGCGCTCTGGCGGGCGTCGGGATACACCCGCGCGGGCAAATTCCGCAGCGTGTACACGCCCCAGCTGGCCGCTACCTGGTGGATGCGCCCGTTTGACCTCGATAACTGGTGGCGGCGCGGCGGCGGTGTGGATATGACGTTTACCAACTATGATAAGCTGCTGGAGCGCGGCGACCGGGTCATCTACTACCCAGAGGGCGTGCCCGGCATCGGCAAAGGATTCACGCGGCGCTACCAGCTTCAGCACTTCCATTCCAGCTTCGTTGTGCTGGCAGCCAAGCACGATGCGCCGGTGTATCCGGTCAGCGTGGTGAATGCCGAGTGGGTCAACCCCACCAGCGTCACGTTCGAGTCGATGGACAAGCTCTTTCGGAAGGTGTTGGGCATCCCCTTTCTGCCGCTGCCCATTGCGCCGCTGGCCCTGCTCTTTCCGTTTATCTTCTACCTGGCATTTCCGTGTCAGATGACGTTCGTGGTGCAGCGCCCCGTAAACGTGCGCCAGATGCTGCGCGAAGAAGGCTGCACCGATGTATCTGCCCCCAGCCGCGATATGGTGCTGCGCGTGGCCGAGCGGATTCAGGAGCGGGCCCAGCACGACCTGAATGCGGCGGTGGAGGAGTACGGAGAAAAACCCTACGATTGGGAGAGCCTCAAGCGTGAGATGAACGCCATCAAGGGCAAGCGGCTGCGCACCGCGCCGCTGAGCTGGCCGCTGTCGTTCGTTACGCACGACCGCGATCGCAAGCGCCCCCCCGCCAAGAACTGGCTACACAAGATCGTGCGCGACCTCGACATTGCCGCGTGGTACATGCCGTTTGGGTGGTTCTTGATTGCGCTGATTCGCAAGCTGCGCAAGCCGCCCTACGGCTATCGCGGCCTCAGTGAAGACGAAAAGCGCCGCACCCAGGGCTCCTACCGCTGGTCGCTCGACGACCAGCCGCTGCCTCCACGCCCCACGGGCGACAGCACGCCCAGCGAAGCGCCGTGAGTGCAGGCTCTAAGGCGCTGCCGCGATCGAATATAATGCGCAGAGCTCCTGCATGGGGTGCGTCACGAGGCAGAGGGGCCGCAGGTCACTCCTGCAGTGCCTCGCGACGAGACCACCTTATCCGTCGGAGCTGTTTACCCGCTTCCATTTTGGGAATACCCTGAGGCGAACGGTCCCCCGTTCGCCCGTACCGACGCCCTCCGTGTATAACGGCCTACGGCGTACATCATGTGGAGGGCCTACGTTGCACCGGAGACTACGCCAGCCCCACGCGCTCAAAGATGAGGTCCACGTTGCGCACGTGGTAGCGGGGGTCAAAGACCTCGTCGATGGCGTCGACCGACAGGTGCTCGGTGATTGCATCGGCCTCGCGTACAATGTCGTGGAAGGCGCGCTGCTCCTCCCATGCCTGCATAGCCAGGGGCTGCACGCGGTCGTAGGCGTCCTCGCGCGAGAGGCCCGCGTCGATCAGTTTCAGCATGAGGCGCTGGCTGTTATAGAGGCCGTAGGTCCGCTCCATGTTGTCGCGCATCGTATCCGGATACACCGTCAGGCGCTCGATAATGCCCGCCATGCGGCGCAGCGCGTAATGCACAATGGTGGTAGCATCGGGCAGCACCACGCGCTCAACTGAGGAGTGCGAGATGTCGCGCTCGTGCCACAGCGCCACGTTTTCGTACTCGCTCACCATATAGCCGCGCAAGAGACGCGCGCAGCCCGTCAGGTTCTCCGAGCCTACCGGATTCCGTTTGTGGGGCATCGCCGAGGAGCCTTTCTGTCCGGATCCAAACGACTCTTCCACCTCCCGCACTTCGCTACGCTGCAAGTGGCGAATCTCGACTGCGATTTTTTCGATCGTGGCTCCGATGCCCGCGAGCACACTGAGGTAGTTCGCATGCCGATCGCGCGAAAGGATCTGCGTAGAGATGGGGGCGGGGCGCAGTCCGAGCCGTTCGCACGTGAGGCGCTCCACCTCGGGGGGAATGTGCGCGAAAGTGCCCACCGCGCCCGAGAGCTTGCCCACGCGCATCTCCTCGGCAGCCTGGTCGAAGCGCTCGCGCTGGCGATTTAGTTCGTCGTAGAAACGAGCCAGCTTCAGTCCAAACGTGGTGGGCTCGGCATGCACGCCGTGGGTGCGGCCCATGGTAAGCGTGTGCTTGTGCTCATGGGCGCGCTCGGCAAGCTGCTCAATGAGCGCGTCGAGCTGGGTACGGATAAGGCGATTCGCCTTGCGCATGCGCACCATGTACGCAGTGTCAACCACGTCGGTCGAGGTCAGGCCATAGTGCACCCACTTCTTTTCGGGGCCGAGCGTCTCGCTGACTGCCCGCGTGAAAGCCACGACATCGTGCTTGGTCTCCTGCTCAATTTCGCGGATGCGTTCGACATCAAACGATGCATTTTCGTAAAGCTTCTCGACATCCGCAGGCGGAATCGCACCAATTTCGCTCCACGCCCAGCAGGCAGCCAGCTCCACATCGAGCCATGATTGAAACTGCTGTTCGGCATTCCAGAGGCGGCCCATTTCAGGGCGGGTATAACGGTTGATCATAGCAAACAAGTGGCGTAAGGGAGGCGAAGCAGCGCATCCCAACATACAAGTCGCATCGGGTCGAATGCTACCGGCAGACGCGAAATCGGCCCGGTTGATGCATAGCTTTCACACAGGACGCATCATCGCACAGCCGGCATTCTTTACACAGCTGTGCGCACAGCGGGCAGGTTCCCCACTTTTGACGCAACAGATTAGAGGCATGATGCCATTTGTGATGATTCAAGTAAATTGTAATGAATGGTTTACATAGTGTAACATAACTGTTAACGTAGAATCAACATCTGTTGATGAAAGCGTGAGGCCGCCCCACCAATCGGGTCTTGCGCATGTTGTTTTCATGGCGGATGGGTCGTTTTTTCTTTTGCGTAAGCAAGCTTTCACCCATGAACACCCACCCCCTATATCGTAATCTTCTACTTGGAGCGGTGCTTGCCGCTTCTCTCGTTTGGACCGGATGTGACAACTCCTCGCCCAGTTCGGTTGAGGAGGACGCACGCGAGTCGGCTCCCGTAAGCATGAGTACCACGCCCCCTGCGGATGCGCCATCTGCTACCGAACTGCCCACTGAACAGGTAAGCACTCCTATTGACGGGCAGTTCATCATCGTGTACGAAGAGGGGGCCGTCACGGCGAAGAGCGAGGCCGATCGCGTAGCCCGTGCCGAGGCGCTGCTCAGCGCGAAGTCGTCGAGCAATGCCGAAGTGCGAAGCACCTACGGCCACGCGCTAAGCGGTTTCTCGGCCACCAATGTCACGGAAGCCGAAGCGGAAGCGCTCGCCGCCCACCCCGATGTGGCCTTTGTAGAGCAAGATCAGACGGTACACGCTGTTGATACACAGACAAACGCGCCATGGGGACTCGATCGCGTAGATCAGCGCTCAGGTCGCGATGGCGACTACACGTACAACGCCACCGGAAGCGGCGTAAATGCGTACATCCTCGACACGGGTATCAACACCAGCCATAACGACTTTGGCGGACGCGCCGTAGCGGCCTTCGATGCTTTCAACGACGGGCAGAACGGCCAGGACTGCAACGGACACGGCACGCACGTAGCCGGTACCGTAGGCGGTAGCACGTATGGCATTGCCAAAGCCTCAACGCTGTACGCCGTGCGCGTACTCGACTGCAGCGGCGGCGGCACCATGAGTGGTGTGGTTGACGGCGTAGACTGGGTCGCAGCCAACCATCAGCCTCCGGCAGTAGCAAATATGAGCCTGGGCGGTGGTGCCAGCTCGGCCCTCGATACGGCTGTGGAGAACGCCATTAACGACGGAATTCTCGTGGTGGCTGCAGCCGGCAACGACAACACGGATGCCTGCACCGCTTCGCCTGCCCGTGTAGGCGATGCTCTCACCGTGGGCTCGACCACCTCGTCGGATCAGCGCTCCAGCTTCTCGAACTATGGTTCGTGCGTTGACATCTGGGCGCCGGGCTCCGACATTCCCTCGGCCTGGTACACCAGCAACACGGCGGTGAACACCATTAGCGGTACCTCAATGGCCGCACCTCACGCTGCCGGTGTAGCTGCGCTCTACCTCCAGTCCAACAGCAGCGCGTCCCCTTCTGACGTGTTCTCGGGACTCACAAATACGGCCACCTCGGGCGCCCTCTCGGGCATTGGAAGCTCGCCGAATCTCTTGCTATACAGCGGTCTTGACGGCAGCGGCAACGATGGCGGTGGTAACGACGGGGGCGGCAACGACGGCGGCGATGACGGCAGCGGCGACACGCCCTGCTCCTCGTGCTCCACGTTTAGCGGCTCACTGAGCGGATCGGGCGACACGGCCAACGAACCGGACGGCTCGTACTACGCAGGCGACGGTTCGGAGACGGCCTACCTCGAAGGACCCAGCAGCGCCGACTTCGACCTGTACCTCTACCGCTGGAATGGCTGGAACTGGAGCCAGGTCGATTCCTCGACGTCGGCAAGCTCCAGCGAATCCATCGACTACAGCGGATCCTCGGGCTACTACCTGTGGGTTGTTGAGTCGTATAGCGGAAGCGGAAGCTACACGCTGTACATCGAGTAATCAGCCTCAACGAGTACGCCGTATGCTGTGCGGCTTGCTCATGTAGACCCTGTGCTGCGCCGGGCGCCCTTCGGGGCGTTCGGCGCAGTGTTGTTTGGGGGGGCATACTGCCAAGAGGCATGAGGGGAGCGCCCTTGTGCTGCGTCGGTCTGGGACCGTGTGCCCCGGTGTAGTGCGCTGCCATAACGCCCACTATTTCATCAGGACGGCCCAGTATACCCATGTCATCAGAACGAACTGCATAGGAATGCGAAGCCAGAGCATCCAGCCAGGCAAATCCGAGAACCGACCATCGGGGTCGCGGACCATGTATGTGTGCACGGGCAAAAACGCGACGAGCATCGCAATGAGTCCCCACCCGGCGTAGATCTGGGTGCTGGGAATGAGCACCCCCACGCCTCCAGCAATCTCAAAGACGCCGCTGGCATAAACCACCAGGCGCGGCGCGGGTAGATACGGCGGTACGATACGCGTAAAGATCTTCGGCTTTATAAAATGCGCTACGCCTGCGGCTATGAATATTGCTGCAACGGCGTAAAGCGAAAGAGCTTGCATGATACAAGTGTTGCTGTCGAAAAAAGAAGATCGGTAGTGGATAGACGTTAAGTGAGGGCTCTTCCGATACAACCTTTCTGGAGACGTCCGCGCGGGGGGCGCTTCCAGCACCGATAGCATTCGGTGCCCGTTCTCCAGCTACAGGCCCACTCCTTCCATCAGGTAGCATTGAACCGCTATCAGAAGATCCGTTACTGCATCGAATGCATGGAGACGTGTAACTTTCCCGTGGCCTTACATTATAACAACGCACTGACCTTGTAACTACAAATAGAGCAATCTATAATGGATACCAACGTAGGAACAATCGACCGCATGCTTCGCATCGGAAGTGCGTTGACAGTGGCGGGCCTGTACGCAGGCGGCGTGATTAGTGGCCCGTGGGCCTTGGGGCTGGGCGTAGTAAGCGGCATGCTGCTGCTTACGGGAGCGGTGAGCTTCTGTCCGCTGTATCGCCTCATAGGCGTATCCACGTGTCCGGTAGACCCCACCGCGTAAGCCTTCGCATCCCACACATAAAACAGGTACGTCTCTGTGCATCTGCTTCTGATAGGTGGCGGCCACGCCAGTGTGGCTCTGTTTGAACGCGCCATAGCATGGCGCAAGCGCGGCATCGACATTACAATGGTCTCCGATCATCCACATCTGTACTACTCGGGCATGGTGCCTGAGCATCTGGGTGGGGTGTACAGCGAAGACGAGGTACGCATTGACCTGAAAGGGTGGTGCCAGCACACCGGCATTACGTGGCATCGAGGCCGCGTGGTACGCATGGATCCCACCGCGCGCACCGCCACGACGGCCTATGGCACGACGCTGCCGTACGACGTAGCGGTTGTTGATATCGGCGCGTCGAACCCTGCTCCGCCCGAGGGAACCGTGCAGATCACAGGTACCAAGCCCATGCACCAGATTGCACGGCTGGAGGCCTGGCTGGATACGCTGCCCGAGCGTACGTCGCAGCAGCATCTGGTCATTGCCGGAGGCGGCGCTGCAGGCACTGAGCTGGCATTGAACATGCAGGCCCGCATCCGTCGCACCGCGCCTCGCACATGCACCGTCACCGTAGTTGAACCCGCCAACCGGCTGATCCCGTCGTTCCCCAAGGGGGCCAGCCAGCGCGTGGCCGACCTGTTTGCCAGGCAGGGCGGGCGTCTGTACACCGGGGCGCGCGTACAGCATCGTCCCCCCAATCGCGTGGTGCTTGACAACGGCACGCGCCTGCCCTGCACACAGCTCGTGTGGGCCACCGGGTCGGTCGGCCCGCCACTCTGGCAGCGTACGCCGTTTTCGTGCACCGACCAGGGCTTCGTGAAGGTGATCGACTCGCTGCAGATTCCTTCGGCCCCGCGCGTGTTCGCCGCCGGAGACTGCGCCGCCGTCGACGGATACGCCGACCTGCCCCGCATCGGCGTGCATGCCGTAAAGCAAGGGCCGCTCTTGGCCGAGAACGTAGACCGCATGCTCCGGCACCTGCGCAACGGAAACCCGCCCGAACGGGCCTACCACAGCGCCGGACTACGCGCCTTCAAACCGTACTCAGTTGCGCCGCTCATCCTATCCACCGGTACCGCACAGGGCCTATGGCGTGCCGGGCCCGTCTGGTGGATGCGTCCGGCAGCGCTTCGGATGAAGCATCTCATTGACCTCCGCTGGATGAACCGCTACTGCCTTCCCCACCAGTCCACCTGGTCGTCCTTGAGCGCCGCACACGCCCGCTCGGCACAGCATCCGGCATAGCGGCGTAAGCGGGCCCAATGCACACCGCGCTGCGCCGGACTCTCTCTTTGTCTCTACATGTGCCGATGCGTCTCCTTCTCGTTGAAGACGACGATCAGATCGCTGACTTCGTCACACAGGGCCTGCAGGAAGCAGGTTACACGGTAGACCACACCGCCGATGGCGAGGAAGGCTATCGCTATGCGCTGAACGAATCATACGCCGCCGCCATCATCGACCTGATGCTGCCGCGCCGCGACGGGATCGACATCATCCAGAACCTGCGCAAGCGCGGAGTGGATACGCCGGTGCTTATTCTAAGCGCTAAGCGATCGACCAACGAGCGGGTCGAAGGCTTGCGCGCTGGGGGCGACGACTATCTCACCAAGCCCTTCGCGTTCACCGAGCTGTTGGCTCGTGTTCGCGCACTCATTCGGCGCGCCTCTGGACACGCGGAGTCGACCAAGTTAGCGGTCGGACCGCTCACCATGAACCTGCTCGACCGCACCGTAACACGCGCCTCTGAGCCCATTGACCTGCAGCCGCGCGAGTTTGCTCTGCTGGAACTGCTCATGCGGAACCAGGGGCAGGTCGTCTCCAAAACGATGATTCTGGAGCACGTATGGGATTTCAACTTCACGCCGCAGACCAACGTGGTCGAGGTGCTGGTGCACCGGCTCCGCAGTAGCATCGACAAGCCCTTCGATCAGACGCTCATTCATACCGTACGCGGTGCTGGCTATGTTCTTCGAATCAACGAGTAGTGCGGCGTCGGCCCAGGCATCGAGCGGGTCGTTTTGGACGCGCTATCCGCTTGGGTGGCGCCTGGTGGCCGGCTATGCGGTGTTGTTCATCGGGAGCGTGGTTGTGCTGGGAGCCCTGGCATATGGGCTCCTCATCTATTTCTTGCAGCAGCCCGACCGCGCGTTTATGGAGGCGCAGGCGCGTCAACTGGCCGCCACCTACGAAGACGGCGGTCCGCAGGCGCTACGCCGCATGCTGGAACGAAATGCATCCGACGAGCAGGTTCAGGAGCTGGTGGTGCGCCTCACCAACGACCAAGGCGATACGTTCTTCTTGCACAACCCCGACAACTGGCAGGCGCCCGACTTAGATCGCTTGGCTGCCGCGGATCCGCCCGATCCCGCGTCGTGGATTCCGCTCGGTGCCGCTCAAGATCAGGACCCGATCGAAGCTTTTGCCCTGCGCATTGCCCCCGACCGCATCCTGCAAGTGGGCATGGATGCTCCGCTCAGCGACGAGATTCTGCGCTCCATGAAGTGGGTGTTTCTGGCCAGTGCGCTCCCCGTGCTACTCATTGCCCTGATTGGCGGCATGCTGCTGGCCCACCGCGCGCTGCGTCCGCTGCGCACCGTGGTGCACACGTTTGAGACGATCATTGAAACGGGAGATGTCGGAAAGCGCGCACCGGTGCCCGAGGTGCAAGGCGAGTTTGCGCAGCTGGCGCACCTGTTCAACCAGATGCTCGACCGCATTGAGCGCCTGGTCGAGGGCATGCGTACCACGCTCGACAACGTAGCCCACGACCTGCGTACGCCCATGACGCGGCTGCGCGGACAGGCCGAGCTCGCCGTGCGCAGCGATGCAGCCACCGAAGAGGAGCTCCGCAATGCCCTGGCCGAAACCCTGAACGCCTCGGATGCAGTGCTCGACGTGCTGGAAACGATCCTGAACGTGGCCGAGATGGAAACCGGCACGGAGGCGCTACAGCGGTCGCGCATTGCCGTGAGCGACCTGGCCGCGACCGTTGTAGATGCGTATCAATTCGTGGCCGATGAGAAAGACATTACGCTCACCACAGACATTCCCCACACGCTTCTGGTTCAGGTGGATGCGGGGCGCATGCGGCAGGCGCTGGCTAATCTGCTCGACAACGCAGTGAAGTACACGCCTCAGGGCGGATGCGTTACCGTGCAGGCCACAGCCTGGCCCAATAATGATGCCTACACCGCATGTCTTACCGTGCGCGATACCGGGATTGGGATTCCCGCACATGAGCAGCCGCGCATCTGGGACCGGCTGTACCGGGGCGACCAGAGCCGCACCGAGCGCGGGCTGGGGCTGGGGTTGAGTCTGGTCCAGGCCATCGTGCAAGCTCACGAGGGACGCGTTGAGGTAGAAAGCGCGACAAACGAAGGGACCGCCATTCATATCTGGCTGCCGTAACGCAGCCACCGAAGCAGCACTGCACTGCATCTCCTGAGCTACTGCCCAACCTTACAAAACTGTAAGCGGGCGGTAAGCTACCTGCAAGGAACCGGTCGTATAGGAGCATGCAATAAAAACATGCTTCTGAACTGACATCCCGTACGATTATGCGTATATTCTCGCTTGTTTTCGGCATTTTGGTACTGGCCATTATGCAGGCAGCACCTGCCCACGCTCAGTTTGAAGGGCCCGGAGCCCAGAGTCAGTTGACTACGGTTGAGGTCGTGGCCAATCAGGCCAACGACGACCAAACGGTGCAGCTTCAAGGATCAATCATCGAGCAGGTGGGCGACGAAAAGTACATCTTCGCCGACGACACGGGCGAGATTCGGGTTGAGATCGATGATGAGCTCTTCCGCAACCAGCGCATCACGCCCGACATGACCGTTTCGATCTACGGCGAGGTGGAAAAAGACTTCATGCGAAGCCCAGAGATTGATGTGGAAGAGCTTTCTATCGTAGAGGAGTAAACCTGTGTCTGGGCTCGTCGTCTCTTCCTCACGCAAATCGCCATGCGCATGCAGAACGCCTTTTCTGAAAACCAATTGCTTTCTCCTATAACAGCAGCAGTCGGGCTGCTGACATCACTCCTTCTTCTGGGGTGGATGCCCGGTGCCGCTGAGGCACAGTCGGCTCCAGACAGCACGCACGTGCCCACCATCGGCGTACTGGTACAGGCCTCGGCTCATGCCGAAAGCCACCCTACGCTCTACACTGACGGCTTTGGCGTAGACCGGGCCCGTTTTGCCGTGTCGGGCGCCCCGGTGGACGGGGTGAGCTACGAGCTGGAAGGCGACTTCGTGGATGACCTCATCGTCACCGACGCCCATGTCGACCTGCAGCTCCACCCGCGTTGGATGCTGCGGGGCGGGCAGTTTCGTCCGGCGTTCAGCTACGGACAGCTCGTATCGTCGTCGGCAACGCCGTTTGTGTTGCGGGCGCGGGGTGTGCGCGCCCTTGGCGTAAGCCGTACGCCTGGCGCTGCAGTGTCGTATCAGTCGCGCAGTGCATGGCGCGTACAGGCCGGTGTGTTTAACGGGGCCCGTCTGAGGGCAGAATCGGGGCGTCCGAATCCGCCTGCTCAGTCAACCGCCGAGGAGCAGCTGCTCTACGTAGGGCGGCTGGCTTGGACGCCCGAGTGGGATACAGGGCGTGTTGCTCTCGGCGCAGGTGTGGCCCACGATCCGGCCGGTGCGGGAGCGCAGAACGGGGCAAGTACGCGCTACAGCGGCAATGTGCATATTCAGCACCGTGCGGTTGGCTTTACCGTAGAGGCCCTGACGCGCACCAAGGCAGCACCGGGTACAATTGAGACCGGCGCGTACGCCACAGGCACGTACCAGGTCGCATCCGCCCACACGCTCCGTGCGCGAACCGACTGGGTGCGCTACAACGGCCCCGCTCCGCAGGCGCCTACGCAATTGGGCGTTGGCTACACGTACCAGCCGACCTCCTACCTGCGAGTAGAAACCGATGCTGTTGCGCCCGTTGATGATAGCACGGTGCAGCCTGTAGTGCTACGCACGCAGGTGCAGGTGCACTTTTAGAGCTATTGGAAAAGGCACTGCCCAGCTGCCCACAGCGGTTGCTGTTCATGGCGTTAGCATCTATCATGAACCGTCCGGTGTTTTCTGATGTGACAACCCCACGCCATGCCCACTTTCCCTGCTGATGCGCCTGTGACCCCGTGGTGGGGCCCCTACACTGTACCCGTGCAGCAGATGTACCACTGGCGTTTGGGGGCACTGCACAGCTGGATTCTGCGGGATGCGCATGAGTGGCGCGTGGCCTGGGAGGCCGGGCGCGATCCGCTCCACGATGCGAACATCTGCGAAGGGCCCACGGCGGCTGACGAGGCCGCCTTCTCGTGGGACGATCCGCCCGCCGCGTACACGCTGGCACGCTACAGCATGCATGCTACCGAGGCCACACTGCGCGTACAGCCTGCCCTGGCCGATCGTGCGCTGGTGGTGCGGCCCGAGCATCCCATCTCCATTCCGCCCGACGAGGCCATCACGCTGTTTGTGAGCACGCCGCTGTGGATGCGCATCATGGTGCATGAGCGTAAACATCAGCTGCTCGAAATGCCCACCGTGCGCCTGTCGGATACGTGGTTTGGGGCATCGACCCGAGCAGGTGAGCTCTGCTACGCCGCCCGCACAACCGGACGTCTGCACTTGAGTAACGTGCCGCGCCGTCCGCATCGTGCCATCACGCCTATTCGTATCCGCAACCAGGCGCACGACACGCTGCTTCTGGAGCGCGTGCAGATGCCGGCGACCCACCTGGCCCTTTACGAAACCGATGAGGCCGTGCTGTGGACGCAGGCGCTGACCCTGGAGCGTGAGGCCAATCGCGGGGCCACCGGCCCGGCGGCAGCCGTGCACATTCGTCCTGGAGCGCCGTCTGAAGCCGAGGGAGCAACGCGCCTCACTGAACCGCGCGAGCCCGTACGGCGCAATCTCTTCGTAAGCACCTTTAGCGCTGTAGGCGCACTCTTCGGCTCGTAAGCTGCTTCTTTTTGTGGCGTGACTGCCCATTCGTTATCGTCATGCTGAACGCAGTGAAGCATCTCAAGATGTACTGCCGGAAAGCGCTGCCGCCGTCGCTACAGCGAGGCTTGGCGTGGTATGGGCGGGGAGCGTGCCGGGCGCGTAAGGGTGGCGCTGAGATCCTTCCCCCGACGCGTCGGGGCTCAGGATGACTTGAGGTGTGGGGCAGTGGTCTGGTATGATGAGGCGTCCTTCTCTCCGTGGTCATGCTGAACGCAGTGAAGCATCTCAAGATGTACTGCCGGAAAGCGCTGCCGCCGTCGCTACAGCGAGGCTTGGCGTGGTATGGGCGGGGAGCGTGCCGGGCGCGTAGGGGCGGCGCTGAGATCCTTGTCCTCGACAGGAATCGCGGTTCAGGATGACCTGGGGGAGTAGTCAGACAGACGCCCTCTTCATTGGTCTGCGAACTGCTCTCCATCTTTTTCTTATGTTGGATAAGCGAAGTGAGTCGAGGCCCAGAACGTTGACGCATTTCCTTGATGCTCGCTCGCGCCTTCCAGCTACTCCCTTTTTATCCGCCAGTTTGCGCTATGGATCTGGAATTGCTGCAATCGACGGCTCAATCGCTGCTGGAGCATCCGCGTGCCGTAGGTGTGTTCTGGGCAATCGTTAAGATCGCCGCGGGCTTTGTGTTGGGCCGCCTGGCGGGGCCCGGACTCGTACAACTGCTCGGGCAGCAGTCCGATGCGCATCAGTCCATGCTCATTCAGCGCCTTACTTTTTATGTGGTTCTTGGGCTGTTTACCGCGTCGGCCCTTTCGGAGTTGGGCGTGGACCTGAGCATCTTGCTGGGCGCAGCGGGCATTCTAACGGTAGCGCTGGGCTTTGCCTCGCAGACGTCGGCTTCTAACATCATTAGCGGGCTCTTTCTGCTGGGCGAAAAGCCGTTTGGCGTGGGGGATATCGTGCGTGTGGGCACCACCACGGGCGAGGTCATTGCCATTGACCTGCTGTCGGTAAAGCTGCGCACATTCGACAATCTGTTTGTGCGCATCCCCAACGAAACCATGATCAAAGCTGAAATCACCAACCTGCAGCGCTTTCCCATTCGGCGGTTCGATCTGCAAATCGGTGTCGCGTACAAGGAAGACCTGGATCGCGTGCGCGAGGTGCTGCAAACCGTGGCCGATGAGCACCCGCTCAGCCTCGACGAGCCGGCCCCGATGATTCTGTTTACCGGATTTGCGGATTCGTCGATCAACTTTCAGTTTTCGGTATGGGCACTGTCGGATAACTTCTTGGAGATTCGCACACAGATTCCGCTCGCCGTTAAAGCTGCGTTCGATGAACACAACATCGAGATTCCGTTTCCGCACCGCACGCTCTACACCGGCAGCGAAACCACCCCCATGCCCGTACGCATTGATGGCAAAGCAGCCCCGTCTCGCCCGTCCGATGCGGCCTCCGATACGTCGGCGTAGAGGCACGGCGCGTACGTGTTTAGCGAAGTGCCGTCCAGGGGACGTGGAGTGCCAATGGCATTTGCCCCACAGATTGCTGGGGACGCAAGCGGTACCGACAGTAGTCGGCACAGGGTACCCGGCTATGGGTTCAACGTCCCTGCCGCCAACGGTCCCCCGTTGGCAGCACGAAGAGGACGGTCCCCCGTCCGTAATGGCGTACCGACGGAGAACCCGTGCCGAATGCTATTGGCACTGGTATTCCAACAGCGGTCGGGGCCTATTTAACGCGGTGTGCAAGTTTTCCCATTTTTCTTTTGGTCGTGCATCCCCCTTTGTCGCTGCGCGACATATACTCCGCTTCGCTTCGTCAGTCGCTAACGCTCGTGTCCCCCCTTCGCGAAAGGGGAAACGCCCGAACAGCGTGAGGGAATGGGGGATATCAGGACCGCGTATTCTGCCACAAGGCAATCAGCAAAGGGAAAAAAAGAAACCCGCACATGCCGTTATTTACCACCGATTTGAGAGGTGTATTCCCCTCATCCTGTCCTTCTCCCCGCGGGAGAAGGAACTCGGTACGCGATGTAGTCGCCGGGTCCTGTGTTTAATCTCACAGTATTACAGAGCCTTCCGATGAAGATGCGCCCGAAACGTCGGCGTAGGGACACGGCGCGCCGTGTCCCTACGCGTCCTGCGCATTGAAAAATGGCCCATGCGTGGACATTATACGAATAGTGGAAGCGGTTCCGAACGTGCTCGGGCACCTCTCGTTTTTTGGGCTGTACCTATCTCCTCTTTTGCATGGCGGACGCTGCTCTATGAAAACGATCCTGGTTACAGGAGCCAACGGTCAAATCGGAAGTGAACTGGTGGATACGCTGCGGCAGCGCCACGGCCCCGAGGCGGTCGTCGGGCTCGACCTGCGCCCGGCGCACGAACGCAGCGCACCCGGCCCACACGTCACGGCCGATGTGCGTGACAAAGCAGCCCTGCACGAGGTCATTGCCACCCGCGACATCGGCACCGTGTACCATCTGGCCAGCCTGCTCTCGGCCACGGGCGAGCAGCACCCCGACCGGGCGTGGGATGTGAACATGAACGGGCTGAAGCACATCCTCGACCTGGCCCGTGCGCACAGCCTGAAGCTGTTCTGGCCCAGCTCCATCGCCGTGTTTGGGCCCTCCACGCCGCGCCACGACACCCCGCAGGAAACGGTGCTTAACCCCACCACCATGTACGGCATTACCAAACGCAGTGGCGAGCTGCTCTGCCGCTACTACCACCAGCGCCACGGCGTCGATGTGCGCAGCCTGCGGTATCCGGGCCTTATCAGTCACCAGACCGAGCCCGGCGGTGGCACCACCGATTACGCCATCGACATGTACCGGGCGGCGGCGCGGGGCACGGCCTACACCTGCTACCTGCGCCCCGACACGCGCCTGCCCATGATGTACATGCCCGACGCCATCCGTGCTACGCTTCGTCTTATGGATGTGGAGCCGGGCGCGCTGTCCGTGCGCGACAGCTACAACCTCACGGCGTTCAGCTTCAGTGCCGGGGAACTCGCCGCGCACCTGCGTGAGCACGCCGCCGAGGGGTTTGCCGTCTCGTACAACCCCGACGACCGCCAGTCCATTGCCGACAACTGGCCCGCCACCATCGACGACCGCGCCGCCCGCGCCGATTGGGCGTGGCAGCCCGAGTACGACCTCGACGCCATGACCGCCGACATGCTGGCGCATCTGCCCAAAGCCAACACGCAGCCGCAGCATGCGTGAACATGATGGGCCGCTCTCACGCTGTCCCTAAGCGTGCTGGCTGCATCGGTACGCTGGGGCCGCGAAGGGACTGCTACATGCGCGAAATCCACGCCATTCGTACGACGCACCTGCTAACTTCTGCATCCGACCTATGTCTGATCTCTCCGCCTTCGAATCCGAACTGCAACAGATTAAAGACGACGGCCTCTACAAAGAGGAACGCGTCATCACCTCGCAGCAAGATGCCGACATTTCGGTGGCCTCGGGCGATGTGATTAACTTCTGCGCAAACAACTACCTGGGGCTGGCGAATCACCCCGCCATCATGCAGTCCGCCAAGGACGGCGTAGACGAGTACGGCTTTGGCGTGGCCAGCGTGCGGTTTATTTGCGGCACGCAAACGGTGCATAAGGAGCTGGAGGATGCGCTGGCTGACTTCCACGAAAAGGAGGATGCCATCCTCTACAACTCGTGCTTCGATGCGAATACGGGTCTGTTCGAGACGCTGTTGGGTCCGGATGATGCCATTATCAGCGACCGGCTGAACCACGCCTCGATTATCGACGGCATTCGTCTGTGCAAGGCCGACCGCTACGTCTACCAGCACAGCGACATGGACGACCTGGAGACGCAGCTGCAGGATGCGCAGGATGCAGGCATCCGCCTGATTGCCACCGACGGCGTCTTTTCGATGGATGGCGATGTGGCCCGGCTCGACGAGATCTGTGCGCTGGC
>CAZBTM010000016.1:24408-25357 GCA_964494425.1 uncultured Rhodothermales bacterium | reverse complement strand
GCACTTGTTCGGCAACCAGTGACGTAAATGCGGTGTGGGGAGGAAGCATGGTGATAGGTTGGCAGAACGTTACGGGATGCGACAGGAAGCAGCTACGCGTGCAACGCAGACCTGCAGCACAGACGTTCCGGCTGTTGGCACCGCCCATGATTTTCGATGCGATCATACGCGCGCCTCTTGCGTGTATGGGTCTCGTGTAACGAAACTGTGTAACGAACAGGTCATCGGCCTGCTTCGCGTCGTACTTTTTGGTTAGGTTTCCTCTGCTATGGCCTCCCCGCCCCCCGAATCCAACGAATCAACGACTTCGTCGGGCCCCGATGCGTCCGCTTCCCCAGTTACAAACGGCACGCCAGCTGGTGAGTCATCGACCAATAAGTGGTTTGAGTACTTCCTGAACGGCGTCGAGCGGCTGGGCAACATCTTGCCGCACCCCGTTACGCTGTTTGCGCTGTTTGCACTGAGCATTGTTGTAATTAGTGGCATCGCCGAGTGGCTGGGCGTGGCGGTCGAAGATCCGCGCCCTGGCGTAGATCGCACCATCGAAGCCATTAGCCTGATGAATGGCGAGGGCTTGCGCCGCATCGTAGAGAACCTGGTGGAGAACTTCACTTCGTTTGCGCCGCTGGGCACCGTGCTCGTGGCGCTGCTGGGCGTGGGCGTGGCCCAGCACTCCGGGCTCATCAAAGCCTGCGTGCGCGGCATTGTACTAACGGCAGCGTCGGTGCGTCCGAAGGGCGACGGCATCATCGCGTTCCTGCTGGAGCCGCGCCGCCTCGTTACGCTGTCGGTAGTGTTCACCGGCGTCATCTCGAACACCGCCTCGGAGTTGGGCTACGTGGTGCTTGTGCCCCTTGGCGCCATCGTCTTTCTGTCCATGGAGCGCCACCCGCTCGCCGGTCTTGCCGCCGCGTTTGCGGGCGTGTCAGGCGGATACAGCGCCAACCTG
>CAZBTM010000016.1:22987-24398 GCA_964494425.1 uncultured Rhodothermales bacterium | reverse complement strand
GGGCACGATCGATCCGCTCCTTGCAGGGCTCACGCAAGAGGCGGCCCAGCTTCTGGATCCCGAGTACACGGTGCACGCCGCCGTAAACTACTACTTTATGATCGCCAGCACCTTTCTCATTACCGGCTTGGGCACCTGGGTGACGCTTAGCATTGTGGAGCCGTGGCTGGGCGAGTACGACCCATCGCTTGCCTCCGAGGACCTGAGCGACGATGCCCAGCTCGAACCGCTCTCGGACAACGAAAAGCGCGGCCTGAAGTGGACCGGCATCGCTGTCCTCGGTATGACCGCCGTCTTAGCACTCACCATCGTACCCGAATGGGGCGTGCTCCGTAATCCTGACACGGGCGAAGTGCTGAACTCTCCGTTCCTGAACGGCATCGTCTCCATCATCTTCATCGCCTTTGTGATTCCCGGCTTCGTGTTCGGATACGTCACCGGTTCCATGACCAGCGACCGCGACGTGGTGGACGGTATGGCCGAGGCCATGAGCACCCTCGGGCTCTACATCGTCATTGTGTTCTTTGCCGCGCAGTTTGTCGCGTTCTTTGGGTGGACGAACCTCGGACAGATCGTGGCAGTGACGGGCGCGCAGTTTCTGGAGGACATTGGCCTGACCGGACCGCTCGTCTTTGTCGGGTTCATCTTCGTATCCGGCTTCGTAAACCTAATGCTGGGATCGGCCTCAGCACAGTGGGCCGTTACCGCTCCGATCTTCGTACCCATGCTGATGCTGACAGGCTACAGCCCCGAAGTCATTCAGGCGGCCTACCGCATTGGCGACTCGGTGACCAACATCATTACGCCTATGATGAGCTACTTCGGCCTTATCCTTGCTTTCGCCGAGCGCTACGAGAAAAACATCGGCATTGGCACCGTCATCTCCGCGATGCTGCCGTACAGCCTCGCGTTCCTGGCGGGCTGGATGGTCCTGTTCTATATCTGGGTGTTTGGACTCGGACTTCCTGTAGGTCCCGAAGCGCCTACCTTCTACACGCCCTGATGGAGCAGATCTCCCAATGGCGGGGGACCCTGGCCCTCTTTTCACCGACCAACGGCGTAGTTTTATGGCGGTAGGCCGCACTGTGCTTGGAGGATTTGTGACGCTGGCCAGCATGCTGGTGCTGGCGCTATTCACCGTCGGGTTTGCAAGCGCCTACCTGCCGCCTGCATGGTTTTGGTGGACGGGTCTGCCTGCCTCGCTCTTGCCGTTCTTAGCGATGGCCGCGGCGGGCCTCTTTCTGTTGCATACGTTGCTGCGCCACAGCCGCTGGATGGCAGTTCACGCTCTCCTTGTCGTGCTGTTTATTGGCCGGGCCGGGTGGCCCGTCCCCATGCAGGCCAATACCGATGCCGCTACCAACGCCGACACGCTCACGGTAATGAGTTTCAATTACACCCCGCAGGAGCC
>CAZBTM010000016.1:21146-22977 GCA_964494425.1 uncultured Rhodothermales bacterium | reverse complement strand
ACTGCAGGTAGCTGCGCTCCCCGGGCTCGCTGGCCAGCGCGCAACCCGCCTGCGGCAGGCCCGACAGCGGCCGCGGCCCCGCAGGAGCCTCGCCCCGAACATGCTCCTGTTTTACGCAGTGCGCTTGGGCATCTTGCATCCACCTATGCTCCTGATCTTATTGCCATGCAGAGCACCCGCGTATTTCAGCGGCGCGGAACCGTGGCCCTTATCAACGAACTCGATACGCTGGCGACCGTCGGCTATCGGGCCAAGCCCGATGCCGGGTTCGCGCCTCAATTCGACACGCGCGTCCCCCTGTTTAGGCGTCTGCAAGGGCCAATGCGGCAAGACCCCATCGTGCTGGAGGCCCAGCAAGACACCGACCGCCACATCACCCGCGCCGAACTCTCATGGCGCGGGCGCGACATCGTCGTCTACAACGTGCATTTACGCTCTTTTGAGCGTGGCTACGCGCTGGAGCTGCTCGAAACCGGACGCTACCGCGATGCGCTGCGCGAGCTCGTAGCTGTGTACCGCCGCGATGTGCTGCGCCGTGTGCACGAGGTGCGCGAACTGCGCCGCCGTCTTGAGCGCGAAACCAAACCCACGCTGCTTATCGGCGACCTCAACGCCTCCCCCTTTAACTGGGAATACCGCCATGTGCGCGGCGCGCTGCGCGATGCCCCGGCGCGCCTGGGGGGCAACTGGCGCTTTACGTGGCACACCCGGATGCCCCTGGCCCGCATTGACCATGTGCTCACCAGCGCACACTGGGAGGCGCTCTCCATGCACGTCGATGCCACCACCATCTCCGACCACTTTCCGCTGATCGTCACGCTGCGGCTTCGGGGGGATGCGTAGGAGCGCCTTTCCTCCTACGCTCTGTCTGGGGCTGCAGGGGCCCGCCCCAGTGCGCGCTCGGCTCCTTCAGCCAGGGCCAGCAGGACGACCGTCAGCACGGCCGCAGGCACGGTACCTTCCAGATGAGCGCGCCCAGCGTAGCGGTGCCCACGTTAATCACGACTGCGATTTTGATGCCGGCCAGGATCGACCCCGCTGCCAGCGGCAGCTCTACGCGCCAGAGCTTGGCCCATGGCGACAGCCCCAGCGCCGTGGCCGACTCCATGAGCGGAGGCGGAATGTCACGCAGGCCTGTGTACGTATTCCATACAATCGGCAACAGGCTGTACACCACCAGCGCAGTGACCGCGGGCACGTAGCCTACGCCCAGCGGCGGCACCATCAGCGCCAGCAGCGCCAGCGCAGGCACCGTGTAGGTAACGCCAACAGCAATCAGCACCGCCGGCCCCACCCAGCGCACCTTGGCGGCGATGATGCCCAGCGGAATGCTGAACCCAATGGCAAGCAGCAGCGACACGCCCACCAGCGCCAGATGCTCAGCGGTTCGCGTCTGCATGCGCTCCATGCGCGACGGCGCCTGGGCATCCACCGAAACGATATTCAGCGCCCGCTGCACGAACGCTGCTGCGACCTTGCGCTCCGGTTCTCCCTGAATAGCAGATCGCGCGTTCAGCGCACGCATGGTATCGGCGGGAATGCGGTCTTCGAGACGGGCCAGCGCAGCGGCGGCAGCGGGGGCCTCGGCCTCCAGGGCGGCGCGGTAGACGAGCACGGCCTCGTACTTGGGGAAATGGCCGCGGTCATCCGCCAGCACGCGCAGGTCGTAGCGCTGGATCTCGGCATCGGTCGAGTAGAGGTCAATCACGTCGATGGCGCCATTCGTCAGCGCGCGATAGGCGATGTCGTGGTCGAGCCCCTGCGCCGTAAAGGGGAGATTGTAGACCTGGCGAAGCGAGGGCCAGCCGTCGCTGCGGTCCATAAACTCGTT
>CAZBTM010000016.1:0-21114 GCA_964494425.1 uncultured Rhodothermales bacterium | reverse complement strand
ACCCGCAGATCCGGGTGATTGCGCAGATCCGAGATGGTCTCGATCCCCAGTTCCCTGGCGTGGGCCTCCCGCATCCCCAAGGCATAGGTGTTGTTAAAGCCGAGCGGGGCGGTCATGCGCACGCCGCGCTCCGCCAGCACATCGCGCAGGGTAGCAGGGGTCACCTCCGTATCCGCCAGAATTTCCTCGATGAGGGTGCCCGTGTACTCGGGATACACGTCGATATCGCCCCGCACCAGCGCGTCCCACAGGAACCGGGAGCCGCCCAGCTGTTCGCGGTGACGTGTATCGAATCCTGCATCCTGAAGCGTGTAGGCAGCGGTCCAGCCCAGAATTACGTTTTCGGTAAACATCTTGGATCCAACCGTAAGCGTTGAATCTTGAGCAACGGCCGTGGATGGGGCTACGCCCACGCCAATGAGCAGAAGCCAGCAAACGAAGCGCATACGCATGAGACGGAGGGACCAACGAAGCGTAGGGGAGGCGAAGCGATGTGCTCAGTTGTCAAGGGCTGTTGTCAGCGACTGTTGCGCCTGCACGAACTCGCGAACGAAGTCGGAGGCCGGGGCGTCGCGCAGTTCGCGGAAGGGGCCCTGCTGCGCGACCTGTCCGCTGCGCAAGAGCACGATCTGATCGCCAAAGTAGGCGGCCTCGTGCAGGTCGTGCGTCACGAGCACCACGGTTTTGCCCAGGGTGCGGAAGATGCGTCGCAGGTCGATTTGCAGGTCGGCCCGAATGAGCGGATCGAGCGCGCCGAGCGGTTCGTCGAGAAGGAGCAGCGGCGGATCGAGCATGAGCGCGCGCATCAGGCTCACGCGCTGGCGCTGACCGCCCGAAAGCTGCGGTGGGGGCACATCGAGGCGATCGGCGGGGAGTTGCACCAATTCAAGCAACGCCTCGACACGGTCGCGGATACGCGTGGTGCTCCACCTTAGGTGCTTGGCCAGCAGCGTTACGTTGCCCCGGGCCGTGCGATGCGGAAAGAGCCCGCCCTCTTGAATGACGTAGCCCATGCGGTGGCGCAGCGTACGCAAGTTGGTATCAGACAGCGTGGTGCCGTCTACGCGAATGGTGCCGCTATCCGGACGAATCAGCCCGATAATGAGGCGCAGCAGGGTCGACTTTCCGCATCCGCTGGGCCCAATGAGCACGGTGGTCTGTCCCTCAGGCACATGAAGCGACACGTTGTCGGCGGCGCGTTCGGCTCCGAATGTTTTGGTGACATTGGTGAGGGTGACCATAGCAGAAAGCCCGGAGAGAAAGAACAGACGTACACGTAACGGCTGCTCCCTGCTGATGTGCCTGTCCGTCAATCCATGATGAAACTACGCGTCCTTCCATGCCGTGCCCGGATCATTGCAGGATGCATCGCGTGCATCTTTTGCTTCTAAAAAAGCGCCAACGTAGCTCAGTTGGTAGAGCAGTCCCCTCGTAAGGGACAGGTCACCGGTTCGAGTCCGGTCGTTGGCTCCATCTGCACAGTTCAGCCCCGCTACCCGGCGCAGGTCCCCCCTCCTGCGTGGATGGTGGGGCTTTTTTGTTGTGCCCTTGCTGTTGGGAGGCAGGGGCGCTTCAGCGTCCCCCATGCTTTTCCCGGATCCTGCTCATATCTGCACTGTTTTTACACATCCTTCGTCCTCCTGATGTACACCCGTGGTGCAGCGCCTGTGCAGTGCGGTGCATCTGCTTCATAAGCTGATTTTGCTGTTATGGCTACGCCTTCTGTATCAACGCTACCCCGTCTGAAGAACGGCGACCGGCTCACGCGCTTCGAGTTCGAACGCCGCTACCAGGCGATGCCCAGCATCAAAAAAGCTGAACTGATCGAAGGAAAAGTTTATATGCCCTCTCCTGTAACCGCCCGCCACCACAGCCAGCCTCATGCATACCTTACGACGTGGTTGGGCACATACGCTGTCCACACGCCGGGCGTCACGGTGCACGACAATGCCACGGTGCAGCTCGACCTGGATAACGAGCCGCAGCCCGATGCCCTCTTGCGCATTGACGAGGCGTGCGGCGGACAGTCGCGCATCAACGATGATGACTACATCGAGGGCGCGCCCGAACTGGTGGTGGAGGTGGCGCACAGCAGTGTGGCGTACGACCTGCACGACAAGAAACGCGCGTACCGGCGCAACGGCGTGCAGGAGTATGTGGTGTGGCAGATGGAAGAGGCCCGCCTCGATTGGTTTCAGTTGGAGGGCGGCGCGTACGTGGTGCAATCGCCCGATGAGAACGGCTGTCTGCACAGCGTAGTATTTCCAGGGTTGGTGCTGGATGCAGAGGCGCTTTTGGATGACGATCCCGCAGCAGTGCTAACCCGGCTCAACGAGGCGCTCGGCAGCGAGACGCACCGCAACTTCGTGTCGCAGCTGGAGGAAGCCCGCTCGGATGCGTAGCACATGCCTGTTTGCATGGAGCCCCATGCAATGGTACGCCCCCCGTTGGACGGGTAAACGAGGTGCTCTGGCGGCTCTTGTATTGATCTTGGAGCACCATCGTTATGTCCACTTCTCGGGCGGCGCAATGAATCCAACAGCCGCTGTGCCGATGCGCAGGACCGTATGCGCAGCATCCCACAACGGAAGTAGCAACAGCGGGGCCGGCTGCTGCAACGTAGCTTCAGCGCGGGACATGACGTGCGCTGTGCCAATGGTGCGAAGCGCCAGCAGCCCCGCGCCAGCAGATCCAATCATAAGCGGCGCGCCCCACACGAGCAGTGCCGATGCGTAATAGGCAGTCAGATGCAGCGCGGGTCCCATCGCATAGGTGCGTCCGGCTGAGGTGTGGCGGCGCTGCCCCCGCAGCCAGCGGCGCCACGAACGGGGCGATTTCGTTGGCACCTGTGCCTGGGCGTCCCAGACAGCACGGCACGGCACCCCGGCGTGGCGCGCTGCCTGCACGAACAGATCATCGTCGCCGCTGAGCAGGTGCGCGTGTGCCTGGTGTCCATCCACGCGTTCGTAGACCGATGCCGCGTAGCTCAGATTGCGCCCCACGGCCATGTATGCCTGTCCGTGCTGGGCTGCTGCCAGCATGGCAATGTTTGCGGTCCATGTTTCGTATCCTGCGAGCCGCTGAAGCACGCCCTGCGGCTCCGTAGGCAGGCTCGCGCCGATGAGTACCGTGCTCTGGTCGGTGTGCACGTGGCCCTGGGCCAGCACCGCCAGCCAGTGCGGCGGTGGCGTGCAGTCGGCATCAGTGAAGGCAAGTAGCTCGGTGGACGCGGCCTGAATGCCCGCGTCGAGCGCATGCTTCTTGCCGGGCGGTCCGCTGTGGTGCACGACCTGCTCGTGGGGATGCGGGGCCGCCTGCGCATCCAACCAACGAGCCGTGCCGTCGGTCGAGTGATCGTTGACCCACACGATGTGCACGTTGGGATGCGTTTGCGCCCGAAGCGCCTGGGCCAGTGCGGGAAGCTGGTCCTGTTCGTTACGGAGCGCCACCACAACGGTGATGGGTGGGGCCGCTTCAGACGAGGCGTTGCCGTTCGCATCTACAGTAGAAACTGAAGGATGCGTAGGGATTCCGGCTAACAGCCAGGCCAGGTATCCAGCTTGCACAAAAAATGCCCCCACGCACAGTACGTCGATCATGGCAGACATTCGGTTGGCAAGCACAAGGACAAGTAAGCTGCTACATCCTACCGGCTGCGTGTTTGCTGTGCAAGCACTACGGGCCCATTCGGCGGGCTTGTGCCTCTACGCGGGGAAAAGTTTTAGTGGATTTGATAGAGCCACCTCGCACGCGCTTTCGAAAGCGGTGGCGGCGTTGCATATTGCAAGTCGATCTATTTCACGAATCCCCCCTCCTATGACTGCACGCGCGAACGAATGGCCCAACCTGGGGCGGTTCTGGACCATCCCCAACGCGCTGAGTCTGCTTCGGCTGGTGCTGGTGCTGCCTATTGCCTGGCTCATCTGGCAAGACGGCCCGCTGGAATGGATAGTGGGCCTGGTGCTCGTAGCGATCCTCACCGACTGGTTTGATGGACGCCTGGCCCGCTGGCTTGGCACGGTGTCGGAGTGGGGCAAGGTGCTCGATCCGCTGGCCGATAAGGCTGCGGGCGGACTGGCTGTGCTCGCACTTACGTTTCGGGCCTCCGATCCCAATCTGCCGGTGTGGTTTCTGCTGCTCGTGCTCGTGCGCGACGGCGCCATCGTCGCCGGAAGTGCGATCCTGGCGCGCCGCGTGGGCAAGGTCGTGATGAGCGCCTGGCTTGGCAAGGCCGCCACCACATGGCTCGCCATTACCGTGCTGGCCGCCCTGCTACGCGCCGACCCGCCTGTGCTGGACGTGTGCGTGTACATGACGGCGGGACTGCTCGTCGTGTCATTTTTTGTGTATACGTGGCACTTTATCCGCACCGCGCAAGCGCCCGAAGGACAGAAGAAAGTCTACCAGATGGATCTGAGTGCCACCCGCGGGCATCCCGATCGGTCTGATTCGACTGCAGAGGCCAACGCCGAGCCGCCCGATCAGGAAAGCGCCCGCGAAGAGTCCTCCAGCGAGCCTCCTCCCAATACGCAAACCCAACAGGCGCGCTCGGGCACCTCACCGCCCAACACATCGTAAGGCGGATGCATACGGCATATTATGCATCCTTCTGTGCTCTTTTACTCTTCTCGCTGACTCGCTGCATCCGATGGGCTTCCTTGATCGATTTACCAATCGCAATACCGACGAAGAACAGGAAAAGCTGGATAAGGGGATGGACAAGACCCGCTCCAGCTTTATGGGCAAGCTGAACCGGCTGGTGCGCGGGAAGGATACCGTCGATGCCGCGCTGCTCGACGACCTGGAAGAGCTTCTGGTTACCAGCGATGTGGGGGTGGATACGACGCTCGACATCATCGACCACATCGAGGAGCGCGTGGCTCGCGATCAGTACGTGTCGACCGAGGAGCTGAATGCGATGATCCGCGAGGAGATCGCCATGCTCATGCTCGACACCGAAGACGAGCGCCCCGCCGACTTCGACGCGGAGCTACCCAATAAGCCGCATGTGGTCATGGTGGTGGGGGTAAACGGCGTGGGCAAAACGACGACGATCGGGAAGATGGCGCACCGTTACAAACAGGCAGGCAAGTCGGTGCTGATGGGCGCAGGCGACACCTTCCGCGCCGCCGCGATTGAGCAGCTCGAAATCTGGTCGGAGCGCGCCGATGTGCCGATGATTAAGCAGAAGCATGGCTCCGATCCGGCAGCAGTCGCTTTCGACACGATTGAAGCAGCGGTAGCGCGCGACTCGGATGTGGTGCTCATTGACACCGCCGGGCGCCTGCACACCAAAGGCGGTCTGATGGACGAGCTCAGCAAGATGAAGCGCATCATGAGCCGCAAGGTGCCCGATGCGCCCCACGAGGTGCTCCTGGTGCTCGACGCCTCGACCGGGCAGAACGCCATCCGGCAGGCCGAGGAGTTCACGAAGAGCGTGGATGTGACCGGGCTGGCCCTTACCAAGCTCGACGGCACCGCCAAAGGCGGCGTCGTAATTGGCGTATCGCATCAGTTTCAGGTGCCCGTCAAATACATCGGCGTGGGCGAGGGGCTCGACGACTTGCAGGTGTTCGACCGCAAGGGCTTTGTAGAAGCGCTCTTCGGCGAATGATGCCCCTCAACGCCTCCCCCGTTCTATTTCTGTTGATGTTACGCGTGTTGCCATGAACATCGTTTTTATGGGTACCCCCGAGTTCGCGGTGCCGTCTCTCGAAGCGCTTTCCGACGCCGGGTATTGCCCCCAAACCGTCGTTACAGGCCCCGACCGCGGGCGCGGGCGCGGTCAGTCCATGCGTCCAACGGCCGTTAAGAAGGCCGCGCAGGCGCTGGAGATTGACGATATTCTCCAGCCCGATTCGGTGCACGATGCGTCGTTTGCTGAGGCTCTGCGCGAACGTAACCCCGACTGCTTTGTGGTCGTGGCGTTCAAGATTCTGCCGCCGTCGGTGCTGTCGATTCCAAGCAAAGGCGCGTTCAACCTGCACGGCTCGCTGCTCCCGGCCTATCGCGGGGCAGCACCTATCCACCGCGCCGTCATGAATGGCGATGCAGAAACCGGCGTCACGACGTTTTTTCTGGAGCCGAAGGTCGATACCGGCGACATGATTCTGAAGAAGCGGATGCCGATTGGCCCCAATGACACAACCGGCACGGTACACGACCGCATGATGCACCTGGGCGCCGAGGCCGTTGTTGAAACGGTTAAGCTTATCGACCAGGGCACGGCTCCGCGCATCCCCCAAGACAACGACGCGGCCACGCCGGCTCCCAAGGTGCACGCTGAAGAGGCGGACATCCCGTGGTCAGCATCGGCGGCCACCGTGCACAACCACATTCGCGGCCTCTCGCCCATTCCCGGGGCCTGGACGCTGCATGGCGACACCCGCCTGAAGGTGTACCGCTCGCATCGGCTTGAGGATGAAGCGGAGGCCGCCCATGACGCAGCGCCGGGCACGGTGCTCTCAACCAACGGCGTGGTGCACGTAGCCTGCGGCAGCGGGGCGGTGTCTCTTGATGTGCTTCAGCAGCCCGGCAAGCAGCGTCTGGATGCCGAGGCCTTCGTGAATGGCTACCCGATGTCTGCTGGCGATGTGCTCGCCTCGTCTGCAACCGCGTCGACGGGGGCATAGCACCTGCAGCCTCACCCTCTTGCTCACGATTGCATATCTCTGGCTATGCCTGCTTCCTCCTCATCCCTCCGCTCGCCCCAACGGGCCGATCTCGCATCGTCGACGGTGGATGCAGCGCGTACGTGTTTCAATGAGCACTTTGAGGCTGCTGGCGAAGCGTCGCCCGTTGTTGTGTACCAGCAGGCTCCCCTGGCCATTCAGGCCGACCACACGCATTACAGCGAAGGATTTGCCCTTTTTGCTGGGCTTCCGCATGGCGTAGCCGTGATAGCGCGATCCTCTTCTGATGAGCTGTCGCGTCTGGCGGCCTCCGACATGCCCGCCCGCGTGGCGCTTCCTCCTGACGAGCCCCCTCGCACAGACGCTACCATGACGACCCGCGTGGTGCACGCCTTGCTGGCCGCAACATCTGGGCCGCCCCCAGCGCTGGATATTGCGGTGGCGCATGCTTTGCCCCATGCGTGTCGAGATGCCTACGCTGCTGCGCTGGCCCGCGCCGTACACCGCGCCATTGTACAGTGCGTGCCTGCCTCCGATTCGCCCTTTGATACCTCGTTTGTGCCTGTCGCACAGTCGGTCTTGGCGGATACCCAGGGCCGCCCGTACAGCCGTGCCTATCCGCTTGCCGTGAGCGATGCCGCCCATTCCAACGGGCATCTGGCGCCATTTGTGCTGGTTGACACGCCCGAGCACGATGCACTCCCTGTGCCTGCTCAACACAACGACGCCCTACAGTGGGGCTTTTTTACACCGGGTGCTCCTGCTCAGTACACCCCCGCCACGTCGGAGCACCGCAAGCAGCGCGTGCAGGCAGCGCTCGCCGCCCTACAGTCCACCAAGGACTTTGCCGAACTGAACACCTTCAGTTCTCTGGAGCACCGCGCCCTCGACCGGGCGCTGCGTCAGGTAGCGCCCGAACACCGGCCCATTGTACGCCACCTGGTTACCGAAAACCGGCGCGTGCAGAAGCACGTGGTGGCCTTGCGCCACGGCGACGGACAGATGAGCGGAGCGCTCCTTCATATGACGCATGCCTCGCTTCAGACCACCTGGGACGGCGCGTCGGCGGCTGCGAATTTCCTCGTGAGGCAGGCCAAAGGCTACACCGAGGCGGGCCTCTATGGCGCCGGCATGACCGGGCGCGATGGCTACGTGCTTACTGTGGGGCGCCGCCCGGCGTATCCAGCCCACATTCATACCCTGTGCGAGCGCTACGAGGCCACCTTTCACCACCCCGTTCCCTTTATTGCCCTGTAGTCTGCCCGCCTATGCCGAATGCCGATTTAACTGCAATCAAGGAGCGCGTGGTACGCCACGGCGCGTTTGTACACGACGTGATTGACGAGATGGGCGGCGTGGTGGTTGGGCAAACCCGCATGATAGAGCGTCTGCTCATTGGCTTGCTCTGCAACGGCCACGTGCTGTTGGAGGGCGTGCCCGGTCTGGCCAAAACGCTTACGGTGCGGATGCTGGCGCAGTGCATTGGCACCTCGTTCCAGCGCATCCAGTTCACCCCCGATCTCCTACCTGCCGATGTGCTGGGCACCCTTGTCTACAACCAGCAGACCGGGCGCTTCACAGTCGAAAAAGGACCAATCTTTGCCAACGTCATTCTTGCTGACGAGATCAACCGCTCTCCGGCCAAGGTGCAGAGCGCCCTGCTCGAAAGCATGCAAGAGCATCAGGTCACCATTGGCGACCAGACCTTCCCGCTCGACGATCCGTTTCTTGTGCTTGCTACGCAGAACCCCATTGAGCAACAGGGCACCTACCCGCTGCCCGAGGCGCAGATGGATCGTTTCATGATGAAGGTGCAGGTGCCGTATCCCTCGCGCAAGGAGGAACTCGAAATCATGCGCCGTATGGCGCGCACCAACACCGCGCCCACCGTCTCGGAGGTAGCCACGCCCGAGCAGGTCATTCGCGTGCGGCAGGTCGTTAACGAGCTGTATGTAGATGCGCAGGTCGAGCAGTACATCGTTGACCTGGTGCTGGCTACCCGCACGCCGACTGCGTACGGAACCGAGCGCCTCGCGCGGCTGATTGAGCACGGCGCCTCGCCGCGCGCCTCCATCAACCTGAACCTGGCGGCGCGCGGCCATGCGCTCTTGCGTCGACGCGCATACGTAACCCCCGACGATGTGCGCGCTGTTGTGCCCGAGGTGCTGGCGCATCGCATTGTACGCACTTACGAGGCCGAAGCCGAAGGCATTACGGCAACTGCGCTCGTACAAAATATCCTCGACACCGTTGAGGTCCCCTAATTCCACGGAACGCTGCCCGTTGAGCGGTGCTGCGTACGTGCTCATCCGACCTTGCTGCCTGTTCAATCGCTCTTGCTTCCACTGCGCCTGTCCGCTATGTCCGAGGCTGAATCCAACGCGCCCACTCTCTCTATCGATACCTTCATCACCCGCTTGCGTGAACGCGCGGAGCTTCCTCTCACGCCGCTAAACACCGTGGACGTGCCCTGTACCGCTATTCAAGAAGACCACCTGCATCGCCCGGGGCTGGCGTTGGCCGGATACGTAGAGCTGTTCACCTACCAGCGCGTGCAGATTCTGGGCAACACCGAAACGCGCTACCTGCGGCATCTGGATGCCCCAGCACGGCGGGAAGCATTCGAAAACCTGACTCAGTTCGACATTCCCTGCATTATATGCACCGCCGGCAATCTCCTTGGGGACGCGCTGCTCGACATGGCCACTGAGGCCCGTATTCCGGTCTTCCAGACCAACACGCCTACGGTAGATGCGATGGCAACCATCCGGGCGCTTCTGGTCGACCATTTTGCTCCCCAGAAGGCAGTGCACGGCTCGCTGGTAGACGTCTACGGCGTTGGGCTTTTGCTTTCGGGTCCATCGGGCATTGGCAAAAGCGAGGTGGCGCTCGATCTTATCGAACGGGGCCATCGCCTCGTGGCCGACGACGTCGTTATGGTCACTCGCCGCGACTCCTCTATTCTCATGGGCGCGGGCACCGACCTTGTTCAGCATTTTATGGAAGTACGCGGGCTCGGGCTCGTTGACATCCGAGCGATGTTTGGCATCCGCGCAATCCGCTTCCAAAAACGCGTGGAGCTGGTGGTGCAGATGGAGATGGCCGATGCCAATACCGAGTACACCCGCATCGATATGATTGAGGGCACGCATGAGATTCTGGGCGTGCCCCTCCCTCAGGTCCGCGTGCCTATTACACCGGGCAAGAGCGTAACGGTGATCTGTGAGGTCATCGCCATGAACTATTTACTTCGTCACTACGGATATAACCCAAAGGAAGTCTTCCAGCAACGTCTGCGTGACCAGATCCAGTCGAAGCGCAGTGGCTTGCAACGCGGAATTCAATATTTTGAACAAGACTATGAGTAAAGAATCGCACCCAACGGGCCCTGAACGTCTAAAACTGAAGAAAGGCCCATTGCCCATGCGCCCTCTTCGTCAACGTGGTACGGTGCTTGTTACTGTAAAAACAGCACGTGTAGAGATAGTAAGTACATGTGCTTTGCACTGCTACCCGCGCTTTTAGCAATATACCGCTTCACAAGGTTTGGGCGTAGCCCCAGCACAGCCGTTGTATTGCATACGCGTTGCATCAGCGCCTGTGGATTGCGGGACCGCTTCCGGGTGCTATGCGTGGCAATACCTGTGCAGATGCTCTATGCTACTGACAATACAAGCCTTAAGCGTCCTGCAATCTAAGGAGTACCATCCTGGGCCGCTTTACCCCGAGTCCCCCAAAGGATCTTGCTCCGCCGACCTTGACACCGAAAACCGTGTGTTCTATATTGGCGCAGCCTGTGCACGGTCATCCTCCCCACCGCTTTCGCCCTTTCACTTGACCTCGTTCACATGGACCCGGAGACCGAGTATCGCTATGACCCTGAAACGTGTCGTTTTGTTGAAGTTAGAGAGACGCCATTAGAGAGGGCCAAACGGTATGCGTGGGTGTTCGGCCTTGTTCTTGTGCTGGCAGGAGCACTTGCCTGGGTAATGGAAGCCGAGCTCATCCGCACGCCGACTGAGTATGCTTTGCAGAGCGAGAATGAGGCGCTGCATCACCAGCTTGAGCGCGCCAGTGGGCAGCTCGAAGTGCTCTCAGACGAGATCGACGAGTTAGCTACCCGCGACGAAGAGCTCTATCGCACCCTTCTGCAAGTTGATCCGATCTCCGATGACATCCGGCAGGTAGGCGTGGGAGGCGCCGACCAGTACGGAGAGTTTGACCGCTTCGAGGAAGATACCGCAGCGTTGCTTCGTGAAACCGAAGCCCTGCTCGACAAGATGGAGCGCCAGGTGGGTCTGCAGAGCGCCAGCTACCGCGAGCTCGTACGCTATGCAGAGCAGCACGAAGATCGGCTTGCTCAACTTCCGGTGCTACGCCCAGTGAACGCGCGCATCGTGTCGAACTACGGCTACCGCACCGACCCCATCTTGGGCGTGCGCCGCATGCATTCGGGCATCGACTTTGTGACGCGCATGGGCACCCCGGTCGTCGCTCCAGCCGATGGCGTGGTGCTCGAATCGACCTACTCGTCTTCGTACGGCAATTACGTTGATCTGCGCCATCCTGAGACTGGGTACATAACGCGATACGCTCACCTTTCGGAATCTGCTGACGGCATCCGGCCTGGCACGCAGGTCAAACGCGGCGAACTGATCGCGTATACAGGTAACTCGGGGCGCTCTACCGGCCCACACCTCCACTACGAACTTCGTACAGAGAACGACGAAGCACTGAACCCTGTCCGCTTCTTTGTACCCGACATGACGCCGCAGGCGTACATTACGCTTGCTTCGCAAAACGACGAGCACGAGTTGCACAACCGCGCCAGCACCGAGCAAACCCTTTCTATGATGCAGTAGCACGAGCCGATAGCACGTAGCCGACAGCACGCAGAAGCCCACATCGGTCCCGCGGGCGGCATCAAGCAACACACAGCCTACGCCTCTATTAGGGCATGCATGTCGCGCGGGAGGCGCACGGTAACACAAGTCCCCACATCCTTCTCGCTGTCTACTGCGGTTGTGCCGTGCATGAGCTCCACAAGCTCGCGGGTAATGGCCAGCCCAAGCCCGCTTCCCTCATATTTACGCTGATGCCCGGTCGACTCCTGTTGGAACGGAGCAAACAGCTGGTCAATGAACGCGTCTCCGATACCAATGCCGGTGTCGCGCACCTTGAGGATGACCTGCGTGTCTGCGCATGCGCATTCGAGCGTAATCGAGCCGCCTGCATCCGTAAACTTAATGGCATTACTTAGCAGATTGCTAATCACACGCTGCACGGCGCTTTCATCGAGCACAACGGGAATCGGATCGGGTGGGCATTCGAACGCGAGCTGCACATCGTGCTCGCGGGCGTGCTCGCGAAACATGGCCCGCAGTCCCTCAAGCTGACGCTGAAGGTCGAATGCCTCGGGGGTAATCTCTGCGGTGCCTGCCTCCAGCTGCGAGAGGTTAAGCACCGAGTTAAGCGTACGCATGAGACGCTCGCCCGCTTTGTGCACCAGCTCTACAAACCGATCGGCCGGGGCATCGAGCGCCTCGTTGAGAAGCACTTCCGAAAATCCGATGATTGACGTCAGCGGCGTGCGAATTTCGTGGCTCATGTTGGCCAGCAGGGCCGACTTCAGGCGGCTCATCTCCTCAGCCTGTTCCTTGGCAGCGATGAGCTCTTGCTCGTATCGTTTCCGCCCGGTAATGTCGATGCCAATAGCGATGCGCAGGTCTTGCATGGGCGCAACGATCGTCCACGACGTGTCGACCACGGAGCCACGGCGCGTGTGCACCTGAATGTCGCGCCACGCGTCGGGCGCTTCGATAAGGAATGCGCGGGCACGGGCACGAAGCACGTCGTCGGGAAACAGCGCCTTGAGTATGTTAGGATGGTCCAGGGCCTCCTCCATCGACCAGCCCATGACCTGCTGCCAGTGGCGGTTTACCATGCTCAGCGATCCATCCATGGCGTAGAAAGAAATCATTGCAGGCACATGGTCAAAGATCACCTGCAGGATCTCTTTTTGCTCTTTCAGCGCCTTCTTCGTCTGGCGCGTTTCAGTGAGGTCCATGTGCGTACCCACAGCACGGCGCGGCGTACCGTTGTCATTCCATTCGAGCACCTTGCCCCGCATAAGCACAACCCGCACCCGTCCGGCTTTTGTGCGCATGCGAAGCGTGGCCTCAATAACCGGCCGGCCGCCTTCAACATGCGCCTCAACAGCTTTGTGGAAGATCGTTCGATCTTCAGGATGCAAGCGCTGCAGGAAAGCGTCGAGGGTCGGATTCATCTCATCCGGGGCGTAGCCCAGCATGTGGGCCCAGCGCGCATCGACGGTGTAGGTACGCGTGTTGAAGTTGTACTCCCAGCTCCCCAGGTCGCCGCCGTAGAGCGTCATTTCGAGGCGTTCGCGCTCGGTGCGAAGCCGCGTGCGCTGCCGATGGTGCGTAATGGCAACGCGGGCCAACTGCACCACCGCATCAATGATCTGCTGCTCGGCCGGCGCTGGCACCCGCGTGTCGGGGTAGTACAGTGCAAACGTTCCCAGCACCTCGCCCTCCTGATTGCGGATAGGCGTTGACCAGCACGAACGCAAGTCGTGCTCCAGTGCTAAGTCACGGTAATCGGCCCATCGCGGATCGCGCGCAATGTCCTCGCTCACAACCTGCGCGTTGTGATGCATGGCCGCCCCGCACGCCCCTACCGTCGGCCCAACCACAATGCCATCGATGGCGTTCACGTACGCCTCAGGGAGATGCGGGGCGGCGCTGTGACGCATTCTGTTCTCTTCAGCGTCGTAAAGCAGCACCGATCCGCGCGCCAGTGAACTGTGCGCCTCGGCCAACGACACAATGTTTGCGAGCACCTTGGGCAGTGGCGTTTCGGTTGCGATCTGCTCCAGGATGGTCTGCTGATACGTTTGCAGCTGCTGAATGCGCTCCTGGTCGTGCGCTTCACGTCGTAGCGCCAGCAGGTCTGCGACCACCTTGGCCAGCTCCTTCAACTCATGAAGCGCTGTTTTGGAAGGCTCACGGGCTACCGGATCCATAACGCAGAGCGTTCCAATCACGTAGCCTTCTACACGAACGGGAATGCCCGCGTAGCCCTTCACATGCGGAGGCGTGGTGACCAGCGGAACTTGCGCAAATTCCTCATGCGTAGCGGCATCGGCCACAACGAGCGACGCCTCGGTCTCCATGACGTGGTTGCACATTGCCAGGGGCGCCTCCAACTCGTTCAGGTCGAGGCCCACGCACACTTTAAACCACCGGGCTGTGCCTGTGCGCAACGAAAGCGCCGCAAACGGTGCATTCGTCGCGCGGGCTGCGAGCCGCACAATGCGGGCAAAGGGCGCCTTTGGGGCGCTATCGAGCAAGTCGTACTGCCGAACAACAGCTTCCTGGGCCGACTCGGAAGCGGCACGCGGCTCAACAGCATCGGACTCGAACGGAGATGAGGCTTCCGACATAGCAATTCAAGTAACTGAGCAAGGCCCGACTGCGGAGGATGCAGGCGCCCTCCTCTACAGACGCAGCGTCGTCCTGCACGCCCGCACAACGCATACACGAAAATTTCCTACTCCCGGTATCCATACGAGCGTAGAAACTGTTCCCGGTCGCGCCAATCTTTTCGCACTTTGACATGCAACTGGAGGTACACCGGCGTATCCAAAAACCCCTCGATGGTGTGCCGCGCCGCTTTGCCCAACCGCTTTAGCGCGTCGCCGCCCTTGCCAATAAGGATGCCTTTGTGGCTCTTGCGCGTAACGACGATCTCCGCGTCAATGAAGTCTTTGCTATCCTCGCGCTCGGTGTACTCAACAATGTTGACCTGTGTGGAGTACGGCACCTCTTCGTGGAAATACTCCAGGATCTGCTCGCGAATGAGCTCGGCCACAAAGAAGCGCTGCGGGTGCTCGCTAATCTGGTCTTTGGGATAAAACGGCGGGCCCTGGGGCAGCATACCACGCAGCGTATCGAGCAGCACATCGAGGTTGAACCCGGTGACTGAGGATGTTGGGATCACCTCTTCAAAGCCACGCAGATCGGTGTACGTCTCGACAAGCGGAAGCGCCTGCTCTTGGGGGATGAGATCCATTTTGGTGAGCACGAGCAACGCCGGCCGGTCTTCGATGTGCGCTAAGCTGAGCGTATCGGGCGTGTCGCGAGTGGCATCGGCCAGGAAGAGCAGCAGGTCGGCATCGCGAATGGCCGTGGTTACCTGATCCATCATGGCATTTTGCAGGCCATATTCGGGCTTGATGATACCCGGCGTATCCTGAAAGATAATCTGGTGCTCAGGCCCCGAATGGATCCCCACGATGCGGTGCCGCGTGGTTTGCGGCTTGCGCGTCACGATGGAGAGCTTCTGGCCCAGCAGCGCATTCATGAGCGTGCTCTTGCCCACATTGGGCTTGCCAACGAGCGACACATAGCCGCTGCGGTGGGAATCGGGAATGTCGTCGAACATAAGGAGGACGGGGGTCTGAAACAGGTTAGGCGGTGTGGATGAGATGGCGCATGTCGCGTACGGCTTGCGGGAGCCCGCTGAATACCGCCCGGCTGATGACAGCAAATCCGATCGAGACTTCGGCTACATGCGGCACAGCCCGTACGAACGGCTGCACGTTGGTGTAGTTGAGCCCATGCCCTGCGTGTACGCGCAGTCCTGCCTGATGGGCGGCCTTTGCTCCTGCTGCCAGGCGGTCGAGCTCGCGCGAGCGGTCTGATTCGGTGGTGGCGTTGGCATAGTCGCCGGTGTGCAGTTCTACCGCGTGGGCCCCCGCTTCTGCAGCAGCCTCAACCTGATGCGGCACTGGGTCTACAAAAAGCGCGACCTGCTCAATGCCTGCATCGTTCAGCTTCGGGATCACTGCATTCAGCCGCTCTGCATTGGCCGATACGTCGATCCCCCCCTCGGTGGTTACCTCTTCGCGCCGCTCGGGGACCAGCGTCGCCAGTTCGGGCTGCACCTCACAGCAGATGGCGACCTCTTCGGCATTCGTAGACAACTCAAAGTCAAGCTTGCCGTGCACGGTTTGCTTAAGCAGACGCACGTCGCGCTCAGTGATGTGGCGCCGGTCCTCGCGTAAATGGAACACAATTCCGTGGGCATTCGCCTGCATACAAAGCCCAGCAGCGTGCACTGGGTCCGGTGCCGCTTCGCGGCGCGCATTGCGCAACGTGGCTACATGGTCAATGTTGATAAGCAGACGCGGAGCAGTCATGGACACAAAAATTGGTGATGCGGGGCGAATGGGTGTTCAGATCGGACTTCTCTGTACCCAGGTTCCAGGGCTTTGTTTAGGCTTTCCCATGCAAATAGGCCGCCCTTGTGTCCACATGGGCTCATCACTACATCAATAAATAACGATCTGTAGAACGATCCTTGCAATTCGTTATGGTACCGTATATTTTTGATTTGTGTTATAGCACTCCGGCAGAGCCGCAGGCGATTATGCGCTGTGCTCTGCCCCTCACTGAATACCGTCCAGCCGGAGGTTTCGTTTTCGGGCCCCCGTTCCTCGGGATCCCCCGTTTTCACATGCTCCGTCCTGGGTCAGCGTTTAGGTTCTCCACTACCGTCTTACCCACTGCTGTACTTTATGGCGCTCAAGAGCGATCGTCTCCGGACTACTCTGCAAGTTGTGCTGGCCCTCGTCATCGGCGCACTTGCGTACTTCCTGTATTACTCGATCACCGAACCGTATGAGGCCATTGAGCGCGAGCAGCGGATCGTAGAAGAGGTGCGTAACCGCATGTCCGACATTCGCACCACCTTAAACCGCTACGAGCGCGACAGCACCACCTACCCCGACTCGCTCGACCAGCTCATGGCTCACATTCAGCGGGATTCGGCCCTTCTGGCCAACCGCGACAGCATCTTCATGACGTCGTTTGAGCTCGACTCGATGTTCTATTCGCCTCGCAACGGCGCGCCGTTCGTTTACACCCTCAGCGACACCGGCCAGGTGCCTACGTACTTGCTGGAGGCTCCAGCTCCTGACTCGACCGACCAGATTGGAACGCTCTCGGGCGATCCGACGCGCACCAATGTGGCCAGCTGGGAATAATTGTCACGGCGAGTTGCATGATGGCCCTGACGATTGCGCTGCGGCATTTGCACCGGATCTGCGCCCCCTCTTGCATCGCCTTGCGGCTCGCATAGCCTTGCAGGTCGTGCCCAGGGGCCACCGGCCTGCGGGGATGCACGCTTTCTCTTATGAACACCGCGTATGACGCTGTCGTCGAGCTATGGGGAGCAACCTGCCGTGTTGCGGTAGGATCGCGTGCGCCCGTGCGGTGGTATGCTCACACGGAGCAAACGCTCAGCACCCCGGCCAGCCGTGCCCTCTTCGCGGTCGCGCCGCTGTCTGATGCGCAGGCTGCCGCACTCACCGACGTTCAGGCGCAACTGACGGCCACCCTCCGCACCGCAGGCGCTGCTGTGGATACCCTACATGTGCTTGTGCACCCTCCTGCAGCACTTACTGTGCAGGCCCCACTTCAGTCCACGGCCACGGCCTCGGCACGTCGGCGTGCGCTCATGCAGCAGGCAGCTCTGCTTACCGGAGCACGCCGCGCCCAGGCGCTCCGGCTCTCAATGACCGCCGTCGACGCGCCGCTGCCGGCTCCAGCCTCGATGCAGTGGCATCGCGGGCTTGTTCTACCCAGCGCAGTATACGGACGCGTTGACGACTGGGGCGCTGCCGTCGGTGCAGACCGCGTGGCTATTGCCAGCAGCGCAGCCCACACCTGCGACGCCCGTGCCCCGCGCCAGGACAGCTGGCACCTGGGACTGGGGTGCCATGCCGCGCACACCGAGTATGCTCTATGGCATGGCGACACATGTGCGTATCTCTACTACACCCCGCTTGCAACCACCCCCACCGACCGAGCCTACTTTGCCGCCCTGCTGTTGAACCGGTTAGGGCTCTCTGACGCTGGCATCGCTGCAATTTGGGCGTACGGCGCCATGGCCCAGCACGCTGCAACAATGCCTCCCATAGCAGGCATACAGCCGCGTCTGGCTCAGCCTCTGCACCCCAAGGCCATGCGCCGCCTGCATGCGTCCGATGCCTCCAGCCTCCACCCTCTGCGGTGGGCCGGCATTCACAGCATCCTGGCGCACACCGCTTCGTATCCGGATTAAACCAAGCAGTATCTCGCGAACCTGTGCGGTCCCATTTCGGTACACAATCTGTAACGCTTAGCGCGTCTCTCTCGTACTAACCGCTTGCCTGTATGCGCATTATTGCTGGCCAATTCCGAGGGCACACGATTGATGCCCCCGACGGGCACCGCACCCGTCCCTCTACGGCCCGCACCCGCGAATCGCTCTTTAGCCTGATTGACAGTCGCATCTATCTGCACGGAGCCGAGGTCATCGACCTGTTTGCTGGTACCGGAGCGCTGGGGCTTGAAGCCATTAGCCGCGGCGCAGCCATTGTCACATTTGTCGAGTCGGATGGCCACGTGCTTAACTGCGCGCGCCAGAACGCCGAACGCCTGGGCGTATCCGACCAATGCCTGTTTGTACAGGGAGATGCCGTTACGTATCTGGATCGCTACACCGGTCCCGATGTAGACCTGATCATGGCCGATCCGCCGTATAAGCTGGAGGCGATGCGCGAGATGCCCGACCTGGCCGTGCCGCACCTCAATCGCGATGGCGTCTTTACGCTGGAGCACAGCTCCCATCACTTTTTCGATGACCACCCGCACCGCACTACGCACCGCGCGTACGGACGCACCATCGTCACCGTCTTTCGCCCTCCGCTTCCGCCCGCTGATGCCGATGCTGTAGATGCCGATGCCGATGCCGAATCGGCACACTCCGAACCCGCTGCAGATGCGTAAGCGGTCCTGCTCTTGCCTGACGCCCCCTCACTGCCTGTGCTTGCCCTGTATCCCGGCACATTCGACCCCTTTACGTATGGCCACCTCGACGTGCTGGAGCGCGCGCGGGCGCTTTTTGATCGCGTGGAGGTGACCGTTGGCGTAAATGCCTCAAAGGAAACGCTCTTTTCAACGGAGGAGCGCATCGACCTGATTGAGGCGTGCACCCAATCGCTCGATGATGTACAGGTGGTGGCCCATGAGGGGCTTATCGTTGATCGCGCCGCGAAAGCGGGTGCCCAGGTGCTGGTGCGAGGCCTGCGCCAAGTCAGCGACTTCGACTATGAGTTCCGCATGGCCTTCGCCAATCGCAAACTGGCGCCCGATCTCGAAACCATCTTCCTCATGACCTCGGAGGCGCATGCGTTTGTGAGCGCCTCCATCGTGCGCGATGTGCACCACTGGGGCGGCGATGTCTCGAAGTTTGTGCCGCCGCCGGTGGTGCAGGCCCTTGCGCGCAAGCCCCAAGCGCCCGAGATGGCCTCGTAAGCGTTTTTTTGCAGTGCTCTCTGTCTTTCTTCGTATCCCAGCCCACGCCGCCTCCCGCTCATGCCTGACTCCATCCGCTTCAATGCTCGCGTTGCCCAGATGCAGCCGTCGGCCACCCTCGCTATGAAGTCGCGTGCCTCAGCACTGCGTCGCGCTGGGCACCCGGTCGTTGCGCTCAGCGCAGGCGAGCCTGACTTTAACACGCCCCAAGCCATTGCGGAGGCCGGAAAGCAGGCCATCGACGAGGGATTCACCAATTACACGGAGAATCCGGGCATGGCCTCGCTGCGTGAGACAATCGCCGACAAGTTCGAGCGCGATAACGACCTCTCGTACACGCCCGAGCAGATTCTATGCTCGAACGGAGCCAAGCAGTCCATCGCGCTGGCCGTGCACGTCTTGTGCGACGAGGGCGACGAGGTGCTCATCCCGGCGCCCTACTGGGTCAGCTACCCCGAAATGACGCGCTTCGCTGGCGCTACGCCGCGTACGGTGTCGACTACGCCGGAGCAGCAGTATCGCCTTACGCCCGAGCAGCTCGACGAGGCCATCACCCCCGAGACGCGCCTGCTCATCCTGTGCTCGCCCTCGAATCCCACCGGCTCGGTCTACACGCGTGGCGAACTGGAGGCGCTCGCTGAAGTGCTACGGGCAAACGATCACGTGTACGTGCTCTCCGATGAGATCTACGAGCATGTCGTGTTTGATGCCGAGCACACTGCCGTAGCAGCCCTGCCGGGCCTCTACGACCGCACCATCACCATCAACGGCTTCTCTAAGGCCTTTGCAATGACCGGATGGCGCCTGGGCTACATGGCCGGCCCCGAACCCATTGTGCAGGCAGCAGCCAAGGTGCAGGGGCAGTTCACCTCTGCGCCAAGCAGCATCTCGCAGCGCGCTGGGCAAGCAGCCCTCACGATGGACATGCAGCCGGTGTACGACATGGTAGATGCCTTCCGCGAGCGCCGCGACTACGTGCTGGGCCGCCTCGATGCGCTATCTGGCGTTACATGCCCCACGCCTGAGGGCGCGTTCTACCTCTTTCCCGATGTATCGGCGCTCTTTGGCACAACCACGCCCGGGGGCACCGCCATTACGAGCAGCAACGACCTGTGCATGTACCTGCTGGAGCAGCACCACGTGGCGCTGGTGCCTGGCGAGGCGTTTGGCGATCCGAACGGGCTGCGCATCTCATACGCATCGTCAATGGACGACCTCGAAACGGCGCTCGACCGCATTGCCACCGGCCTCAACGCCCTCTCGTAGCCCGACACCACGCCCACGGCCCGTAACTGGCTTCTTCTCCTCGTAGCCCACTCCCTTCATGCCCAACTCTGCATCGTCTTCGGCCTCGTCGCCACGCGCCTCGTCGCAGGCCTCGCCCGACCGGGCCTGGCTGCACCTGGGGCTGTTTGTGCTGACGCTGGCGTCGACGATCTACGCAGGCACGCTCTGGGTGAACCGCGCGCTCTACTACGAAACGGCCGGCCAGTGGGCGCTGTGGCTCGACGGGATTCGCTATGCCGTGCCCCTCCTCGGCTTTCTGACAGTGCACGAGTTTGGGCACTACTTTGCAGCACGCCACCACGGCATCAACACGTCGCTGCCGTACTACATTCCGTTTCCGTTTAACGGCATTGGCAACTTTGGGGCGGTCATTCGGATTCGGGAGCCCATCCCCTCAATGCGTACGCTCTTCGACATTGGAGCCTCGGGGCCAGTGGCCGGGTTCGTGGTTGCGCTTGGCATCCTGCTGTATGCGTTTGCAACCCTGCCGCCGCCCGAGTATCTTCTGGATCAGCCGGGTCACGAAGCGCTCAAAACCCACATCGAGCAGTACGGCACGTTTCCCGATGAACCGCCCTCGTTGGCGGATGCAGAGGGCGAAGCCTCGGTGCTGGTCGTGGGCCAGACGCCGCTGTTCTGGGCGCTCTCTCAGCTGTTCGAGAACGTACCGCCCATGTACGAAATCTACCACTACCCGGTGCTCTTTGCCGGGTGGCTCGGCCTCTTTTTTACCGCGCTCAACCTGCTTCCCGTAGGCCAGCTCGATGGCGGTCATGTGCTCTACGCGCTGTTTGGCGCCCGATGGCACCGCC
>CAZBTM010000015.1:22303-25444 GCA_964494425.1 uncultured Rhodothermales bacterium | reverse complement strand
CCTCGAACTTCTGAATGAGGGGTAAGAACATTGGGAAGAACGCGGAAGAAAGGCCCGTCAGTTGGCTGTTGAAAAATATTCTGTTGAGCGGACAGCACAAGAATACATTCAGTCTTATCTCGAATTATCGCCTTTCAGTTCGCAGTGAGTAGAAGATCAGTTGTCGACTTTATGGCCGTAGGACCCCAGCGAACAGGGACGACCTGGCTTTACGAGATGCTACGACAGCACGATCAGTTGCATCTGCCTGAAGGCGTCAAGGAGACGATGTTCTTTGACCGGAGGTACGAGCGTGGTACCGATTGGTACGCACGTTACTTCAAGAATAGCAAGGAAGGTCAACAGTGCGGTGAAATTGCCCCGACGTACTTTGACGAGCCAGATGTCCCTAAGCGTCTATACGAGGTGACTCCTGGCTGTAATATAGTCATCAGCCTCAGACATCCGGCGGAGCGTGCATTTTCCCTATATCTGCATCATTTGCGAAAGGGGCGCGTGGGATACAACCTATGGCAGGCTATCAAACGAAAGCCGCGGATCATTACAGCTGGTCACTACGCAGCACACGTTCCACGGTGGCAATCTGCATTTGAGGAAAAGCAAATCCACTTTTTATTTCTCGACGATATAAAAAAACGACCCCAAAAGGTAATTGACCAGATCTGTATGCACTTGGGAGTCAAACATATGGATCCACCTGATCGCAAGAACGAAAAAGTCAATCCCGCGAGTATGCCGCGTTTTCAGTGGCTTGCGCGTGGCGTGGCATCTCTTACCACCACGTTTCATGAGTATGGGCTTCATCGAGCCGTGGAGTTTGGAAAAAAACTTGGATTGAAGAAACTTGCGTACTCAGGCGGAGAGGGTGATACGCCTGAACTTTCAGTCGACGACCGCGAACAGCTCATACAAACATATGATAAAGATATCGCTTTCGTCGAAGAGTTGACGGGCCGTGATCTTTCCCACTGGCGTGAATAATAAAATCGGTAGTAGATAGACGTTAAGTGATAGCTCTCTTGATAAAATCTTTCCTGGGGCGAACGGTCCCCCGTTCTCCGGCTACAAGCCCATTCCTTACATCACTTAGCATTGAACCGCTACCATAAAATCTTGTCTGATGAGAACGTTATGAGTAAAAAAGTCCTGTTTGTCGCTAACCGAGCAGAGTTCTTCTTTTCCCACCGCATGCCGATCGCGCGTGCTGCTCAAGAGCTTGGCTTTAAAGTGCACGTTGCTACTCCAGAAGACCCGTATGTGCCTGACCTCAAAGCCCATGGGCTTATCTGGCACGCACTGGAGCTCGAAGGTAAGAGTCTGAACCCCATTCAAGAGCTCCAGACGATCGTCCATCTTATTCAGTTGTACCGGACTGTCCAGCCGGATTTAGTTCACCACATCGCATTCAAGGGCGTGCTTTATGGCAGCATTGCGGCTCGCATCGCTCGCGTCCCGCGTGTGGTGAATGCCTTTACTGGACTCGGACATCTCTTTTCCGCTGACACGCCCAAGATCCGCCTTGTACGGTGGATCGTACTCCAGGCATTACGCTTTGGGTTTGGACACCCACGCTCGCGAACCATTTTTCAGAATCCGGATAATATTGACGAGTTCGTGGGGCGCGGTGTGCTGGACCAGGGGCAGGTACGACTTATCAAAGGCTCGGGTGTTGACATAGAAACCTTCGAGCCATCTCCGCAGCCAGACGATGGCACACCCATTGTAATTTTGGCATCTCGTTTAGTATGGGATAAAGGTATTAGCGAGTTTGTTGAAGCTGCTCGTCTTCTGAAGCAGGACGGCATCGAGGCTCGCTTTGCGCTTGTAGGTAAGAGCGATCCATTAAATCCAAAAGCTGTGCCTGAAGAACAGCTCAACGCTTGGGATGAAGAGGAAGTCGTCGAGTGGTGGGGATTTCAGGAAGATATGCCATCAGTCTTTGCTAACACACATGTCGTGTGCTTGCCTTCCTACTATCGTGAGGGAGTGCCCAAAGTCCTGATCGAAGCTGCAGCCTGCGAGCGGCCGATCGTCACAACTGATATGCCGGGCTGCCGAGAGATTGTCCGTGATGGTGAGAACGGGTTGCTGGTTGCACCCAAAGACAGCGTGGCGCTTGCTGAGGCGTTGCGCAAAGTAATTGAGAGTCCGAAGCGACGTCCCCAGATGGGTAAGCGCGGTCGCAAGATTGTGAAGGATGAGTTTTCTCTGGGGCGTGTCGTACGCGATACCATGGACGTGTATGACGAGCTTATCGGCTTCTCTGACAAGTAATTGATCGGAAAAGACTGAGAACAAAACTGCGCGTCCCGTGCTGCGTGGCTTCTATGTCAAGGTTGATCTTCTTATTGTTATTGCAAGCATACTTTACTCATGCATATTCTCGTAACAGGCGGAGCCGGATTTATTGGGGGCCACCTGTGCCGTCGGTTGTTGCAAGACGGCCACACAGTCTCTGCTATCGACAATTTCGATCCGTACTACGATCGTTCGATCAAGGAAGAAGGAATACAAGACCTGCACGGGCATCCTGACTTCAGCTTCTACGAGCACGATATTAACAACACTAGCTTTTTGCTGAGTGTGCTCGGTGGACAGGATATAGACGCTGTAATCCATCTTGCGGCCAAAGCTGGAGTCCGTGCTTCCATTGAGAATCCAGTCGGATGTGCGCACTTCAATATCACAGGCACGCAGTCGATGCTCGATTTTGCCCGGCAGATGGGCATTAAGACGTTTATCTTTGGCTCGTCCTCATCAGTGTATGGTAACAACGATAAAGTGCCATTCTCCGAAGAGGATGCCGTCCACAATCCAATCTCGCCGTATGCGGCATCGAAGCGCTCTGGGGAACTGCTTGCGCACACGTATCACCATCTGTATGACATGTCGGTGCACTGCTTGCGGTTCTTTACCGTGTATGGCCCACGCCAACGCCCCGATTTAGCCATTCATAAGTTTGCTCGGCAACTGCTTGCTGGAAAGCCAATCACGATGTACGGCGATGGGACGACAAGTCGGGATTACACGTATGTCGAAGACATTGTAGACGGAGTGTTAGCAAGCGTTCAGCGAGCCCATGCGATAGGAACCCCCGAGTACGAGATCATCAATCTTGGCGGATCCGAGACCACAATGCTT
>CAZBTM010000015.1:19435-22293 GCA_964494425.1 uncultured Rhodothermales bacterium | reverse complement strand
TGGGTCTCCGAGGTCGAGCCCAAGTACGCCTCCCGGTACTGCTTGTATTTGGCGCCGTCGTCGTTCATTGAGGTTACACGCATCGCTTCAAGCGCCAGGCCAGTGGGCCACGCTGCTGCCCCGTCAGCCAGGCGATGTGAAGCGAACCTATGCTGACGTGGGGAAAGCAGGAACGCTGTTAGGGTACAGTCCGAGCATCTCGATCAAAGAAGGGCTACAACGCTTCGGGAATTGGGTGAAGACCTACTACGCAAATCGGCCTGTAGAAGTGTAGTACAGCCAGTCTCTATTGCATTGCCTCCCTACAATTCTTCTTTATCCTATGAGTGTGAATATGAGCCCCTGGAAAGTCGCCAGTAGAGCAGTCTTTTGGGGAAGCATGCTGCTTATTCTATCACTGCCGGATATTACGCAGGCTCAAGAGCAAGACGATAATACACCGCTTAACTACAAATTATATACCTCCGTCCAGGGTGCAGCAGCGAGTGAAACCCCATTCTGGCACTATGCCAACACCTACGGGCGCCTTCAGCGTGGCCCCAAGGCAAACTGGCTGTCGGGAGCTACTCTCGAAATGCCCTATCAGCAACTCGGACCGGTACAGGTAGCAAGTGGGGTAGAGCTAACGTCTCGTGTGTCAGATTCACGTAATTCAACACACTTCACGCAGTTCTACGGATCTCTTCAGTATGGAGGATGGCGACTGCGCGTCGGACGCTTTCGACATACGATTGGAGGTAGCAACGACGCACTTTCGATTGGATCTATGATGGTAAGCCGTAACGCGACGCCGATCCCGAAAATTGAATTCTCTACGCCTGAATTCTTTGATCTCCCGCTGTCAAACGGTCGGCTGCAAGCACACCTGTACTGGTCAGAGGGACAACTTGGAGAAGCACGTCATATTTCGCGAGCACGCCTGCACCAGAAAAGCCTGCATGTCCGCGCTGTTGGAAACCGCTTTAGCCTCACCGCAGGTATCACGCAGAACTTACAGTGGGCAGGTCGAGGTCGTCCTAATTCATGGGAAAAGACTGGGTGGGGTTGCTCTTCCGAAGCCCATGGGACGGGCTTTGGGGCATCGACATCGAGCGCAGTGGGCGCCACTGGGTGAGCGATGTCGTCTATGAGTTCATGAATACCATTCAGCAAGATGCGCTGCCTGGATTACCAGAAGGAAGAGCAGGATACTACACACATCACACGTATCGCAGCGGGTGGACGTACAAAGGCAATGTATTGGGGAATCCGCTCATCCGAAATTCACAGTTTCGATCCTCACCGTATGCGCTTGATAAGCAGCCTAACACCATGGTCATTGCGCACCACCTTGGGCTACGCGGACAGCCGACGCTGCGTACCGAGTACGAGGCCCGTTTCACGTACAGCCGCAATTACGGCATCTGCCAGGACCAAATTGTATCTGATGTTGGAGGATGTAGCATCGGGTCAAGCGATACAGTCCCCACTGATCTTGAAACCATCCCCCGTAGCCAACTCCGCCAGGACCAGTACGCTACGATGCTTGACGTTCGTTATCTGTTATCAGAGAGGTATGGGATGCGGTTGCGCAGTTCCGTGGCGGTGGATTGGGGCGCATTTGACGGCACGCAGGTAGGACTTATGTTGGGGCTGCGGTGGGATGGGACGGTTTCGTTGTAAGGGTTAAAGGCACAACAAACAAGCCAAAGTCTCGCTCAGAGGCTGTTTGAGCTTTGTTCTGAAGGCGAGAGAGCAGCAGTCCGGCGAAAATGGGACCCTAATGGAGGTTCGTAGCACCAGGGGCGTGACCTTTTCAGTCCCAGTCCAGCGGAACCGCTCGGGTCGTCCCGATACCAACAACTATCGGTGGAGGACGTACTCCTGGGGCTCCAAAGTAAAAAAAAGCAGGTTCTAAGCTCTGTTTTCAATACTCCGTGCAGGATTAATCGAAAGCGTTACGTGCGACGAATCTTCATAAATCGAGGCCTTCATATTATCTACGTATAACAGGCTTGATATTGAACTAAAAGTGAACACCTATAAAATGAACAAAATCAAGTGTTTACAACCTGTAATGACAATGTTATGATCCCGACTGAAGAATACCTCCTTCAAAATGGAGCGGCTGAAGCCGATTCGGGATTATCTTCAACTCGGCCCCTGAGCCCAGTTGAAGATAAGTGAATTCGACAATCCGAATCGATTCTGAGCCGCCACAGTCCCCTTTGGGCCGCGCTGTGGCTAACTCAAAGTTGCACGGACTATTGGTTTTGGTACTTTCGAAAAAAGCCTGTTCTAATAGATTGAGGCGCTTTTTGATTACTTCCATCTCACGGCTTACCCCCGGCATCGAATAATGATACGCCTAACGGTCTCCATCGTCTGGAAACGCAGATTGGTCGAAGCTAAATGGCCAAAGTCGAGCTAAGACCGCTGCCACAACAGTCGAAATCGTTCAAAGGCCAACATATAGGCGGACATCATGAAGGTCATTAACGTCGTCGCTGCGCGCCCCAATTTTATGAAAGTAGCGCCTCTGCACCGCGCTTTTCAAGAAGCAGGGCATGAGTCGCTCATTGTGCACACAGGGCAGCACTACGATGAGAAGATGAGCGACATCTTCTTTGAACAACTGGAGATGCCCGAGCCCGATGTGTATCTGGGAGTAGGAAGCGGCTCGCATGCCGAGCAGACGGCTCGTATCATGACGGCGTTCGAGACGGTGGTTGAGGATGAAGCCCCTGACTTGGTGCTCGTTGTGGGAGATGTGAACTCCACGGTGGCGTGTAGTCTGGTGGCCACGAAGATGCACATCCCCGTAGCTCATGTCGAAGCAGGACTCCGCAGTAGCGACCGGCGTATGCCCGAAGAGATCA
>CAZBTM010000015.1:18628-19395 GCA_964494425.1 uncultured Rhodothermales bacterium | reverse complement strand
GTAGACGCTGGGGCGTACGTGGCAATGACCATGCATCGCCCCTCCAACGTTGATAACCGAGAAGGAATTGAGTCATTGCTATCTACCATCAAAGAGGTTGCTGCGTCGCATCCTATTGTCTTTCCCATGCATCCTCGGACGGCCAACCGATTTGAGGAGTTTGGGCTCGCAGATGAGATTCAGAACACGGAAAACCTGACGGTGCTTGATCCGCTGGGCTATCTGGAGTTTCTGCGTCTCATGGAGCACGCGGGCGTTGTTGTTACTGACTCAGGAGGTATTCAAGAGGAGACCACGTTCTTGCAGGTCCCCTGTCTGACATTGCGCGAGAATACCGAGCGGCCAATTACCGTTGAGCAAGGCACCAATGAACTTATGCCGCTTGCTCCAGACACTGTGGCTGCGCGTGTGAACGAGTTAATGCATAGGTCCAGCGAAGACAGTCGTATCCCACCGCTCTGGGATGGAAACGCATCGAAGCGTATAGTTGAAACTCTGGAGACCGCCCTGTAATCAATAGCGTCTTCCTTTACAGCCGTTACCTACAAGGCACCCGTCCATTGCGCTACTGAAGCTCCCGATTAATAACGCCAAAGTATGCAGTCTGATATGTATGGACAGGTGGTAAGGGCCATAGGCTTCGTTGCTGTGCTCATTCTGGTGGGCGTGCTTCCACAGACAAGCACAGGGCAAGATGCCCATGCGTCGTTGCTGCGGTACGAGATAGAGACCGCATCGCAGGCCGCCCTGTACGGCACCACGCCGTT
>CAZBTM010000015.1:0-18618 GCA_964494425.1 uncultured Rhodothermales bacterium | reverse complement strand
GATACAGAAATGCCTCCGTTGCGCTACCATCTCAGCACGAGTTTACAGACTGCCCTGTACGGCACCACGCCGTTCTGGCAGTATGCGAACACCTACGGACGCCGTGAGTCAGGCAGCCGGTTCAACAGCACCACCGAGATACATGCGCTCATGCCGTATCGGGCATGGGGCCCTGTAGACGTGCAGGCTGGAGCTGCATTGACCTCGCGTCTTTCGGATACGCCCAACACGGCTCACTTTTCAGAGCTCTACGGGGCCGTGCGATACCGTGGAGTTCGCCTTCGCCTCGGGCGGTTTCGGCACACAATTGGGGGAAACAGCGATGCCCTCTCACTGGGGTCCATGGTAGTGAGTCGTAATGCGACGCCGGTTCCCAAGATCGAGCTCTCAACCCCCTCGTTTGTTGCGTTTCCGTTTTCGGACGGGCGCCTGCGCATTCGTGCATACTGGTCGGAAGGCCAACTGGGAGCGAACCGCCACATTCCGCAGGCACGTCTGCACCAGAAAAGCCTGCATGTCCGCGCTGTGGGGAATCGATTCCACCTCACCGCGGGGGTAACGCAGAACCTGCAGTGGGGCGGTGGCAACCGTCCGGCATCGTGGGGGCAGTACCAGGATATTCTCTTCAACCTGAAAGGAGGCACCGGCGAGAATACAACAGCGGCCTATGACGTGGGAGCAGCAGTTGACCTGGATACGTGGCAAGTGCGTGCGTATCGGCAGTTCTACATGGAGGACTGGGTCGGGCTGCTCTTTCGGAGTCCGTGGGACGGGCTCTGGGGCATCGATATCGAGCGCAGTGGGCGCCACTGGGTGAGCAATGTCATCTACGAGTTCATGAACACCATCCAACAAGATGCTTTGCCAGGTCTGCCGGAAGGGCGAGCAGGGTACTACACGCATTCCACATATCGCAGTGGGTGGACGTATCACGGTAACGTACTTGGAAATCCCCTCATTCGTAACCCCGGATTCCGGGCGACCGAAAGCAATCCACAGGTCAGGGAGGAGGTGCAAAACATTACACCAACGCCCAACACCATGGTTGTTGCACATCACCTCGGATTACGCGGACAGCCCACGCTGCGCACCGAGTACGAGGCCCGTTTCACATACAGCCGCAATTACGGTATCTGCCAAGACCAAATAATATCCGATGTTGGAGGATGTAGTATCGGGTCAAGTGATGCAGTACCCCCCGATCTCGAAACCATCCCCCGCAGCCAACTCCGTCAAGACCAGTATGCCACGCATCTGGATGTGCAGTACCTTCTGTCCGAAGCGCACGGGCTGCGCCTGCGTAGTTCGGTAGCCGTCGACTGGGGCGAATTTGATGGCACGCAGGTAGGACTTATGTTGGGGCTGCAGTGGGATGGAACCGTTTCACTGTAGCAAGAAGAGCAGGGTGAGAAATCAGGCAAAGCGCTTTCATTACAAACTTCCTGCAATATTGATGCACATCGAACGACAGGGACGCTGCGTCCTTGTATGCTGTGGACGATTGTATCCACTCCAAAGCCACAACATCTATTCATGCGTTATCTCATTACAGGCGGTGCCGGGTTCATCGGAAGCCACCTGGCGGATCATTTGTTGGTGCAAGGTCATCGTGTCCACGCATACGACAACTTGTCGACCGGATCGCTCGATACGATTGCGCATCTGGCCGACCACGAGGGATTTACGCTCACGGTAGGCGACGTATGCGACAAGCCGGCGTTGCAAGCGGCTGCAGAAGGATGCGACCGCATTGTGCATCTGGCGGCGGCTGTTGGGGTGAGAAATATCCTGGAGCATCCGGTTGAGACCATTACGACCAACGTGCGCGGCACCGAGCATGTGCTGGAGATCGCCGAAGCGCAAGGGAGCCTTACGCTCCTGGCCTCTACGTCCGAAGTGTACGGCAAGGCGCTCGAAACGGTCGACGATATCGACACGCTTGCTGAAGAGGGCCCGTGGGTGTTGGGGGCCACCTCAAAGCGCCGCTGGGCGTACGCCTGTACTAAGGCCATGGATGAGTTCCTGGGACTGGCATATGCCTCTGAGTATGGCACCCCGGTAATCGCTGCGCGCTTCTTCAATACGGTGGGTCCGCGTCAGACCGGGCAGTATGGCATGGTGGTGCCCTCGTTTGTCAAGCAAGCGCTGGCTGGTGAGCCGATTACGGTCTACGGCGATGGCCGCCAGACCCGCTGCTTCACGCATGTGTATGATGCTGTGGAGGTTGTGGATGCGCTCATGAACACCGAATCTGCACACGGAGAGGTGCTCAACATCGGACGCCCTGATCCGGTATCCATTAACATGTTAGCGGAGCGCGTACGCGAGCTTGCAGGTGCTGATGTGCCGATTAATCACATACCGTACGACGAGGCCTACGGCGACGGCTTCGAAGATATGCGCCGTCGCACGCCCGACATGAGCAAATTGCAAGCAGCCATTGGAACGCGCCCGGAGCGTGACCTTGATACCATTCTTCGTGATGTGATTGACCACGAACGTGCAAAGCAGCAAAACGTGCACTCTGAAAATGGTGTTGCGTCTTTGACTGCTGACGCCTTTAATAGGGCATAGCATCTCTTGACGTGTATGCGTCTTATGCATCAAAAGTACAAAACGTCGATGGGTACACGAGAATGCTACAGCACCAGCACAAGTACGCTGTCCCCCATTTCTGCATGTTTGCCTTTCATGTCTCTGGCTGTAAATGAATGAGACACAGCACTATGACCGATATGATACAGGCCCTTCTTGCAAGTTCTTACGGGCTGGCTGCGCTCGCCTTTGGAAGTGCGCTACTCACCGGACTGTTGGCAACGCCGCTCGTCATCCGATGGGCAAAGCGCATGGGATGGGTGGCGTATCCGCGGGAAGACCGGTGGCATGCTACGCCAACGGCGCTGATGGGCGGAATTGGTTTGGTCGGCGCGGCATTTGTTGGGGGCGCAGCCAGTGGTACGATCGGTCTGCTCTGGCCGGTTTGGGTCGGCGGCGCTTTGCTCTTTGCAACCGGTATGTACGACGACCTAAAGGGCATGCCGCCTGCTGGGAAGCTCATCGCACAGATTGTAGCCACAGCCCTTCTCATGATGGAGGGCTACCTCTTTATGGGCGACTGGCACTGGGCCATCTCGGGGCCACTCACCTTTCTCTGGGTGGCCGGAATCACGAATGCCATCAACCTGCTCGATAACATGGACGGGCTGGCAGCGGGCGTTGCAGGCATTGCAGCTCTGGTGATGCTAATAGTTGGCGTTCCGGTCGAGCTTTCGGCGGTCGTCGGGATTATGGCTGCAGTGGCTGGGGCTGCAGCAGGCTTTTTGGTCTTTAACTTCAAGCCCGCCACGATCTTCATGGGCGACTGCGGAAGCCTCTTCCTCGGATACATGCTGGGCGCAGGCGCACTGGTGGTGCAGACGGAGGTGCCCGTGAATGCATCGTTCGCGGTCATGATCTTGCCGTTTGCAGTGCTGGCGGTGCCCATCCTGGACACCACGCTCGTGATGATTGTCCGACGATGGATGGGGCGTCCGGTTTCGCAGGGCGGACGCGATCACACGTCGCACCGGTTGGTGTTTTTGGGGCTGTCGGAAGCACATGCGGTGCTCACGCTCTACGCGCTGAGTGCGGCCGGCGGTGCGCTGGCGTTGGCGGTGCTCGTGGTAGATACGTTGCTGTTCTACGCTCTCTCGGCACTGGTGGGCGTCTCTCTCACCATGTTCGGCGTCTACCTGGCACGAGCCAATGTATATGCCGCGACCGATGACCCTGCCCCAGCCGGGGGCGACGGCGCGCCGGTGCACCAACTGCCAGCCGAGACCAATGATGCTCATGCGCTCTTCCGCCTCTTTGGTCACCGGTGGAAGGCGGTCTTCGGCGTCCTGGCTGATAGTGCGCTGCTGGCTGCAGCCTTTGTGGTGGCCCACTATCTGCGGTTTGAGCAGGGGCTCACCGTATCGCAAGAAGAACAGATGCTTGGCGCCCTGCCCCTGCTCATCTCGATCAAAATTACGGTGTTCGCTGCAATGGGCCTGTACCGGGCGATCTGGCGGCACGCCGGCACTCCCGAAATCGTGCGCACTATCGGAGCCTCACTTCTGGCCTCGGGCGCCAGCATCGTAGGGCTCGGGCTCGTGTTTTCCTGGGATGTGTTCTCCGTTTCCGTCTGGGTTATCGACTGGATGGTCGTAACTTTAGCCGTGATCGGCGTGCGCTTCGGCTTTCGCGGGCTGCGACAGTATTTCCTGGCCCGCACCACATCCGGTCCGCGTGCTGTGATCTACGGAGCCAACGACTCGGGGGCGCTGCTCCTGCGCGAAATCCGGCAAAACCCAGAGCTTCCATACGACCCCGTTGGATTCGTAGACGACGACCCCCTCAAGAAGGCGCAGCGCGTGCAAGGGCTGCCGGTGCTTGGGACCGGGCAGCAGCTGGCGGCGGTGTGCCGGCTCTACCATGTGGATGTGGTGCTGCTGGCCCGCCGAGCAATGGACGACGACGAACGCGCGATAGCTCGTAGCGCGGTTGAAAATGTGGAGGTGCCCTGTCACGAATTCGAAATGACGCTGATGGATGCCCCAGAGGCAACACCACGGGACCCCAGTGATGTGCTGGCCCCAGCGCCGTAGGCATGCTCCGCAGGCAGGACCGTGCGGCCTGTACACCCCTTCGCGGAACGCGTGTCCCCTATCGGACGAAACGCACACGTTGTAGCTTGAACCATTTACGCTGATCCTTCCTGATCCATACCTTCTATGAACACCAACGGCCAACTTGAGATGCCTGCTGCCTCGCTCATTGAATCGTTCAACGACCACAGTGCAACCATTGGGGTTGCGGGGTTGGGATACGTAGGCTTGCCATTGGCAGTGGAATATGCCGCTGCGGGGTTTGAGGCTATCGGTATTGAACCGAATGAAACCCGCACTGCGAAGCTCAACGACGGAGTCAACTACATCGACGACCTGGACGATGCGCAGGTGGCCTCACTCGTTCAGCAGGGGCGGCTGCGCGCATCGACCGACTACAGCGATGCTGGAGACGTCGACGTCTTCTTTCTGTGCGTACCCACGCCAGTCACCGAGCACAAAGAGCCCGACACGACGTACATCGAAGCGGCTACACGGTCCATCGCTGAGCACCTGCGTCCCGGACAGCTCATCATTCTGAAAAGCACCACCTATCCGGACACCACCGAGGGCGTCGTACAGCCCATTCTGGAAGAAGCCGCTGCCGAAAAAGGACTTACGCTGGGCGAAGATTACTTCCTGGCGTTTAGCCCAGAGCGTATTGATCCCGGTAACAAGGAGTTCACGACCGCCAACACGCCAGTGGTGGTGGGTGGGGTCACCGATACGTGTACCCAGGTGGCGGAGGCTGCCCTGCGCGAAATCATTGCGGAGATCCATGTGGCTCCTTCGCCCAAGGTGGCGGAGATGGAGAAACTGCTTGAAAACATCTTCCGCTCGGTGAACATCGCGCTCGTAAACGAGCTGGCCAAGCTCTGCGATCGCGTCGACGACCTCTCAATGTGGGATGTCATCGAGGCGGCAAAAACAAAGCCGTTTGGGTTTATGCCGTTCTACCCCGGACCGGGACTGGGCGGTCACTGCATCCCCATTGATCCGTATTACCTGTCGTGGCTGGCCCGCCGCTACGACTTCGAAACCAGCTTCATCACGCTGGCCGCGCGCGTGAACGAGGGCATGCCGTATTACGTAGCGGAAGCTGTGGTTGAGCAGATTGCACGTCAGCCTGTACGTTTGCAGGATGCGAAAGTGCTTGTGCTTGGCGTGGCGTTCAAGGGCAATGTCGACGACACGCGCCACTCGCCCGCGGAGACCATCATCCGCCTGCTGCGCGAGAAAGGCGTCGAGCAGGTAGCGTTTGCGGATCCGCATGTTGACGAGTTTGCCGTGCATACAGCTAACAGCACCACGCGTCCGGTTGAGAAGCAGCCCCTCACGGCCGAGACGCTGCAAGCACACGACGTAGCAGTGCTTGTAACCAACCACGAGGCGTTCGATACAGAACTGATCGCAACCCACGCCAACGCCATCGTGGATACGCGCAATGCGTTAAGCGACATAGCTGACGAGCGGCGCAGTAAAATCTGCTTGCTGGGCGGGGGCCATGAAAATGGCACCCTTGCTGAAGTGGAGGTCGCGCCCTCTTCAACGGCATAGGCAAATCACACATATCGCCAGGCATGCTGCTGCATAGCATGTACCTGCAACAACGGGCTGCTCTGTGGGGTACACAGCAGCCCGTGTTTATTTGGCTGCATTCCCTCTGCTCTGCTATGGCTACTGCACTACTTGCTACGCTTACTACACAGTCTGAAACCGCGACGTCTATTCCGCTCGGTTTGGAGTGGATGCCCATTGCCAGTATTCTGGTGCCTGCCGTACTGCTGGTTGCCATCATCTACGTCGGGTCTCGAAACGGTGCATACTGAGTTGCGTGTCCACGGCAGCTCGCGAGATTCGTGAGGAAAGAAAGAGGCACAGCCATGGGAAATGGGGGGAGGCAGGCGCAGCTATCAGACTGGGTGGCACCGTTGCATGACGGCTCCGCTACATACACGCTGCTGGCCGTCTGCCCCACGTCTGATGCGGTGCTGCGGGCCGCCCTGCAGGCTGCAGGCTACGCCCGTGCCCCGCTCCTCATCGCTGCTACCCGCAATCAGGTTGATGTAGATGGCGGATACACCGGATGGACGCCCCAGGCTCTTGTGGATCGCATAGAGGCCATCTGTGCATCGCTTTCGGACGCGCCTCCAGTCATAACCTGTGTGGATCATGGCGGGCCGTGGTGTAAAGATGCAGAGCGGGCCGCAGGCGCGTCATGGCGCGAGGCCCAAGCCGGAACGCAAGCGACCCTTCGTGCTGCGCTTGATGCTGGATACCGCTACGTACACATCGATGCAACAATAGACCCGCATCGTCACGGTCCGCCCCCGGTATCCGACATGGTCGACCGTACGAGCGCGTTGCTTCGGTGGACCGAGGCGTACCGCCGTGAGAGCGGCATGCCACGCATCACCTATGAAGTTGGAATCGAAGAGGTGGCACCGCCCGAAATATCAGATCCAAGCAAACGGCTGGAGGCATTTCTTACGCAACTCAAGGCGGCGCTGCCAGCCGATATTACTCCCACCTTTGTTGTTAGCGATGTGGGCACCTCCTTTGGTACCGGCCAGTTCGACGCCACGCATGCGAAGCAGGTAGTTGAGCAGGTGCGGCGGCATGGCGCGCTTGTAAAGGCGCACTACAGCGATTTTGTGGATGCGCTGGATGCGTACCCGCGCTGTGGAATGGGCGGCGCAAACATTGGACCCGGGCTGTCGGCGGTCGAATACCAGGCGCTGTGCGAACTGGAGACGCTTGCTGACGCTATGGGCGCAACGCCGAGATGGCACAACGCGCTGCGCAATGCGCTGGTACGTAGCGGACGCTGGCGCAAGTGGGTCGACCACGATGGCACCTTCGATGCGCTGGATGAGGCGACCCAGAACAGATTGCTGGAAACAGGAAGCCGGTACGTATGGGCCGATCCCGAGGTCGAGGCAGCGCGCACAGAGCTTTACGACCAGGTAGCACGCTACCGCAAGGCGGATGCGTATGTCGTGTGGCGCCTGCGGAGTGCCGTCGAGGAGATGCTACACCTGCTGAATCTGGTGGGTCGGGCCGATACCGCATAGGAGACCCCGTATTTGGGGCAGCGATTACCGCCACGGCCGGTACTCCTTGGGAAGCTGGTCGGCGATGCGCTTAAACGCAAAGTATCCTGAGCGCGTCACACCGTACGGATCCACAATGTCGCCCTTGTAGTCGATCGTGGCCGGGCCCTGCTCCAGCCATATCTGCGATGTTTGAAACCGCTCTCCGCGACGCATGCCCCCTTGCTGCCCGCGTGACTGTAGCCAGGCACGGTAGGCTTCTGATTCGGTGGCGCCGGTGTACACAATCTCCACAGCGCCCTCAAAGTCGAGTATGCGTTCATTATCGGTGGCACCCGGCTCCAGAATCTCCGATACGTCGTTGAGCGGAAAGCGTTGCCCGCTGAGTTGCGGAGCAGGAGCAAAAGGGCCATCCGAGACAGCAGGGGTAGACGTCATGGGGCGCATGTAGAGCCGGAACTGCTGTTCCTCGATTTGGTCGGCGAGCAAGGCCAGCATAAGATGGTGGAAGGACCCCAGATAAGCGTCGCGGCGCCGTCGGTCCCATTCCGCCTGCTCTTGCATGGAGCCTTCTAACACCTCAAAGAGGGGCTCACCGTCCCACCGCGTACGCGACCGGGTAGTCTGAAACGCCTTCAAGAAGTACGTGAGGCGATAGCCCAAGGCCCGATTTTCGATTTCGAGCGGTTCAGCGGCGTAGGCTGTGAGATTCGACAGGCGGCCCGAAAAGCTGAGCACTTCTGGATTCAGAATCTCAACCTGTTCTGCATTAGGGGTTTCGCCAATAAAGGCCTCTTTGAAGCGTTCGAAGCGACGCATCCACTGTTCATCGCGCTCAGCCTCTACAACGACCTCGCCAATTTCGATCGGAGCCGGCGTGAGTGCAAAGTCGGTGACGACGATGCCGGGTTCGCGCAAATTTAGGTTGCGTGTTCCGGCTTCGTATCCAACTACCGAGACATACAGCCGCTGCGCACCGATTGGTACGTTTCGGATTTCGTAGCGTCCGTTTGCATCGGCAGCGGCCCCACGCGTCGAGCCGGCGATAATAACGTTGGCCCCCGCAAGCGGGTCGCCAGTCTCCGCATCCGTCACGATGCCAACAAGCGTGGCCGTCCCGCGCATCTGGGCATGGGAGGTCGGCAGAACAATGAGAGCAAAGAGCCCGGTAACGAGCAAACTTAAGACAAGAGTGCGGCGACAGAGCATAGCAGTGATAACAAACGAAGAATGAACTTCTCTTTGGTAAGACGCAGTACACAGATGGAGGTTACAATGCGAAGCCCCATGTGCAAGCCGGAGCAAGTTAAACGCTCCACGCATCGTAACAGATGTGTTAACAGAGGTACAGTGGATTTGACTACACCTTATGATGTTGAGATGTCATATACCTACCTCGGTACATATTACGTATAGTAAAACGACAAAGTTACTTTCTGGAGTTGATCAGTCTGGGTGCGGAAACCTATCATAAGGGTGTAGCAATCCGGTGCTGCACCCGTCATCACCCATCGAACAAACGAGAGGCCTAACATAATGGAAGAACTCATAGCACAACTTGGGAATGCAACCTTCGAGAATTACGTGGGATTAGAGTCAGGCTATTCGGAGATGGCCTACCAGCTGTCGGCCCATGTGCTTACGCTGGGCTACGCTGTAATGCTGGCTGCGCTGCTCTACTTTGTGCTCACCATTAAAACGGTGAAGCGCAAGTTTCGGATATCGAGCGTGCTTTCGGTCGTCGTTATGGTGTCGGCCTTTCTGCTCCTGTTTGTACAGCAGCAAAATTGGATCAGTGCCTTCCAGTACGACACGGAGGCCGGCATGTACATGCTGAGCTCAACCAGCTCAGGAGACTTGTTCAACAACGGCTACCGGTACCTGAACTGGCTCATTGATGTACCGATGCTGCTGTTCCAAATTCTGTTTGTGGTAACGCTCACAACGAGCAGCTTCACATCGGTACGGAACCAGTTCTGGTTCTCGGGCACAGGCATGATCCTCACCGGATATATCGGGCAATACTACGAAGTGACGGACCCGACGCTGTTCTTTATTTGGGGTACGATCTCGACGGTCTTCTTCTTCCACATTCTGTACCTGATGAAGCAGGTGATTGACCAAGGAAAAGAAGGCATTCCGGCGAAGGCTCAGCAGTACCTGGGCACCATCTGGACGCTGTTTCTCATCACGTGGATGCTCTACCCTGGTGCCTACCTGATGCCGTACCTCTTCGCTCCGTTCACGGAGCCGACGCTCAGTGAGGCTGCCGTTGTGGGTCGCCACATGACCTACACCGTTGCCGACGTTGGGTCGAAGGTCATCTACGGTATCTATCTGACGCTCGTTGCTCAGGAAATTAGCAAGGCGGAAGGATATGATTGGGAGCAGATGAGCGAAAGCACTCCAGCGTAACAAGAGCATACGCTCTGACTTCCTGCGGTCACAATTAGGCTCCCGACATGCTTGCCGACTTGTAATGTAGAGCCGGACTCGCAATCAAATGGAAAGTTAGCGAGGAGCAAGTTGGAGCATATTGTGAGTACAAAGCGCTTTCTTGGCCAAACGGCCAGGAGAGCGCTTTTTTATTGGGCCCTTGTCTTTCAAGCATATCGGGGTTGAGCGCCATCAAACCCATTGTGTATCTTGGGGGCAGCCTGGTTACATGAAATAAACGTTAATGATATGTTACGCTTTGCTTATGTGATGGCGCACCGTCTACGTTCATAGTCGTGTCTTGGAAGTTTAAAAACATGCCGCACGGAGTGATTTGCGCAGATATGCTACATGCTGATGCAGAAACGTGCATTTCAGTTCAACGCGTATCGTAGTCACGGGCGCCCCACGATGTGTTCGCGACTATCGCGTCTGCTCAGGCATTCGTTCTACAGTGCTGCTTTATCAGCAATGTTGTGGTAGACGTGTCAGACAGATTGTTTTGCATCACTTCTGCAGTACGTTCTGATCATCTTTACTCACTGGTACCTATGCTGTCATGTTACGAACCGCTTTTTTCACTGTCTTTATCTTCGCCTTATTGGGCGCCGGAAACGCAGCCTGGGCGCAAGATGGCAACATAACCGGAACGGTGCTCGACTCCGAAACGGAGGAGACGGTACCCGGTGCCAACGTTGTCATCGACGAATTGCAACAAGGAACGGCTACCGATGCACAGGGGGCGTTTGAGCTTAGTGGTATTGCGCCGGGCGATTATACGCTCACGGTGTCGTATCTCGGCTACCAAAGCACGTCTACATCCGTTACGGTAGAAGCCGGCGAAACGACGGACGTCGAAATTATGATTACCCCAAGCGCCGTTCAGCTTGGCGACGTGGTAGTGACCGCCCTTGGCATTGAGCGGGATGAGCGTTCGTTGGGATATGCTGTGCAAGAAGTGAGCGGCGAAGAGCTCGCAGGCACCGCCGAAACCAATTTCGTAAGCAACCTGCAGGGACGCATTGCAGGCGCTGATATCTCCACCTCAAACTCGATGGGAGGCTCAGCACGTATTGTGCTGCGTGGCGCACGCTCGGTATCCGGCAACAACCAGCCGCTGATCGTAATCGATGGTACGCCGCTTGATAACTCCAGCTTTACATCAGCCGGTCAGGCTGGTGGAGGCGGTGGATATGACTACGGGAATGCCGCCCAGATGATTAATCCAGACAACGTGGAGTCGGTCTCGATCTTGAAAGGACCGAACGCCGCCGCGCTGTACGGATCACGCGCTGCCAACGGTGTCATTGAGATCACCACTAAGAGTGGTGAAAGTATTGCCGATGGCGTCATTGGGGTCGACATTCGCACCAGCGCCAGTACCAAGCAGGTGTACGGCCTGCCCGATTACCAGAACACGTACGGCGGGGGCTCATGGCGCCCGTTCAGCATGAACGACCAGGGCCAGTACATTGTCGACTTTGGTACGGACCAGTCGTGGGGCCCGCGCCTTGATGGGCGCCCAGTGCGCCAGTGGTACAGCTACGATGACGTGAATGGCTTGCTCGGCGAAACCACGCCGTGGGAAGCCAATCCGAACAACGTTGAAGACTACTTTAACACCGGTACGGTGTTTAACACATCGGTGGCGTTCTCGCAGGGCGGCGAAAACTTCAATTATCGCGCGTCGGTCAAGAACGTGATGGAAGAGGGCGTCTACCCGAATAGCTCGCTCGACCGCAACTCGGTGAGCTTCAACGGATCGCTTGATCTGACTGAGAATCTGTCCACGAACTTGCAGGCGACCTACACGAACACGCAAGGACAAGGGCGTCCGGGTACCGGATACGACGGACGCAACGTCTTCCAGCAGTTCAACCACTTTGGCCAGCGTCAACTCGACCTGGGCGAGAACAGCTACATGCGCGACTACGAGCGTCCCGATGGCTCGCAGCGCGGATGGAACTGGACCGGAGGCGAAGAAGGCGCCCGTGCGGGTGACCTGATCTACTTCGACAATCCGTACTGGACGCAGTTCAACAACTTCCAGGAAGATGAGAACGACCGCATCTTCGGAGGGGTGGGACTGTCGTACGATGTAAATGACGACCTGCAACTGTCTACCAGCGCACGGACAGATCTCTACACCGACCGTCGCCAAGAGCGTGTTGCCGTGGGATCCACCATTCAGGATCAGTACCGCGAAGAGATTCGCCAGGTGCGCGAGATAAATGCACGTGTACAGGCGGACTACAGTACGCAACTGACGGATCAGTTCAGCCTCGATGCCTATGCCGGGTCAGACTACCGATACAACAGTTACGACCTGAGCATCGGTAACACGCAGGGCGGACTCAGCCTGCCAGGGGTATACACGCTGGAAAACTCCATCAGTCGCCCAGCGGTCACCGATTTCTTTGAAGAGCGGAAGCTGATCGGCGCCTACGGAAATGTCACATTCGGGTACAACGACCTGGTGTATGTTGATGGCTCGCTCCGGAACGACTGGAGCTCCACGCTTCCTGAAGGCGAAAACTCATACCTCTACCCGTCAGTGAAGGGAAGCTTTATCTTCAGTGACCTCAGCACATTCGATAATGTTAACTTCCTCTCGAATGGTAAAGTGCGTCTTGGATGGGCCCAGGTCGGTAACGACACGGATCCCTACCAGCTGCGCCCGGCGTATGACCTTGACGTTCCATTCCGCGGCAATCCGGTACAGTCTGTTCCGGGTCAGCTAAACAACCCCAATCTGAAGCCTGAGATCACGACTTCGGTTGAGGCCGGACTGGAACTGGGGCTGTTCGAAGATCGCCTCGCGCTCGACTTGGCTGTATATCGCGATGTCTCGCGCGACCAGATTCTGGGTGTAGAGGTCTCACGGGCCAGTGGCTACCAGTCGCTGCTCGTGAACGCTGGTGAAATCGAAAACCAGGGCGTTGAGCTGGCGCTAAATGGAACGCCCATCGTAAACGACGACATGCGCTGGGATATAACCGTGAACTGGGCCACCAACAGCAACGAGGTGATTGAGCTTGATGAGAGCCTTGGCCTCGAAAGCTACACGATTGGTGGCACGCCCTTCGGGCCTGATGTGGTAGCCCGCGTTGGAGAGCCGTACGGCACGCTCTTTGGCGTCGGATATCAGTATGATGATGAGGGCAATATCATCCTCAACTCGAGCGGTATCCCGGAAACAAGTGCCCCGAAATCGCTGGGTAGCTACACACCGGACTGGACAGCGGGGCTGCAAACGTCGTTCTCGTACAAGTCGATCGACGTGAGCGCATCGCTGAACGGTCAGAAAGGCGGTAACATCTACTCCGTCACGAACATGTTCGGTATGTACAGTGGCCTCGTTGAGGAAACGGTTGAGGGCGATGTTCGCGAAGTTGGTTTCGTGCCCGATGGCGTCTACGAAAACGACGCAGGCGAACTGGTCGAATGGACCGGTCGGGTCGATCCGAACGCGTTCTCCATCAGCGGATTCTTCGGCAACAACGAAGCGAATACCTTCGATGCCACCCACATTAAGCTGCAGTCGGTAAGCGTGCGCTACACGCTCCCTGAGATGTGGTTTAACCGCACCCCAATCCGGACGCTGTCCGTTGCGGTGCAAGGAACCAACCTGGCTACGCTCTACAAGAAGACGCCGCACTTTGACCCTGCAACCGCGCTCAGCGCGACCAACCTGCAAGGAGTTGAGGCCGGCCAGATTCCGCCACAGCGTACCTACGGCATCTCTCTGAACATGCAGCTGTAACGCACGGCGCAGCGTAGCAGGGGGCTTCTGCCCATGCCGGTGTAGAAGCCCCAGCTGCGCGCTTTACCCGCTCTCCTACTGCTAAAGATCTACACTCTGCAATGTACACACTCAAACGAACTGTAGCTCTCGGGCTGTTATGCGTGGCTGTGCTCTTCGCCGGCTGTGACCTGACCGAGATCAACGACACCCCGAATACGTCTTCTGACGCTCGGCCTGATTACATCTTCACAAATGCTACCAAAGATGTTGCCGAAACCTACTGGGGAGAATTTACCCTTGGGCGCTTTGGCAACATTTACGCACAGTACTGGACACAGAACCAGTACACCGCTGAAGATCGCTATCTCTTTCCGCAGGAGCGTTCTGGCGTGCTGAATGGCATGTGGGGCGATTATTACCTTGCGATTCAGGACTACCAGGAAGTTGTTGACCTGAACGAGAGTAGCCCTGAGGATACGAACCTCTTCGGCGAGCCCGCCAACCAGATTGCGATGTCGAAGATCATGCAGGCGTGGACCTACCACGTTATGACCGACATCTGGGGGCCAATCCCTTTTGATGAAGCCATCGGCGGCGATGAGAATCCGATTCCGGCGTATGACTCGCAAGAGGAAGTATACAATGGCATTCTTGCTCTTATCGACGATGCGCTTGGGCGTATCAATACAGATGCCGATGCCCTGCGAGGCGATGTTGTGTTCGGCGGCGATATGACACAGTGGGCGCTCTTCGGGAATGCACTGAAGCTGCGCGTCGCCACACGCATGTCCGATGTCGATAGTGGGACGGCTGAAACGGCCATCTCAGAAGCCTACAGCGCAATGGAAGCGCTGGGAGGTCCGGGAGAGTACGAAGGGGCTTACATTGCCTTTGATAGCTCACCGCCCTACCAGAACCCCGTCCATGAAAACTACGAGATCAACGGGCGCGATGACTGGGCCGTAACCGAGAACCTGCTCGGCTACATGAACGACAACGATGATCCGCGTCGTTCAGCATACGCAGAGTCGGTTGACGGCGAGTTTGTGGGCTATCCGTACGGACTGGAAGAAGGGCCTGCACAGGCGCTCTACTCGCAGGGCGGTTTCTCGCGTCCTGGGGATGATGTGACTGCGGCGGACTCGCCCGCCTACCTGCTTCTGCAAGACGAAGTGTACTTCGCCCTGGCCGAAGCCGCTGAGCGTGGTACCATTAGCGGCAATGCAGCTACCTTCTACGAAGACGGCATCCGTTCCTCCATGGCGTTCTGGGAGGTGTCGGATGAGGCTGCGATCGATGCCTACATCGATGAAGTGCCATACGACGGTGGAAACTGGCGCCAGTCCATTGGTGAACAGAAGTGGATTGCGCTCTACATGCAGGGCATTCAGGGATGGGCCGAGTGGCGCCGCCTTGACTTTGAAGGCATCGTACGCGCTCCTGAAGGCGGAGCTGCTGTGGATGCTGTTGCTGACCTGGATCCTGCCGTAGCCGTTCGGATGACGTATCCGACCGATGAGGCCAACCTCAACGGTGCCAACCTTGAAGAGGGCATTGGCCTGCTTACTGGAAGCGGGGGCGACTCCCAAGCCACGAAGCTGTGGTGGGACGTCAACTAACTGTTTCTGGTGCAACCCTGCCTTTTCCCCCTCTGCTCATTTTAGCACGATTACCCATGAACATGACCTTTCGTACCATTTTACGACTCGCCCTGCTGCTTGCTGTAGCAGGCACGCTTAGCGCGTGCGACGACTCTTCCCAGAACATCGGGTGGGAGCCGGGCGACTCGCTCGCAATTATTGGTCCCGCTGAAGAGGTGGCTGTGCCCGGCACGTACGAGTACTACGTGCAGGCCTTCACCATCGACAAGAACTACACGTGGAATGTGAACGGACCCGTAGAGCCGGACTACGAAGTGCGCCGCGAAGGCGAATTCGTAGATGTAACCTACGAGGAGCCCGGAACCTACACCATTAACATTGACGATGGCGTAGAGTACGATGGCACGCTTGAGGTAAGCGCGGTGCTTGTTGACGTGCTCACGCAGGCCGGGCGTCTCTACCCGAGTCTCGAAGCAGCGGTTGGAGAAGCTGGACTTGCGGAGACGCTCGAAGAAGCCTCTGACATTACGGTTTTTGCGCCAAACGAAATTGCTTTTGAGTCAGCGCTTGAACCGCTTCAGCCAGATGATTACGAGGATGGAGATGAACTCGTACTGCCTGCTCCGGGCGTGCTTGCCGACATTCTGACGTATCACGTGGCTGGGGCCGAAGTCCCCGCAAGCGCCATCAGCGACGGCGATGAAGTCGCTACGCTCTACGGCGATAACTACCCGCTCTCGCTGGGTGTAAGTGGTGGCACGGTATCTGTGAACGGCGTGGCCAACAGCGCCACCGTGACGGCGGCTGACGTCCCGGTATCGGGCGATGTGGCCCTGCACGAAATTGACACGGTGCTGCTTCCCCCCACCGCCTCGGTTGACATTACCGATCAGGCCGTCGTTGTGGAAGACGACGTCACGACCGCAACCGTTGCGGGCGTGTACGTGCCTGCAGAGGGTGGATTTGCAGCGATCGAAGACGCAGACGGTAATGTCTTGGGAACCTCTGAAGACATCGAAGGCGGCATCGTCAACGATGTAACCGTGGAACTGGACTCCGCTGTTGAGGCTGAGACTGACGTGTCGGTTGTTATGTATGCGGATGTCGACACGCCCTATGAGCGCGATGGCGAATCGGTGTCGGACGATGCGACGCTTTCGCCAGCTGAGTAACACCACTGCACGGCACAGGACGGTAGCGTCCTGATTCCAAGCATGTGTACAATTTGAACGCAGGCTCCTTGTGCTTTCGGGTGCAGGGAGCCTGCTTTTTTGTTGCTGATCGTTGGATAGCCGTCCTCTCGAAAATCGGCGGCTGCATCCAGCAACCGGGCTCTGTTGGACAGGTACAGCGAAGACGCCGATGCATCTCCCGAGACAATGTTGACCAACATCCACAGCAGCCGCTTTCCGATGGAAACGTGATCGGTGCTGTGCGTACGGCACATGCGCGTGCACTCCTCTATGCCTTTGTGCTTCCTACTGCAGTATGGCTCACTCTGCATCCGATTTAGCCCCGGGATCGCTTTTGGTAGCGGCTCCTATCATGGAAGACCCGAACTTTCGGCGGACCGTGATTCTGCTCTGCGACCATACGTCGGAGGGCAGTTTTGGGCTTGTGCTGAATCGTCCGACTGACTTGCACCTGGGCGACGTGATGGATGCTTACTTCGTAAACGACCCGCCCCTTGCTTTCGGCGGTCCTGTGCAGCAAGAAACGCTTCACTTCTTGCATCGCTACGGCGAGGCGGTGCCCGAAAGCATTGCGGTGCTGCCCGGGGTGCGGTGGGGCGGCACGTACGACACCATCGAAGCGCTCGTGCAAAACGAAGCGCCGTCGCCGCAGTCCATTCGGTTCTTTTTGGGATACACCGGTTGGGCACCAGGGCAACTGCAACAAGAAGTAAACCAGGACGGCTGGATTGTGACGAAGGCTGAGCCCGAATGGGTCTTTGAGACGGAAGCCAGTATGCTCTGGCCCGGAGTTATGCGCGCAATGGGCGGGGAGTACGCCCTGCTCTCCACGTTCCCCGAAGACCCGCGTATGAACTAACCTCTGGAACAGAGACTGATGTGTAAGTAGCCTCTGCGTTTTGGGGGAAACCACGTCAATCCATCGTCTGCATGGGGAAACCCGCCTCCCGCCATACCGTCGTATACATATGCCCAACGGCGGCGCTATAGCCGCTCCGTTTATTTCATCGATTAGCTTGCTCCGCTGCCATGCCTGGCCCCTCTTCGAACGAGCCGCGCGACGAGCGCACCCTTAACTTCTGGGAGAATTTGTATCTGCCCGAACTGTTTAAGGGCCTCGGGTTCTCGCTCAACAAAATCGTCAATGAGGATACCTACACCATTGAGTATCCCGAGGAGCAATGGTATCCGCCGGATAGTTACCGCGGGCGTCCGGTGCTCGTGGAAGAAAACGGCCGTCCGCGCTGCGTGTCGTGCAACCTGTGCGCACGGGCCTGCCCGCCCATGGCCATCTCGATGCAGTCGAAAGAGGTGGACAACGTGAAGGAGCGCGAGCCCGAGTGGTTCGAGATCAACATGCTCCGCTGCATCTACTGTGGCTTCTGCGAGGAGGTGTGCCCCGAAGAGGCGATCATCATGTCGAAAGAGTACGACATGACGTTTCAGAGCCGCGACGAGGCCATCTTTGACTTGACGCGCCTGCTCAAGCCGAAAGAGCAGATGGAAGATCGCCTGGAGTACCTGAATCAGTACAAAGATCCGCAGTTTGGGCAGCAGTGGTCGTTTCAGGCGGACAATAACCTGCACAGCGTCAAAGACCAGCACTTTTTGGACTGGCTGGCCGATGAGGGCATGGATGGCCTGGATACCACGCACTTGCGCGACGACGCCCGCGTAACCGACGACGACAAGGAGTGGGCGCCACGCGACCGCAAAGGCCCGCCCGCGTCGGAGCACGCTCCGGCGTAGTGCTCTATCACACCTGATTGCTTAGGTCGTTTGAGTACGCGGACTCCCTCTTCTAAATCCCCCTCCTCTGAGGGGGACTTCATAAGAGCGTCCTGTGGTTCCTTCCTCCCCAGGGAGGGTGCGTGTTTAGCGACTTGTAGCCCGGGACTGGGAGCGGAGCGGACGTCCCGGGCGGTGTCTGGGCTAAGTTAGCGGGGCGGAGCCCCTGAACAG
>CAZBTM010000014.1:21462-25996 GCA_964494425.1 uncultured Rhodothermales bacterium | reverse complement strand
TACTTCTTCCAGCCCGGCGTACCCAGCCGCACGAATCCGAACACGCCCGATATCAACCAGGAGCTGGCGGGCGACCTGGCCGAGTACCACGCCGACTTCTTGGACGAAATCGGCTCGCTCTACTACACGCGCGAGCAGTTCGACGACTTCTACTACGGCAAAGGCTCCACCTACCCCGACGTGCAAGGCACGGTGGGCATTTTGTTTGAGCAGGCATCCTCGCGTGCGCTAAGAAACGACACCGACAGCGGCGTAATGAACTACGCCTTCACCGTGCGCAACCAGTTTCTGGCGTCGCTCTCCACACTGCAGGGCACGGTTGAGATGCGCGACGACCTGCTGCGCTACCAGCGCGACTTCTTCGCCGACCGCGACGACTTCCTCGACGATGCGCCCATGTCGGGCTACCTCATCAGCAGCGAGCGCTATCCGCAGCGTGCCCAGGCACTTGGGCAGCTGCTCATGCAGCACCGCGTAGAGCTGTTCGACCTGGAAGACGCCGTCGAATCCAACGGACGCACCTACCGTCCCGGCTCTGCCTACTGGGTACCGCTCGACCAAGAGCAAGGACGCTTTGTGAAAGGCGTCATGGAGCAGCGCACCACCTTCCAAGACTCGCTCTTCTACGACGTGTCTACGTGGACGCTGCCCCTTGCCTTTGGCACCGACCACAGCGAACTCACCGCTACGCCCGATGGCGTACGCGGCGAGCGCATCGAAGATATGTCGTACGACGGCGGACGCGTGGTCGGCGGCGAGGCCGACGTCGCCTATGTGATGCCGTGGGGCCGCTACTTTGCCCCGCGTGCGCTCTACCAGCTGCAAGATGCCGACATCACCACCCGCATGATGCCTGATCCGTTCGAGGCCGAGGTGGGCGGCACCACGCAGTCATTCGACCGTGGCGCCATCGTCATTCCGCTTCAGCAGCGCAACGCCACGCGCGAACAGGTCCACGCTGCCGTGCAAGAGGCCGCTGCAGCGCATCACGTTGAAATCATGGCGCTGAATACCGGCCTCACCCCGCAAGGCCCCGACCTGGGCTCCGCCAGCAGTCCCGTACTTGAGAAGCCCGAAATCGCACTCGTTACCGGCACCACCGGGCGCTCGCGCTGGGGCGGCGCCAGTGCGGCCAACGCAGGCGAAGTGTGGCATCTGCTCAGCGAGCGCTTCGACATGCCCGTGTCGCTGCTCGACATCAGCTACATGGAAAGCCTCGACCTGGATGCGTACAACACGCTCGTAATGGCCGGGGGCAGCTACGACGGACTCGATGCCGAGCGCGTGCAAGCGTGGGTCGAAGACGGCGGTACGCTCATCGCCTCGCATACCGGCGTGCGCTGGGCCGTCGACCACGAGATGGTCGACCTCGAAGCCAAAACACTCGATGTCGATTCGCTCGTCGCCAACCAAGACTACGCCGATCTTGGCAGCGCGCGCGGCGCACAAGGCATTGGCGGATCCATCTTCGAGGCCGAACTCGACACCACCCACCCGCTGGCCTTCGGATACGACGAAACGATCCCCGTCTTCCGTCGCGGCACGCGGTTCTACGAGCCGCACCCCGAGCCCGGACACACCGTAGGCACCTACACCGACACCCCGCGCATTAGCGGCTACGTGTCGGATCCCGTCGAAGAAATGGCCCAGGAAAGCGCTGCCCTCGTGGCCGAACGGCACGGTAGCGGACAGGTCATCCTGCTCATGGACAATCCCAACTTCCGCGCCTTCTGGTACGGCACCAACGGGCTGTTCATGAACGCTCTGTTCTTCGGTAGTACGCTGTAATCGGGCTTCCACCGGCCGTCATCGAACCATCTCCCGCGCGTTTTTAGGGAGAACACAACGCAGCACGCCCCACTCACAGGACCTTCCGCGCTCCGGAGGGTCCTGTTTGTTGTGATAGGCTGCATCTCAGCGGTAAAGCAGCGGCGCACCGCTCCGCTATGCCACCCAGCCCCGCCACCGGCACAATGACGACTACGCCAAGAGCTATCAACCATTGCACAACCGGGCCGGATCTCCCTACCGCAGCAGCGGTACATCACATGCTTTGTGCTTTTCCCGAACCTCGATGCCGCCCGCTTATGTCTGATGCTGCCGTCACTGCCGATCTCGAAACGTACCTCTCCGAACGCGTGCGCTCCACGCCGCCCAGCGGCATCCGGCGCTTCTTTGAGATTGCGGCGACGATGGACGACGTGATCTCGCTCGGTATCGGCGAGCCCGACTTCGTGACGCCGCAGCCCGCTGTGCAAGCCGGTATCGACGCGCTCAACGACGGCCAAACCAGCTACACCGCCAACGCCGGACGCGCCGATCTGCGCACGGCCATTGCCCAGGAGCTCTCCAGCCGCTACGGCGTCTCCTACGATGCCGAAGACGAAATCCTGACGACCGTGGGCGTGAGCGAGGCTATGCAGCTTACCATGCTCTCGGTGCTCGACCCCGGCGATGAGATTCTCATCCCCGAGCCCTGCTTCGTCTCCTACGCGCCCACCGCGCGGTTTGCGGAGGCCAATGTGGTGCACGTACCCACGAGCGTCGAGAACAACTTTCAGGTGACCGCCGAAACGCTCGAATCCTACATCACGCCCAACACGAAAGCACTCTTCCTGGGCTATCCCAACAACCCCACTGGCGCGGTGCTGCGGCGCGACACGCTCGAAGACATCGCGGCGCTGGTGCAAGAGCACGACCTGCTCGTCATCTCCGACGAAATCTACGATCGCCTTGTCTACGGCGAGGCCCACGAGCGCGGCCACGTCTGCGTGCCCTCTATCGACGGACTGCGCGAGCGCACGATCCTGCTGGGCGGCTTCTCAAAAGGATATGCCATGACGGGCTGGCGCATCGGCTACGCGTGCGCCCCGGCACCCATCCTGCGCGGACTCTACAAGGTGCATCAGTACATGATTATGAGTGCGCCCACCGTGTCGCAGATTGCCGCGCACACCGCCATCACCGAGTGCCAGAACCAGGTCGAAACCATGCGCCAGGCCTACGACGAACGCCGCCGCGTGCTGGTCGACGGACTCAACGAGGCGGGGCTGCCGACCTTTGAGCCCGAAGGCGCCTTCTACTGCTTCCCCGACATCCGCTCCACCGGGCTCACCTCCGAGGAATTTGTGCAGCAGCTCCTCGAAGAAGAGCACGTGGCCTGCGTGCCGGGCGATGCGTTTGGTCCGAGCGGGGCCGGATACGTGCGCTGCTCCTACGCGACCGGGCTCGACGACGTGAAAGAGGCCGTCCGGCGGATTCAGCGCTTTGCCGCTAAGCATCAGAACGGATAATTGGACGCTACACATCCCTTTGCATCCCCAACCTGCTATGCGAACCGTATTGTACGTTCTGGGCGTGGCCGGACTTGCCGCCGGGCTGCACGTGCTCATTGGCTGGCCCGCTACCGCGCTGGCGGGAATGGCTGCCGCGGGGGCGCGCTATCCGGCTGTGGTGGGTGCGCTCGGTGTGGGGCTGGCGTGGACGGGCGGCGTGGCGTACACATTTGTGGTGAGCGATGCCGGAACGCTTGCGCTCCTCACATTTTTGGCGGATGCGACAGGCGGGGTGCCCCAGGTGGTGCTCGCGTTGCTTCCCACAGGCATCGGTGTGGTGTGGGGGGCGGCCAGCGGCGCACTGGGTTCGGCGCTGTACGCCTGGATGAACGCATAGCCGGTGCGCTTGCAACTTGAGTTCGCTGTGATTGGGGAACGCACGGGTTGGCCCATCCATCCGAACACACGGCGACCGCATAGCGCATCCGCCATCAAGAATCCGTTATTGCAAACAAAACCACTTGCATTCGTCTATGAGCCAATACAACGAGCAAGACCTGGTCACCCTCTATGAGCGCACCGATGCGCTCGGGGGCTATCTTTGACCCAGCTGAGCGCGAAGCCCGCATTGCCGAACTGAATCAGGAGCGCCTCGATCCCTCGTTCTGGGACGATCCGGAGCGCGCCCGTACTGTTGAGCAGCAGATTGCCCGCGAGCAGGAATGGCTCGATGCGTGGCAGGAGCTCCAGGAGCATGTAGAGACGCTCGAAACGCTTCAGCTTCTCGCCGACGAAGAAGGCGAAGACCTGAGCGACGAAATTGACGCCGAAGCCCGCACGTTAGAGCAGAAGCTCGACGACCTCGAAATGAGGAGCCTGCTCGACGGCCCCGACGACCACCGCGACGCCATCGTGACGATCAATCCGGGCGCAGGCGGTACCGAGAGTCAGGACTGGGCCAGCATGCTGCTGCGCATGTACAGCCGCTGGGCCGAAAAGGAGGGCTACGAAACGGAGATGCTCGGCTATCAGCCCGCCGAGGCCGCGGGCATCAAGAGCGCCACCTTCCGCGTTGCGGGTGATCACGCGTACGGCTACCTGAAATCGGAGCGCGGCGTGCACCGCCTGGTGCGCATCTCCCCGTTCGACTCCGACGGACGCCGCCACACCTCCTTTGCCAGCGTGTTCGTGTATCCCGAAGTGGATGACACCATCGAGGTGGATCTGAGCACGGGTTCTACTGAGCTGCAAACCTTCCG
>CAZBTM010000014.1:19744-21452 GCA_964494425.1 uncultured Rhodothermales bacterium | reverse complement strand
GGCGACGACATTGAACTCGTGGCCGAGTGCACCGAAGAGCGGAGTCAGATGCAGAACCGCGAGCGCGCCGAGAAGATGCTCAAGAGCCGTCTGTATCAGGCGGAGCAGGAGCTGCAGGAGCAGGCGCGCGAAGAGGTCGAAGCCTCGAAGAAGAGCATTGAGTGGGGCAGTCAGATTCGCTCGTACGTGCTGCATCCGTACACCATGGTGAACGACCATCGGACCGAGACGAAGTTCTCAAATGCCGAGGCGATTCTGGAAGGCGAAATTGACCCGCTCATCCAGGCGTACCTGACCCATGGCAAGAAGGGCATTAACCCCGTGGAGTCGTGAGTGACACACGCTCCCTCGTGCTGGGCGGTCGTGCCCCGTGACAGGGCGTGCATCGCAACCGCGTACGTCCGGGGGGCTATCTCGGTAGAGATCTTTCGGCTTTGCAGATGACAACTTGGGTTGTACATCAACCGCTCCGCATCCTTCTAACTTACAACGGGATATGGATACGATCACTCCACAGACCGACTTCCTCGTCATTGGCAGCGGTGTAGCCGGGCTTACGTTTGCGGTGAAAGCCGCCGCGTACGGACGCGTCACGGTTATCACAAAAGACGACCTCAGCGAAACCAACACCTCGTATGCGCAGGGCGGCATTGCAGCCGTGGTCGACGACGCCGATAGCCCTGAACAACATCTCGAAGATACCCTGGACGCGGGCGCGGGGCTGTGTGATTCGGAGATTGTGTCGATCGTTGTAAACGAGGGCCCCAAGCGGCTCCACGAGCTGATCGAGTGGGGGGCACACTTCACCCGCACAAACGGCTCTGATGCGCTCCACCTGGGACGCGAGGGCGGCCACTCGGCCAACCGCATTGTGCATGCTGACGACGCCACCGGCGCTGAGGTGCAGCGCGCACTTATGGAGCAGGTGCAGGCCCACCCGTCCATCGACCTGCATCCGCAGCACACCGCCGTAGATCTGCTCACCGAGCACCATCTGGGGCAGCACGTCAACCGCATGCGTCCAGATGTGCACTGCTTTGGCGCGTACGTGCTCGACCGCACCACGGGCACCGTGCACACCGTGCAGGCACAAGCCACCATTCTGGCGGCAGGAGGATGCGGACAGGTCTACCAGCATACCACGAATCCGCCCGTTGCCACGGGAGACGGCGTGGCCATGGCGTATCGGGCGAAAGCGCGGGTATCCAACATGGAGTTCGTGCAGTTTCACCCGACCTCGCTCTACCATCCCGATGCCGACTCCTTCCTCATCTCCGAGGCCGTGCGCGGCGAAGGCGGACGCCTCTACAACCGGCAGGGCGAGCGCTTCATGCCCGAGTACGACGAGCGCGCCGAACTCGCCCCGCGCGACATCGTGGCCCGCGCCATCGACGACCAGATGAAGCGCCACGGCGACGACCACGTCTGGCTCGACATCTCGCACAAGCCGGCCGAGGCAATCCGCGGGCACTTTCCCATGATTGCAGAGACGTGCCAGCAGTACGGCATCGACATCACCGAGGCGCCCATTCCCGTGGTACCAGCGGCGCACTACATGTGCGGCGGTGTGCAGACGGATGCGCACGGGCGGACCTCAATCAATCAGCTGTACGCCATCGGCGAAGTGGCATGCACTGGACTCCACGGGGCCAACCGTTTGGCCAGTAATTCGCTGGTTGAGGGGCTGGTGTTCGGACACCGCGCCATG
>CAZBTM010000014.1:16948-19734 GCA_964494425.1 uncultured Rhodothermales bacterium | reverse complement strand
AAAAGACGACCTCGGCACCGCCTACACGCCGAAGCCCATCCCGGACTGGGACCACAGCGGCACGGAGGCTCCGGGCGAGGAAATCCTGATGACCCACAACCGCGACGAGTTGAAGCGCGTGATGTCGAACTACGTCGGCATTGTGCGCTCGGATGTCCGCCTGAAACGCGCGGCCCGCCGTATCCACCTGCTCTACGAAGAAACCGAAGCGTTCTACCAGGAGGCGCACGTTTCGACCCGTCTCTGCGAGCTCCGCAACATGATTACCACGTGCTACCTCATCGTGCGCAGCGCCCGCATGCGTCGCGAGAGCCGCGGACTGCACTACACCGTCGACTATCCCGAAGCCGAGGCCACCGAGCAGCGCGCCACGCGGCTGTAAGGAGAGCCGTTGTGATGATCACCCTGGCCAGTACGCTCTGCACTGCGGCTCGTCTCACAAGCTTACATGGGGAGAGAGAAAATCACCGGCACTCCCTGATCCTCCGATTGGGGTTACTTATGGAGGCGTCATGACGCGGAGTCAGCAGCATACGACAACGCATGCGTGCTGGGGGCATCATTTCGTTGTGGAGTAGAAGGACTGTCGTCTTCTTTATGGGGCGAAGGCGCTTCGACGGAATCGCTCCACACAGCCCATGGAGCAGAGTCAGGACCATCCCAGAGATCGTTCAGTGTGTTTTTGTCCTTCAAGGTATCCATTGGATGCCAGAAGCCATCGTGCTGGTAAGCAGCCAGCTGACCTTCACGAGCCAGTCGTTCCAGCGGATCGCGCTCCCAGATGGTATCGTCGCCGTCAATGTAATCAATGACCGCCGGGTTGAGCACAAAAAATCCCCCATTGATCCAAGCATCATCGCCCTGTGGCTTCTCGCGGAAGCGTTTCACCACGCTGTCTTGGGCCAGTGTAAACGTACCAAATCGACCGGGAGGCTGCACGGCTGTCATGGTAGCCTGCAGTCCATGCTCTTTGTGAAACGCCAGCGACGCACTGATGTCGATATTGGCGACACCATCGCCATACGTCAAGAAAAATGGCTCATCGTCAAGCAGATGACTGACGCGCTTGAGGCGTCCACCAGTGAGCGTGCCCGACCCCGTGTCGATGAGCGACACGGTCCAGGGTTCGGTACTGTCATTTAAGAATGTGGTAGTGCGTGTCGACAGATCAACCGTTATATCTGCGTTCAAAAGGTGGTAATGGTAGAAGTATTCCTTGATAACGTAGCCTTTGTATCCGCAGCAGATAATGAAATCAGTCACGCCGTAGTGGGCATATATCTTCATAATGTGCCACAGAATGGGACGTGGACCGACTTCAACCATTGGTTTAGGGCGTACACCGGTTTCTTCGGATAGACGTGTGCCATATCCACCGGCTAATATCACAGCTTTCATGGGTAGTAGAGGGTTAAGTGAGCAGTAGCAGAGGTTAGCTTGCGAGTGTAGCTGTGGCCTCGGGAGTTGGTGCCATTTCAAAATGAGCCGTCTGCTCAGCCCACAGGCGGTCTACGAGGCGGTTTTCGGGGAGCGTCACATCGTCAAATGTAAGGGCCTGGTCTTTGGGCACATTGCGGGTAAGCACAGCGTCTTTCGACAAGCCAAATGGCAGCAGATTGTCGCGGTAGGTAACGTCGGCGTTGTCGATCCACCCGTACGTGCAGAAGCCGCCAAGACCGTCGAGCGTTTCTCCTTGTCGCAGGTCGCGTTTGGCCATCGTAAGCACATGGCACACAGGGGGGCCAAGGGGCGTCACCGTAGCGTCGCCGAAGCAGACGGCGCGAGCGACCGTAAGCGGCACCTCAAGATGGGGCAGATGATACGGTGTGTAGAACACGTAAAATGGGCCGCCCCCCATCTTCAGTACCGATGTGTAGCGCTGCTTGATCGGGTGGTCGTTATACGCAATCACAAATATGCCGGGGCCTGGCTCGGCTCCAATCACGTAGTCGTTCAGCCCGGTATCCAGTAGCTCGTCTTCGGGATACAGATCGACGGCCTCGGTGACGTGCGCGCAGCGCGGTCCGTACATGCCGCGCTGTCCGACGGGGAAGCCCGTCGCGTTCGCCGCTACGGCGTTCTCCATCGAGATTTTGGTGCCGTCGGCGAAGGAGGTAACCATGTACGGCGCTTGTCCATGTTGCTTGGCCCAGGCTTGCTGGGTTTCGGGCGTACGGTGGTGGTCAAGCAGGCCCTTTACGTTGCCAACTAAGACGGGGCGGTAGCCGATTGCATCCACAAACCGGTACAGGTTCATCATACTACCGGGCTGATCGCCGTCGATATCGGTAAGCACGACCCCAGCTCGGTCGGCATACACCTTCAAGATCGGGCCGAGCGTGGCATCCAGTTCGGCATTGGAGAGGATAAGGTGCTTGCCATGCTTGAGGGCTGAAAGTGCTACCGTAGCACCAAACTCAAAGGTGCCGGTGGCCTCGATAATTGCGTCGATACCGTCGGCGCGGCAGAGCAGGTCGGCGTCTTCTGTAACGGCCGGCCGGCCGGCAGCAATCGCCTGCTCAAGCGCTGATACGGTGCGTACATGCCGCACATCGTGGATGTCGGCCTGCGTGTATGCTTGCTGAGCCCGCGAGAGCGTACGGTTGGAGACAGCGACCAGGCGCATCCCTGTGATGGCCGTTAAAATCTGGAGGGCTACGCCACGGCCTTGGTATCCGGCACCAACAATGGCCACACGGATCGGATTGCCGGCATCGGCACGTTGTTGGAGAGCAGTGTCAACGAGAATCATAGGTGGAGAGCGGTTGTAGGGTGTGCGGGATGCG
>CAZBTM010000014.1:0-16884 GCA_964494425.1 uncultured Rhodothermales bacterium | reverse complement strand
CCTGAAACAGGTGGCCCATATGGTGCTCACGGGTGTTGAGGGTGTCCTTCTGCGCGGAATCAGACAGGAGCACAGCCAGTCGGTTATGCATCCAACGCGTGAACGCGGGGCGCCAGGCCGCGGCTATCCAGGCGGTGCGCAGCGGCGAATCGGTTGGCTTTACGTGGATGGCCTGCACGGAGCCGTCGGGCGCCCGATCGACGACATCGGCCTGGGCAGGGTTGTGAACTGGTAGGCAGCCGAGCACGACCTCTGCATCCCCCTGAAGCAGGCGGTGGTGCAGCTGTGCAAAAAGGTCGGGTGGGTGAAACAGAATATCGGGGAAGCCGAGCAGTACCGTGCGGTCGCGGATGAACGGAACCGCCTGGTTGATGGTGAAGGGCACGCCATACGGGTGGCGCATCATGCAGTACGCAAAATGCATCTGGAGGCGGTGGCCATCGCCCCAATAGGCAGGAATGTCCCATTTGCCATCACGCAGGATCCAATAGACGGTGTTGACCCCTGCCGTGCGGTAGGCAGTTAGCAGGTGTTGCGATACAGCAACCAGCGGCGAGTCGTCGTTAGAGGTTGGCGTATGACCTACGGGCAGTAGTTCTTTGCTTCCGGGGAGCGGTGCAACACGGGTACCGTGCCCGGCAGCGGGAATGAGCGCAACAGGAGAGGTACTCATGTAGAGGCTGTAGCGTTAGGCGTAAGAAGAGGCCAGGCTTGATCCCTGTCCGATACAACACGAACGGGCACGGGCCATTCGATGGCAAGGGCTGGGTCGTCATATCGAATGCCGCGCTCGGCGCTCGGCGTGTAGCGAGCGGTTACGGGATACATCACCTCGGCGCTATCGGTGAGGGTAATGAAGCCATGCGCGCAGCCTTTAGGCACGTACACCAGGCGGCGATTTTCGGCGCTACACGTGGTGCCCACCCACTGCCGATATGTGGGTGAGTCGGGACGCATGTCGACGATCACGTCGAAGATTGCCCCGCGTGTGCAGCGTATCATCTTGGCCTCGGCATGAGGAGGCACCTGGTAGTGGAGGCCACGCACGGTGCCGACCTCGGCACTGTAGCTGATGTTGACCTGCACGATATCCATCTCAAGGTCGTGGGTGGCCAACTCGTCTACGCAGAGGATCCGAGCAAAGAAGCCGCGGTCATCGCTGTGAGGCGCTGGATCGATAAAGTATGCGCCGGGGAGGGCGGTCTGGATAAAGCGCATGGGCAGTGTTCTCTATGCGTTGCGTGAAGACATAACGGATCGCTCAACCGGTTGACGCCAAAAGAACTCGGAATCGAGCTGGTCGGTGTCGAGCAGGTACTCCAGTTGCTTGAGCCGCGTAAAGGCGCGAAAGGTGAAGTCTTCTGGCGCGAGGTCGATTGCTGCATAGAGGTCGACCATCTGCTTGGCGCCATCATGAAGGCGATGAGCAGATTCAAATCCAGGCAGTTGTGTGGCAATCTTGTCGAACGACACCCGATAGCTGCGGTCGTCGCCGTCGCTCGAGCCCATTGACACCTGGCAGCCGGGAATGGTCTGCGCTACGAGGTCGACAATGTCGCGCACCTGGTAATTTTCATCGGAGTGGCCGACGTTGAACACTTCGTTGTGCACGGTATCACGCGGGGCCTCCAGCGTGCAGGCAATGGCTTGCGCAATATCAGCAATGTGCACAAGGGGACGCCAGGGGCTGCCATCGCTTCGCATGTTGATAATACCGGTGGTGTAAGCTACGCCACTCAGGTTGTTGAGCACAATGTCGAATCGCTGACGGGGCGAGGGTCCGTATGCGGTGGCGTTACGCAGGAACGTGGGGGAAAACGTATCGTCGGCCAGTGCACTCACGTCGCGCTCGACCATCACCTTGCAGCGCGCATAAGCGGTTAACGGATGCACGGGCGAGTCCTCGGTTTTGAACGGCTCGCCGTTCTGCAGGCCGTAGACGCTGCACGAGGAGGTGTATACAAAGCGCTCAATGCCCATCTCTTTGGCGAGTCGGGCCAGGCGGATTGTGCCACCGTGGTTGATAGCATAGGTGTTGGCCTCGTTGTGCTGGCCGAGCGGGTCGTTCGAGAGCTCTGCCAGGTGGCAGATGCCATCGAATCCTTCCAGGTCGGATTGCTCGATAGTGCGAATGTCTTTCCAGAGTTGACGAACGCCTGAGGGCCACTCCGACTCGAAGAGCGTACCATCGGTGTAGTATCCGGTATCAAGCCCAGTGACGGTGTGGCCGCGGTCGTGCAGTAGCCGTACAAGCGGATATCCAATGTAACCTTGGCTTCCAGTAACGAGAATATTCATAGTGGGTGGGGATAGGAATAAGTTAAAAAAACAGCGAGATAGGCGGTATGTGTTATGAGGTTTCCCAAAACAAAGGGTAGACAGCACGCAGCCCGACCACGCGGGGAGGCGGTGTGGAGCGTTGGAGGCCCACGCGGGCTGTTGTAAAGTAGAGAGCCTCACGCACGTATTGTGGTCCATGCCGCAAGGCATAGTAGCGCATCAGTCGGAGGCGGCAGCGCCACCGGTCGTTGGGCGACAGCGGGGCGCGCTGAATGGCGCGATGCAATTCGCGGAGCCACCGCATCTCCAGCCATAGCAATCTGGTTTCCCGATTGGGATCGAACCAATCCCAGATCGACTCAATCTGCTTATCGTTCGACCTGGTTGAGTTGTCGTCGTGTAGACGATTTAAGAAGAGACGCTCTGGAACCTGGTAGATGCCGCCCCAGAGCGTAAACTCACCGATTAGGATGAGGTCGGCCGACGGGAAATCGCCATGCTGCATCGTTGATCGTAAGATCGCGGTCCGGATAAGCCCAAAGAGCGGTCCGGGCTCGCCCCCCCAGCAGTACGATTGCAGATAGCTGGTGAACCGCTCCACCGGGTCGCTGTCTACAGTGTGTAGATTCCGGATCCAATCAGGGTTGGGTTCTGGTGTGCTCGATGCGTCAATCATCTGTGTCTTCGTGTATGTGAGCACAACATCAGGATGGGTGTCGAGCACGTCTACGCAGGCTTCGATACAGGTGGGGGCAAGCACGTCGTCATGGCACATCCACCGGAAATACGGGGCGCGGGCTCGGGCGAGCGTGCTGTTATAGTTCTTGGCAGCGCCCAGATTCTCGGGGTGCCGCTCGTACCGGATCCGGCTGTCGCGCTTGGCTGCCGCCCGGCAGATCGCCTCGGTGGCATCGGTCGAGGCATTGTCGCAGATGATAAGCTCGAAATCCGTAAAGGTCTGATTGAGTACCGACGCAATAGCTTCCTCCAGATATTTAGCCCCGTTGTACACAGGGAGACCGATGCTTACACGAGGCGCGGGGGTAGGCATAGTAATGTAGTTTTGCATGTGGAAGAGCATTGAACACTTCCAATGTTATGCATAGTGCATGCGCTTTCTCGTTATGATATGGCATGCTGACTATACGCTATCTCCCACTTCACATAAGTAGATATGGCGCAAGGAAAAAGAGCATTTACACGCCAGGTATTGCGTTTCTGGATCATCAAGAAAGAAACGTGACGCCTGCTGGATCGGTGAGAGCCCCCTAATAGCTTGCTTAGTAGCAGTTCAACGCTGCGCAATTAGAGAATATAGCCACAGCCGGAGACCAGGAGCGCCTCCCGGCGCAGACGTCTCTATAGAGGCGGGATCACCACCACACACGTATGTGCAAATCAGTGTAACTGCGTAGAAACCCGTATCCGGTCAGAAACAACCGGTGGGCAGGCAAAGTAATCGCTATCCACTGGGACCGAAATCCATCGAGCCATTGTGGTGAGATGCCTGGGGTGGCTGCCGAGCCGCCCTTTTTTGTTGTGATACAGTCATGCTGTGCCCGAGTGCATTGTGTGCTCAGCCCTCGAATTCGAACTGCTTGCCCATGCCCAACGACGCGTCTGCTCCAACAACGCTCGACGAAAAGATCCGTGCCGTGGTAGCCTCGGTGCTGCGCCCGACTGAGTACTTCTTGGTCGATATTGAGATTCGCGGACACCGGGGGACGCGCGTCGTCGAGATCTTTGTGGATGGCGATGACGGCATCGGGCACGACGACCTGGCAGCGATTAGCCGCGACGTAGGCTTTGAGCTCGACGTTGACGAGGTGGTGCCCGGATCGTACACGCTCGATGTGTCGTCTCCTGGCATCAAACGCCCGTTGGTGGCTCCGCGCCAGTTCCAAAAGAACGTTGGGCGCGAGTTACGCATTAAGTACAACGATCCCGATGATGGATCTACCCAGTACGACGTTGTGACGTTGACCGCCGCCGATGACGAAGCGGTGACCATTGAGTTGGCGTCCGGGTCTACCCACACGCTGCCCTACCACGCGATTGAACGGGCCAAGATCGAATTGCCCTGGTAGTCGCCTTTTGCTCACGCAACCCCGCACCCCATTATGCGAAGTGCCGATCTCGTTTCTTCATTTGGAGAGATCGCCCGCGTCAAAGATATCGACCGGGCGACGTTGCAGATTATTGTCGAGGATGTGATCAAGGCAATGATCCAGAAGCGGTATGGGGCTGACGAAGCGTTCGAGATCATATTCAACCCCAATCAGGGCGACATCCAGATCCTCCACATTCAAGAAGTGGTCGACGACTGGGATTTGGTCGACCCCGTTACGGAGATCGAACTCAGTGATGCCCGTACGGTAGATCCTGATCTGGAAGTTGGCGAAGAAGTAGCCAGCGAAATGAATATCGAAGAGTTTGGCCGCCGGGCGGTCATGACGGCGCGCCAGACGTTCCAGCAGCGCATCCGCGATATCGAGAAGGAGCAGATCTACAAAGAGTACTCCGAGATGATCGGGGAAGTCGTGGTAGGCGAAATTCGGCAGATTCGCCGTCACGAAACACTACTCGTGCACGATGACAACGTTGAAATGGTGCTGCCCCGTCGCGAACAGATTCCCGACGAGCGTCACCGCAAAGGAGACATGCTGCGTGCCGTCGTGAAAGAAGTCCGGCGCGACTCGGGGAGCGACCCGCAAGTGGTCGTCAGCCGCGCGGCCGAGACGTTTATGGAGCGCCTCTTTGAACTGGAAGTGCCTGAGGTGTACGACGGCATTGTCGAAATCAAGAAGGTAGCGCGCATTCCCGGAGACCGTGCAAAAGTCGCCGTTATCAGCCACGACGAGCGCGTCGATCCGGTAGGGGCCTGCGTTGGCGTGAAGGGCGTACGCATCCATGCCGTGGTGCGTGAACTGAACGACGAAAACATCGACGTGATGGAGTGGTCCGACGACGCCCACACGCTCATCAAGCGTGCGCTGTCTCCTGCTGAGCCAGTAAGTGTCAAAATCAATGAAGATGCCGAGCCGCCCCGAGCGCGTGCCGAGGTTGTGGCTGACGAGGTGAGCCAGGCGATTGGGCGCAAGGGCGTAAACATCAAACTGGCTGTAAAGCTTACGGGATACGAGATCGACGTCTATCGCGAAATCCCGGCGGATGAAGAGGATATCGAAATTGAAGAGTTTGCCGACGAGCTGGATCCAGAGGTTATCGAACAGTTGAAAGAGATCGGGTGCGACACCGGAAAAGCCGTGCTCGAACTGTCGTCGGGGGCCCTGACGCGCCGCACGGGTATGAATCGCAGTACAGCGGACCATGTAATCGAGGTGATTCGCACCGAGTTTCAGCGTGGCCCCACTGTCCCCGACTTCCTTGCCGACGGGGCATTTCAGGTGGAAGCGATGGAGGCGTCCGCTATAGATAGCGTGCCTGTAGACGAAGGGGCGGATCCCATAGCTGAACCTGAGCCCCTCTCACCTGCAGGTAACGACGCCAGCGGGGATAATGAGGAAGCAGAAGAGCCGGAAGCAGAGGGAGCTCCCGACCCATCCATCGATCCCGAAACGCACCCCGATCCATCGGCGCCCGGCATGCAGGTGGATCGCGAATAGCTCTGTGTAACACCAATGTCGCAATTTAAAAGAAGGGCGGTGACCAATTAGCTGCTCCTTTTATTAGGATCCTACTGAGCTTGAGACAGGATTCAGGACCACAACCCCATTGCACCCGTTGCACCACTGCTACAATCGTCATTGCTATGAATGAACCCACATAAAGCGCTTCCCATGCAGACTGCCTAACCGTTCCGCGTTCGGCCCCATTGTGGGGCATTGAGTAACTTAAGACCACTTTATGGCAACGACTGATCAAAACGCATTCAAGAAAAAGCGACTGTTCCGTGTCGCACAGGAGCTCAACATCTCGACCGATCGGGTTGAGGAGTTTCTGAAAGAAGAGGGATACGAGGACGCACTCACCGGCTCGGGGTTAACAGCCAAGATTGCCGATGAGGAAGCGTACCTGGTATTGCGGGAGAAGTATGCCGATGATGCGCAGGCGGCCGAGCGGATCCGCGAACTCCGAGCGAGCGATGCTGCCGATTCGGCAGACCGCGACGAGGTCGCCTCGCTCGAGGAGTCCGACGACGCATCTGCGGAGCCCACGCCGAAAGCAGAAGCTACCCCAGATTCTTCCTCTTCTTCAGAGCCTTCAGAAGAAGCCGAGCCAGACGTAATCCGGGCCAACGATCGCACCAAGAGCGGGGGGCTGACCGTTGTAGGCGACTCTAACGACCCATCCGGTGGTGCGGGCGAGTCTGAGCAGGACAGTGCATCCACCGATGCGGAGGAGGCCGCGGTTACAGTAGAGGCTGACCAGCCCGAGCCGGCTGCCGATACCGAAGAAGACGAGCCGGTTGCTGCTGACAATATATCTGACGAACAGAGCGCGGATGCCGAAGAACTTGCCACTGCGGCTGATGAAGATGTGGTTGAAGAGGGGTCCGCTACTGATCAGCAAGCGACCGATGTAGACACGCGCGCTGATGCAGCGGACACTGAAGCGGATGCCACGCCTTCTGGCGAAGGCGCGACGGCGGAAAAATCTACTGACGATGAGGAGGTAGCGGACGCCGTCGCTGAAGAAACAGGTGCAGACGCGCAAGGCGAGGCTTCCGATACGGTAGACGCGACTGAGGAATCGACTGCTGATACAGCGGAAGACGCGCAAGCTGAGGCAGATACGCAAGATGCTTCCGCCGATGCGTCAAGCGATGCTGAGGCGCAGGTTGAGGCGGACGCGAAACCGGAAGACGAGCCGGAAGCATCCGCTGATGCGACAGAAGATGAACCGGAAGAGGCCGATGCTGTGGCTTCTGAAGAGGAGTCCAGCGCCGAAGCAGCTGATTCGGAAGACGCTCCTGAAGGCGAATCGCCGAAAGATGAGACACTGAAGGCAAACCGCTATCGCCTTACCGGAACGCAAGTTGTCGGCAAGGTCGACCTTTCGAAGATGCGCCGCCGCAAACGCAAGCGGAAGCGCAAGAAGAAAGAAAAGAAGGAGCAAAAGAAAAAAGAGCGTCAGCAGAAGAGAAAGCAAAAGCAGCAGCAAAAGAAGAAGCGGAAAAAGAAAAGCCGCAAGCCGAAGGAAGAGGACGTCGAGAAGACGATCCAAGAAACGCTTCAAGAGCTCGAACAGGGCGCGAGCCGCGCGCGTCAGCGTCGTCGCCGTCGCCGTCGTCAGCGTCACGAAGAAGAGCGCAAGCGCGAACGGGAACGCAAAGCTGAGCAGGAAAGCGTGCTGCGCGTCACCGAATACGTGTCGACCGGCGAGCTGGCCAACCTCATGGGCGAAGGAGGTTATCGCTTCGCTCTTCGATGCGGGCATGATGGTTTCGATCAACCAGCGCCTCGACCGCGATACGATTGAGTTCATCGCGGCGGAGTATGACATGGAGGTCGAGTTCATCGATGAGTTCAGTACCGACGCGATCGAAGTCCGTGAGGACGATCCCGACGAGCTGGAGAAGCGTGCCCCCGTCGTTACGGTGATGGGCCACGTTGATCACGGGAAGACGTCGCTGCTCGACTACATTCGTAGCGCCAACGTCGTTGCGGGTGAGGAAGGCGGCATCACGCAGCATATTGGAGCGCACCAAGTCAACTTGTCGGATCAGGAAGGATCGATCACCTTCCTCGATACGCCCGGTCACGAAGCCTTTACGGCTATGCGTGCTCGTGGCGCCAAAGCCACCGATATTGTGATTCTGGTAGTGGCGGCCGATGACTCGGTTATGCCACAGACCATTGAGGCGATCAACCACTCGCAGGCGGCAGATGTGCCCCTCGTGGTGGCAATCAACAAGATGGATAAGCCAGAAGCCGATGCACAGCGCGTGAAGGCCGAGTTGGCCGAACACAACGTGCTTGTTGAGGAATACGGCGGAAACGTGCAGTCTGCCGAGGTGTCCGCAGAAACCGGAGAGGGCATTGACGACCTGCTGGAAAAAGTTATTCTGCAGTCGGAACTGCTCGAACTGAAAGCCAACCCGGACCGTGAAGCTGACGGTGTGATCATTGAAAGCCGCCTGGAGAAAGGGCGCGGCAACGTGGTCACGGTACTGGTGCAGAACGGAACGCTCGAAGTGGGCGATCCATTTGTGGCCGGTATGTACAGCGGACGTGTCCGAGCTATGTTCGACGAGCGCGACAATCGCATCGAAAAGGTTGGTCCCTCACAGCCCGCTCTGATTCTGGGCTGCAACGGCTCGCCCGAAGTGGGCGATCAGTTCGTGGTGCTCGACGACGAGAGCGAGGCCCGCGAGATTGCGCAGAACCGCCAGCGCATTCACCGCGAGCAGGAGCTGCGCCGCAAGAGCCAGCTTTCGCTCGACGAGATTGGCCGTCGCCTCTCCACGGGCGAATACAGTGAACTTAACCTCATCGTTAAAGCCGATGTAGGCGGCTCAGTGGAAGCGCTGGCCGATGCGCTTCTGAAGCTCCGCACCGACGAGGTCGCCGTGCGTATCATTCACAGCGGCGTGGGTGCCATCAACGAAAGCGATGTTATGCTGGCGCGTGCCTCCGAAGCAGTGATTATTGGCTTCCAGGTGCGCCCCACCTCGGGCGCTCGCGACGCGGCCAAGCGGGAGGAAGTTGACATCCGCACGTACTCGATCATCTACGACGCGATTGAAGACGTCCACGATGCGCTCGAAGGTATGCTCAGCCCCGAGAAGCGCGAAGAAGTGAAGGGGCGTGCCGAAGTGCGCGAGATCTTCAAGGTGCCAGGTGTCGGCACGGTGGCTGGGTCGTACGTCACCGACGGCGTCATCAGCCGCGATTTCCGCGTCCGTGTGCTCCGCGAAGGCGTGGTCGTGTACGACGGCGAACTTAGTTCGCTCAAACGCTTTCAGGACGACGTGAAGGAGGTGAAGACCGGATACGAATGCGGCATCTCCATCGAGAACTTTGACGACATCAAGGTTGGCGATGAGTTTGAGAGCTACGTAGTCGTTGAAGAGCGGCGTACGCTGGAAGTCTAATCGCTGCCTCTACTCACGCATCACGCATCAGGGCGCTCGGCCTGGCGGTTTCCCGCTGGCCGAGCGCCGGTTGCATTGTCCGCTGTCTCCGTTACGTTATGTTGTCTTGTTTCCCTTATGAGTATCCGAACCGAACGCGTTGCTGAGCTCATTCAGCGCGAGGTGGCGCAGATTCTGCAGCAAGACTATGCTGAGCGCCTTACCCCGATGGTAACGATCACCGACGCGCGCATCACGAAAGACCTGTCCATTGCATACGTCTACGCGAGTGTGATGGGCGAGACGGAAGCCGAGCGCAAAGCTACGTTCAAGCAACTGGAAGCCCTGAGCGATGAGGTGCGCTCCAGTCTGGCCAATCGCATCCGTCATCAACTGCGTACTGTACCTGAAGTGCGCTTCTTTCTGGACGAGTCGCTCCAACGTGCGAAGCGCATGGAGAGCCTGTTCGATCGCATCCGGGCCGAGCGCAAGCGTCGGCTTTCCAACTCTGAAGCCTCCGACGGCGCTCAGTAGATGCCTTGGTGAACCTGCATGTGCTTTGTATCCACCTAACTTCGGCCCCGCACTGCCTTCATGGTCACAGCGGCCTCGCAGCGCCCCATTCCGCCCAACATTGTCGTGCGCGCTCCCGATTGCCCCGACCCGGGCCAGGCGGCGCTGCTGATTGACAAGCCCGATGGGCCTACCTCGCATGATGTAGTGCACCGCGTACGGCGTCATTTTGGCGGATGCAAAACGGGGCACGCTGGTACGCTCGATCCACTGGCCACCGGACTCCTTATCCTGCTTTTGGGAAAGGCAACCAAGCTGCAAGACGCCTTCATGCATCAGGGTAAAACCTATCGCGGTACGTTGCGCCTGGGAGCCACCACGCCTACCTACGACCGGGAACAGCCCGAAGACGCCACGTATCCGTGGGAGCACATCTGCGACGCGGATCTGGAAACGGCCACCGAGCAGTTCAAGGGCACCATCACGCAGCGTCCGCCGATGTACTCAGCGGTGCGCGTGAACGGCGAGCGGCTCTACAAAAAGGCGCGCCGCGGCGAAACGGCTATTCGACCCCCGCGCCACGTTACCATAGATACATTCGATATTCTGGAGCGTGACGGTCGCGATGTGACGTTCGAGGTCGTCTGCTCCAAAGGCACATACATCCGCTCGCTGGCGCACGACCTGGGCCAGGCGCTCGATTCAGGAGCCTACTTGACCGCGCTGCGACGTACGCACATCGGCTCGTACGCGGTCGACACGGCCTGGTCGCTCGACGCACTGCTTCGCACCTGTTCGTCTCCAAGTATCGACTCCTCCTCATGACACGCGAGATTGGCTGGGACGAGATCCAGCGGGATGCGTCTTCGGTCATCACCGTAGGCACCTTTGATGGCGTGCACCGTGGACATCAGGCGATTCTTTCGTTCCTGTGCGAGCGGGCCGACGCGCTCGGGGGCACGCCAACCGTGCTCACGTTCGATCCGCATCCGCGATCGGTTGTGCGTAATGCCGACGTCCCGCTGCTTACAACGATCGACGAGCGGGCGCGAGCGTTGGAACAGGCCGGCGTAGCGCGCATGGTGGTGCTTCCCTTTACGCACGAGCTCGCGCAGTACGACCCGGAAGCATACGTTCGCGATGTGCTCTGGGAGACCATCGGGCTTCAGATGATCGCGGTCGGCTACGACCACCGATTTGGGCGCGACCGCGGAGGTGATGTGGCGCTGCTGCGCGCCATGGGCGCCAACCTGGGCTTCACGGTAGAAGAGATTCCGCCGCAGTCCGAAGACAACGCAGTGATCTCGTCGACGCGTATCCGCACACAGATCGCGGAGCAGGGTGCTGTTGACGATGCTGCTCGATTGTTGGGACGCCGGTACACGCTTACAGGCACCGTAGAACAGGGCGACCAGCGGGGGCGCACCATTGGCTTTCCCACGGCGAACATTGCCGTGCGGGATGCACGCTCCTGCATCCCCCAAAATGGGGTGTATGCCACCCGCGTGCATGGAGCTGCGTTGGAGGCCCCCCACGTTGGGATGTGCAATATTGGGGTGCGGCCTACCTTTGACGGCCGAGCGCCAACCATCGAGGTTCACCTGCTCGATTTCGAAGGAGATCTGTACGAGGAAACCCTGTGCGTAGAGTTTGTGCAAAGACTGCGCGACGAGGTCAAATTTGATTCGGTGGATGCGCTGAAGGCGCAACTTTCGAAAGATCGATCCCATTGCATACGTGTTATGGAAGCCGCACGCCCGCTCACAACATCCCTAAGCGGGTGCGTGTAAATGCTGTGATTGTAGCGTCCAGGTTTTCTGGATGATGGAGTCCAGTATCTTCTTTAGCATGATATAATCTAAAGAGGAACTAACCCCTGAATCTGTATGATTACAAAGGAACGTAAGAGCGAGTTGGTTGAGGAGTATGGCAACAGCCCAACCGACACAGGCACTGCGGAGGTGCAAGTTGCCATCTTCAGTGAGCGCATCAGCAACTTGACCGATCATCTGAAGGAGCACCCCAACGACCACTCCACGCGCCACGGGCTACTGAAACTGGTTGGCAAGCGCCGCCGCCTGCTCAACTATCTGAAAGACAAAGACGTTGAGCGGTACCGCACGCTCATTCAAGACCTGGGGCTTCGTAAATAGATGCGTACAGCGGCATCCTGCCCCGTGCAGGGTGCCGCTTTCGTTTGCGCGTTGACGCCGAACGGCTTCTGCCTCGGCAGACGGGCTGTACCGGAGGGCGCGCACGCGCAGGGCGCCACATCGCTCCGGGCCCATCACCAGTTGTTGACTGAACGAGATACCTATACATGCCAGACGCAACCATTCAATCCATCGAATTTGCTCCGGGACGATCGCTCTCGATCGAAACCGGCCGCATTGCCCGTCAGGCCAACGGTTCGACCGTCGTTCGGTTGGGAGACACCATGGTGCTTTCCACCGCTACGCTGTCCGACTCCATCCAAGAAGGCAAGAACTTCTTTCCGCTGACTGTTGACTACCGCGAGAAGTTTGCGGCAGGCGGCAAAGTGCCCGGCGGCTTCATCAAGCGCGAAGGGCGCCCCACCGATAAGGAAACCCTGACGGCTCGCCTCGTAGATCGGGCCATTCGCCCGCTCTTCCCCGACGGGTTTTACCATAGCGTGCATCTTGTTAACTTCGTTATTTCGGCAGGCGACGACTACGACGCCGATATTCTTGCAGGAGTGGGCTCTTCGGCAGCGCTTTTGCTGGCGGGCGCACCGTTCCAAGGCCCCATGGCTGAGGTCCGCGTAGGCCGTGTTGATGGCGAGTTTGTGATCAACCCTACGATCCAGCAGACTGCTGAGAGCGACATGAATCTCATCGTGGCTGGCAAGCAAGACGCGCTGGTCATGGTTGAGGGCGAAGCGCACGAGATCAGCGAAGACGAGATGATCGACGCGCTCGACGCCGCGCACGTCGCCATCCGCAAGCTGTGCAACGGCCAAGAGCAGCTGGCCCGCGCCTTTGGCACCGCCGATGACTTCGAATGGACGCAGCACGTCACGCCGGAAGCGGCCATCGAAAAGGTGCGTCAGCAGTTTGGGCAGCGCGTGGCCGACCACGTGCGCGCTCCGTACAAGAAGGAAACCTTCTACACGGGCATCGACGAAATTAAAAGCGATGCGGTTGAGGCGCTTTCGTCTGACGACGAGGATGGGTTTGATGCTGGCACCATTCGCGATGCGGTAAGCGCGGTGGAGAAGGAGTCGATGCGCGAGATGATTCTTGCCGACGAACAGCGTGTCGATGGACGCGACCTGACAAGCGTACGCGAGCTCTCGATGGAGACGGGCTACCTGCCCCGTGTGCACGGCTCGGCTATCTTTACCCGTGGAGAAACCCAGGTGCTGGGCTCCCTTACGCTGGGTACGTCAAAAGATGTGCAGCCAGTCGACGAGGTCTTCGACGACACCGACAAATCGTTCTACCTGCACTACCGCTTCCCGCCGTTCTCGGTTGGCGAAGCCAGCTACCTGCGCGGCCCGAAACGTCGCGAAATTGGACACGGCATGCTGGCCGAACGCGCCCTGCGCCCGGTCATCCCCAGCCAGGACGAATTCCCGTACGTGATCCGCATCAACGCGGATGTCATGGAGTCAAACGGCTCCTCCTCGATGGCCAGCGTCTGCGCAGGCTCTCTTGCGTTGATGGATGCGGGCGTCCCGATTAAGAAGCCGGTATCGGGCATCGCGATGGGGCTCGTCACGGATGGCGAGCGAACGAAAGTCCTCACCGATATCCTCGGCCTGGAGGATCACCTCGGCGACATGGACTTCAAGATCACAGGCACGCGCGACGGCATTACGGCCTGTCAGATGGACATCAAGGTGGCTGGCCTCTCGCGTGAGGTGCTTGCCAAGGCGCTGAAGCAGTCGAACGCGGCCCGCATGGAAATCTTGGATGCGATGGAGCAGTCGCTGCCCGAGCCGCGCCGAGAGCTCTCCAAATATGCACCGCGCCTCACGAAGCTTACGATCGATCCGGAGCACATCGGTGCCGTCATTGGCCCTGGTGGTAAGGTTGTGAAGAGCATCCAGAAGGAGACCAACACCGACGTCACGATCGAAGAAGAAGGTGGCGTGGGACTGGTAACCATCGCAGCCAAGAATCAGCAGGACGCTGAAGCCGCAATCGAACGCGTAAAGCAGATTGTGGCCGTTCCTGAAGAAGGCGAAGACTACGTGGGCACGGTGAAAACCATCCGCGACTTTGGTGCCTTCATCGAGATCATGCCTGAGAAAACGGGTCTGCTGCACGTCTCCGAAATTGCCCATGACTACGTCGAGAACGTAGAGGACTACATGAAGGTGGGCGACAAGGTGAAAGTCCACTTGCTGGAGGTGCGCGACGACGGCAAGATGCGTCTGACGCGGAAACCGTTCCTCGATAATGAAAATGGAGCGGGGCGCTAAATCAGTACATCCATACGACCCATACGGCCTGTCTACAGGTTGTAACACACTGCGTAGGGGCAATCACTTCCGATTGCCCCTACGTTTGTATGGGGCGGCCATCTTGGCACAATTGTACAATAAACCGTTATTGCAATGAAATTAATTTGCAATGGAGCTGCTGGATTTATCGGCTCCCATGTCGCTGAAGCATTTATCGAAGATGGGCACGACGTACATATCGTTGATGACCTCTCAGGAGGAAAGCGATCCAACGTGCCGTCTGGAGCTACTTTTCATCATCTCGACATTCGGAGCGAGGAGGCTACGGCGCTCGTGCAGGCAGAACGCTTCGATATGCTCGTGCACCACGCCGCTCAGATGAACGTCCGAGAATCCGTAAAACACCCGCGTGAGGATGCATCTGTCAACGTTGACGGCCTGCTGAATCTGATGGAAGCCGGACGCGAGAACGGCCTTCAGCGGGTGCTGTTTGCCTCGACTGGAGGAGCCATCTACGGCGATCCGGTGTACGCGCCCCAAGATGAAGACCACCCACTCTGTCCGGTATCGCCATACGGCGTAAGTAAGCTGGCATCGGAGAAGTATCTGGACTTCTACCGGGAAGAGTATGGCATTCCGTACGTGTCGCTGCGCTATGCGAACGTATACGGACCGCGCCAGAATCCGGCTGGAGAGGCGGGGGTCATTGCAATCTTTATTGAGCAGATGCTAAATGGAGAGACGCCGACCATCTATGGGGACGGGACGCAGACGCGCGATTACATCTACATTGACGATGTGGTGGCGATGAACCGCGCGGTGATGGACTACGAAGGTACACGTATTTTCAATGTGGGTACGGGTGAAGAGACCAGCCTAAACACGCTCTTTGCCGCTATCCAGAAGCATACAGATCCGAGTATCGACAATACGTATGGACCCGCGCAGCCAGGTGAGCAGATGCGGAGTGTGCTCGATATTTCGCGTGCGAACAATGAACTGGGGTGGAGCCCGACTACCAATATGGATTATGGTATTGGGAAGACCGTCGAGTGGTTTGCGGCCCAGTTGACGTCTTCGCAAGATCAATAATCTGTTATTGCATAGTCAATGTACAAAATTGAACTTCAGCAGTTTGAGGGTCCGTTAGACCTGTTGCTGTTCTTCATTAAGCGCGATGAAATCGACATCTACAACATTCCCATCGCGCAGATCACAGATGAGTACCTGGCGTATGTCCGTGTGCTCGAAGAGATTGATCTGGATGGCGTAGCTGATTTCATTTACATGGCAGCGCTGCTGATCAACATCAAGGCGCAGATGCTCCTCCCGAGTCCAAATGAAAATGAGGAGGGCGAGGAGGTCGACCCGCGGCGCGAGCTGGTAGAGCGACTACTGGAGTACGTACGCTTTAAGGAAGGAGCCGATCAGCTGGCTGTGCGGCGCGAGAAGCGAAACCGGCATGCTACACGGGGCGATGCTTCGCCCGTGCGCCAGCAGTACGAGCAGCAGCCTGCAAAAGCGGTTGACCACACGGTGTATGATCTGATGGATGCGCTGGCGCACATGCTGCACGAGCCTCCTGAAGACGAGGACCCCACCCACGAGGTGGCCCCGTTGGAGTACTCGGTTGACGAGCAGCAGCGCTACGTCATGGACCGGCTGCGTCATGCGCGCGAACTGTCGTTTCGGTCGGTCGTTCGGGAGCGCTCGAAGCCGTTTATCATTGCCACCTTCCTGGCTGTGCTCGAACTGGCGCGTCAGCACCATCTGCGCATCCATATAAACGAGTCGCGAACCAATTTTGCGCTCCGCTGGCACGACAATGCGTCCAACGGGGTCGACTCTACCGTGCCACAGGCGTCGTAGTCCGAGTTACCTACGGGGCCTACGGGGCCAGCCTCCAACCTGTCGCATCCCTCTTGAACTCACGTTTGCTCGCTACATGGCGAACTCCGATCCCGCACTTGGCTTTGGCGTAAGTCCGCGTCTTCTGAAGGCGACCGAAGCGCTGCTTTTTGCTGCCGATGATCCCATCGGGGCGGAACGCATTGCTGAAATCGTGACGGAGGTGACAGGCGAAACGAAGGTGGATGCCGAACGCGTGGAAACCGCCATTGAGGCGCTACAAGAGGCGTACACGGTTAACGAGCGCGCCTTTGAAATTGTGGCGTGGGCGGGTGGATACCGCATGGTGACCCGCGAAGAGGTAGCCCCCTTCGTAAAAGCAATGGTGCAGGACGAGCAGCGGCAGTCGCTCTCGCGCTCGTTGCTGGAAACGATAGCCGTGGTCGCTTACAAGCAGCCCGTAACACGTCCTGAGGTCGACTTTGTGCGCGGCGTGAACTCCGATTACGCGCTGCGTAAGCTCATGGAGCTGGAGCTGGTGGACGTGAAAGGTCGCAGCGAATCGCTGGGGCGTCCGCTCTTGTACGGCACCACCCCCGAGTTTCTGGAGCAGTTCGGACTCAACATGCTCGACGATCTGCCTACCATCCGCGAGGTGGAGGAACTGCTTGACGATCCGAACTTCGACGACGAGCGGGCGCAGCTCCTGCAGCTTAAGACCGAAGAAGCCGCTGATGCCCTCGGCGATGCGATGCCTGAGAGTTTACAGAACATTGCT
>CAZBTM010000013.1:23394-26169 GCA_964494425.1 uncultured Rhodothermales bacterium | reverse complement strand
CGCCCCACGCCCGTATCGTTTGGAGATGCAGAGCCGTCTGCCTCCCCCACCACCTCGTCGCGGTCGTCTTCAGGATCGCGCTCCGCTCCATCATCGGGCAGCGCACCCACCAGTTCCCGCCCCAATGCAGGGGCCAACACATCGCAGAGCGGCCCGCTTGGCCCCCTTACCGACCGCCTGTACCGCCCCGAAGATGAAGTTGATGCCGCCGACGCATCCGGCGATGAAGACACAAACGCGGCTGCGTCGACACCCGGACATGGACCCGTGTGGGTACTGCACGGGCGCTACCTGCTCGTGCCCATCGATGAGGGACTCATGGTGGTCGACCCGCGAGCCGCGCACCGGCGTATTCTGTACGAGCGCTATCAGACACGCTTGCAGCAAGAGAGCGGCGAGTCGCAGCAGTTGCTCTTTGCCCAAACGATCGACCTCTCCGTGCAAGAAGCCGAGCGCTTCGAGGCGCTGCAGGACGAACTGGCTCACGTTGGCTTCGATGCCGAATCCCTCAGCGGACGCACCGTGGCTCTGCGCGGCATCCCGCCCAAGCTCGACACTGAGCGCGCCGTCGACGCTTTCCGCGCGCTCCTCCGCAACGATGACAGCACGCCCGAATCCGCTACCGAAACGCGCCACAAAGCCTGGGCGCGCACCCTGGCCAGCCGCCAGGCCCTCGACCGCGTGGGCGACTGGGCGCTGGACGAGCGGCGCGCGTTCATCCGCACGCTCTGGCAGTGCGAGGTGCCCTACGTCGACTCCAGCGGTACGCCCACCCTCATCCGCCTCTCCCTCGACGAAGTCGGCGCGCTGCTGAACAAGGCGTGATTGGAGGCCAAATACGCCGGGGAGTGTGCCAACCGTTCGGCATACATTGCGCCCCTTCTCGGCAGTGTCATTCCGAGCGAAGTCGAGAAATCTGGTAGCGGTTCAACGCTACGTGATGGAGGCAATAGGACAGTAGCCGGAGACTGGGAGCGCCGCCCAGCGCGGATGTCTCCGGCATGGCTGACAGGAGCAAGCGGGGTAACTTGTGCTGAATGCTTTCGGTACCGTTCGCCCCAGGAAAGATTTTTATCAGGGTGGGGTAACGTCTATTCACTACCAAAAATCTCCTGCACCTCCGAAGCACCCCTTCGAGCAGCGCTCCCCCATCTCCCACTCAACGCCGCAGGCCGCGGCTCACCGATTGGGGCCGAACGGCGAGCCGCGCTACGCATGGATCCAAGCACCTCGTTGTCCACTGGTGCTCCCGCCATGCGCTATGCGTTACTTGCTCCCACTTGTCCTGCTTGTCGCCTGCATCATTTGCGGATCCACAGCTTCGGCTCAACCCGCAAGCCCGCATCACTGAATCCCGTTTCACCACCGGGACCGATGTGCAGGCTTCGCTCTCGCCCCTGGAGGCAGTGCCCCCCGGCGGCTCGTTCAGCACGGTGCCAACGTTTCCGGTAGACGGAACGCAGTTTGCCGCGGGCGGCATGATCAGCGGCATGCGCTACGGTCCCAAATCAAACAACGCTATAGAGCGCGCCCGGGAGGCTGCGCCCAATAATCCACGCGTGCTGCTTGCCCAGGGCATCAGCCTGTACAATACCCCCAGCATGTGGGGCGGGGACACCGACGATACCGAAGAAGCCACTGCGCGCTTGCAAGAAGCCACCAATCGCTTTGCCAATACGGCTCCCACGGATCCGCTCCAGCCCAACTGGGGCCATGCCGATGCGTATGCGTGGTTAGGCATTGCGCATGCAAACGACAACCGCCCGCGCGAGGCCCGCGCTGCGTTCGAGAATGCCCTGGACGTACGTCCCGGCTACGGATGGGTGCAGCACGTGCTGATGCCGGAGCTGGCCGCGGCTGAATAGCGGGCTGCTGGGCTGCATCGGTGTCCACTGGCCTCGTCTCCATCCTGCTTTCCATCTGTCTGCTGTTTCATGACTTCAGGTGCTCCTGTCACCGGATCCCCGTCGCCTCCGCGAATTACGTGGCCCGGCGTGGGACTGGCGACAGTCTGCTGGCTGCTCTATACCCTGTTCTATACGTTTTTTGTGATCCGACAATCACCTGAGGCGCCTCTTGGGGGCATTCTTATCGGTCAGACGTTGTTCACAATCCTGATGGCTGCGGCCAGCGTGCCTGCCTGGTGGATCACCGTGCGCCGCATGGACGGCATGCACTGGGGGCAGATCTTGGCCGTTCACGCAGTGCTGGGGCCGCTCTATGCTTGGGGAACGCTTAGCCTTTACCTTGCCAGCATGGAGGCGTTCTTTGGGTCAGCCGTTGCGACGGACATCCGCAGCAACTTCCAGTGGATTCTGTTCGGCAACCTCACGGTGTACGCGGTGCAGTTTGCCATCTACCACCTGGTGCGCTCGGTGCAGCGGCTGCGATGGCGCGAGCAGCAGGCCGCCGAGTATGCCGCCCTGGCGCGCGAGCGCGAGCTGGCGGCCCTCAAAGCGCAGGTGCAGCCGCACTTCCTGTTCAACACGCTGAACTCCATCAGTGCCACCGTGCCGCTGAATCCCGAGCAGGCCCGCGAAATGATTGCCGATCTGGCGCACCTGCTGCGCCATGCCCTTGACAGCACCGAGCGCCAGCGCGTGCCGCTCCGCGACGAAATCGCGATGGTTCGCTCCTACCTCGACCTGGAGGCCCGCCGCTTCTCCGACCGCCTGTCAGTGGCCTACCACATCGACGCGCCCGACAACGCGCTCGATACGCCCGTACCGCCGATGGTGCTGCAGCCGCTCGTGGAGAACGCAATCAAACACGGCA
>CAZBTM010000013.1:21132-23384 GCA_964494425.1 uncultured Rhodothermales bacterium | reverse complement strand
GGTCGACTTCATGTGGGGGTCGAAGATACCGGGGCCGGTCCGTCTTCACCCAGCGCTGTGCCTGAAACCATTACCGGCGGTGAGGCTGCGCATCATGACAACCCCGAAGAGGGCGCCGGCGTCGGACTCACGAACACCGCCCGGCGGCTGACGCACGCTTTTGGCTCCGAGGCCGCCCTCCACACCGAAGCCGTCGACCCGCACGGCTTTCGGGTCTGGTTTACCCTTCCCCTCGACACAAACCACACGAACTGACGTGTCTCCGCCATGCCTGATTCACTAACGGCTGTCATCGTAGACGACGAACCGCCCGCGCGCCAGCTGGTGCGCGAGTACCTGTCCGCATTCCAGCACATCGACGTGATAGATACAGCAGGCACCGGCACCGATGCCGTCCGCGTGATCGAAGCCACCACGCCCGATCTCGTCTTCCTGGATGTGCAGATGCCCGAAGGCGACGGATTCGACGTGCTGGAGCGCCTCGAACTGGATCCGCCGCCGTACATCATCTTCTCGACTGCCTACGACGAGTACGCCATCCAAGCCTTCGAAACTGGCGCAGTGGACTATCTGCTGAAGCCCTACAAACGCGCGCGCTTCGAGCAGGCCGTGCAGCGTGTTCTCGACCGGCATGATCAGGAGGAAACCGCCGCTGATTACACCGACCGCCTTGCGAGACTCTTGCAAGAGACGACCACGTCTGCCGACGCCCCCAACCGGCTCTACGTGCGGCACGGCGAGAAAATTCTTCCTGTGCAAACGAGCGCGATCCAGTGGATCGAAGCGGCGGGCGACTATTCCGAGATCCATACCGCCGACGGCACCTACCTTTCGTCAGCAGGACTTGGCGACCTGGACGAGCGCCTGTCGGGCGACCGGTTTCTGCGCATCCACCGCTCTCACCTCATCGCACTGGATGCGGTCGACCACCTCCGCAGCGACGGCTCCGGCGGCTACCACGTCCGCCTCACCGACGGCACCCGGCTGCGCGTTAGCCGCACCTACGCCCCCGAGATCCGATCGCGTATTGTGTGAGGTGGTCAGGCTGTTGCATTGCCGAACCTACGCCGATTCCTGCGCGGCCCGGTACGCCCGGTTGATGGCGAGCCATGCGCCGCTGTGGTAGCGGTAGTACGTCACAAACGCCGGAATCGCCGTCTCAAACACCAGCGCCAAGTACACGCCCCACAGTCCGATCGGCGTCACGGTGCCTGCATACGCAAGCGGAAGCGCAAACAAGAAGAGGCCGGCCAGCTGCCCGTAGAACGGCCACGTCGTATCGCCCCCAGCGCGGAGCGGACCCAGCGCGCCGTTCAGCAGCCCGTGGAAGATCACACTCACGCACGTGGCGCGCAGTAGCGCCACCGTTGTAGGGATGAGCTCCGGATCCTGCACGAACAGGTAGCTCACCGGACGCGCCCCCACAAAAATCGCCAGCGCCCCCAGTGCATACACGGCCACCGTAAAGCGCAGGGTGTCGTGGCCATACGCCTCGGCCTCCGAATCGTCGTTGCGGCCCAGCGCCTGTCCGACCAGACTGCTGGAGGCGAGCCCGAAGCCCCAGCCCGGCGTGTTCATGAGGCCGCGCATCCGAAGCGCCACCACGTAGGCCGCCACCACATTCGGGCCAAAGAACGCCACAATCGCCATCATCGGGAAGCGTCCGCCGCCCTGGGCCACCTTGCGCAGCGCCAGCGGAGTGCCCACCTGCACCAGACGTTTGGCCGTGGCCCGGTCCCCAAGCGCAGCCCGCGCATCCCACTGAATAGGAAGATCGCCCACGTACGGCAGTCGCCCGCGTACAAAGCCCCAGGCCAGCACGCCCGTCACCGACGCCCCGCCGAGCACCGTGCCCAGCGCCGCGCCCGCCACGCCCATGTCGAACACAAAGATGAGCACCCCGCTCAGGATCACGTTGGCGATGGCCCCACCCGCGCGAATCACCATCGGAATCCACGCCTCGTTGGCGCCGACCAGCGCGCGGCTGCCCACCAGATTGAGCGCGGCAAACGGCATCGCCCAGCTTGCAATCGACAGATACGTCACGCCGTGCGCCACCGCCGCCTCGCCCGAGCCAATCAGCCGGATGAGCGGCTCCGTCATTCCCGTGAACAGCGCCACCAGTGGCAGCGTCGTGAGCAGCCCCAGCGCCGCGCTCTGCACGACCGTCGGCGAACTCCTCCATCGTGCCCATGCGGACTCTGACGCCGGGAAGTCGCTTGGCCGCGTCGGCGAAGACGGATTTGACTCCA
>CAZBTM010000013.1:14710-21122 GCA_964494425.1 uncultured Rhodothermales bacterium | reverse complement strand
GCCGTGGTGATGCCCGGATGCTCGCCCGCCCCAAATCGCTGCGACACCAGGCTAATCGTGCCCCCCGCAATGCCACCGCCCAGCATGTACGCGAGCGTCCAGTACGGCACGCCGTAGCCGATGCCCGCAATGCCCGCAGCCCCCACCGCCAGGCCCACCATCGCCACATCCGCGGTGGCCTTCGACATGCGCGCCACGCCTGTTACAATACGCGGCCACGCCAGCTCTGCAATCGCATCGCCGCGCCGCGCATCAATCCATCCCAAGCGGGCCAGCACGCGGCCCACCTGTTCCAGCAAAGCACGGATGGGGTTGAGCAGAGTGCGCACAATGAATTGGGGGTTGCACAAGGAAATATCGCACGCCTATACACGGCTGCCTACCGCGCAAGAGCCACCCGCTACGCATCCCTCACATGTTTTTGGCATCGCCGTGTCCGCCGCACGTGTCTTTTGGGGGAAAGCGAAGGGCCGTGCCGCCTCCTGCATTCGGCGCAGCTCCACAACGGCGCACGTGCCCATCGGGGGCAGATGGGCCCAAGGGCGAAGGCCGGCCGCCCCCTGCATGGTTTGGTGACAAACCGTAGGGAGACGGCGCGCCGTCTCCCTACACAGGCTCATGTCGGTAGCCAATACTCCTGGCCCCGACGGTCCCCCGTCGGGGTGGTAGGTTGGTGGACGCTCCTGCGTCCGACCAGCAGTGTAGTCCAGGACTGGGAGCACAGCGGGCATCCTGGGTTAGGCCCCCACCGGGGCACATCCAGCGCGCATGTACGTTACTATGCTGTCTTCCAAATCACTGCCTCCGCATCCCCCTGATTCTGCTATGTCCACAGCGTCCGCCCCCACCGATCCCGCGGTCGACACCACACAAGCCGCCCCCGAACTCGGCAACCAGTACACCAGCGACCACGTGCTCACCAGCTACCTGAAGCGCGCCCTCCCCGGCACAGTGCTCGATGCCGAATCCGGCACGCTGCACGCGCTGGGCGAGCGCGCCGGCGGCGATCTCTACGCCTTGCAGCAGGCCGACCGCACCAATGAGCCGGAGCTTACGCAGTGGAGCCCGTGGGGCGAGCGCATCGACGAAATCACACTCACCGACGTGTGGAAGACCGCCGCGCCGCTCGCTGCTAAGTACGGACTGGTAGCGCTTCCGTATGAGCAAGAGTACGGCCCGCACAGCCGCCCGGTGCAGTTTGCGCGGGCGCATCTGTTCATTCCCTCAACCGACATGTACGGCTGCCCGCTCGCCATGACCGACGGCGCCACGCGCACGCTCCTTGCTGCCGAGAACGAGGCGCTCGTCGATGAAGCCGTGCCGCACCTCACCAGCCGCGCCCCCGAATCCGCCTGGACCAGCGGCCAGTGGATGACCGAACTCGCAGGCGGCTCCGATGTCGGGCAGTCCAACACCACCGCCCGCCAGGACGACGACGGCACCTGGCGCCTCTACGGACGCAAATGGTTCACGAGCGCCATCACCGCAAACATGGCGCTGGCGCTGGCACGTCCCGAGGGCAACCCCAAGGGCGGACGCGGGCTGGCGCTCTTCTACGTGTGCATCCGCACCGACGACGGCGACCTGCAGCCGGGGCTGCGCGTGCTGCGCCTGAAAGACAAACTGGGCACGCGCAAGCTGCCGACTGCCGAGCTGCATCTGGATGGCGTAGAAGCGGTGCCCGTCACCGAGCTAAAACGCGGCACGCGGCACATTGCGCCGATGCTGAACATCACGCGCACCTGGAACGCCGTCACCGCCACCAGTTTTATGCGCCGCGCCATAGCCCTGGCGCGCGACTACGCCACCAAGCGCACCGTCTTTGGCAAGAAGCTGATTGACCAGCCGCTGCACCAGGACACGCTCGCGCAGCTGCAGAGCACCTACGAGGGCGCATTTCACCTGTCGTTCCGCGTCGCCGAACTGCTGGGGCGCGACGAGGCCAACACCGCCACAGACACCGACCGTGCCCTGCTGCGGCTGCTCACGCCCATCGCCAAGCTGCTCACCGCCAAGCAGTGCGTGTCTGTGACCAGCGAGGCGATGGAAGCCTTTGGCGGGGCCGGATACGTGGAGGATACCGGCCTCCCTCAACTGCATCGGGATGCGCAGGTGTTGCCCATTTGGGAGGGCACGACCAACGTACTGGCGCTCGACCTGCTCCGCGCGCTCAAGCGCACCGGCGGACTGGCCCCGCTCCGGGCCGAGTTCGAGCGCTGCATGGACGACCTTTCTGCGCCGCGCCTCATCCCGCCCATGAAACAGGCCGCCCAGGCGCTCCAACACGCTCAGGAATGGCTCCACAAAGCCCAGTCTGAAGATAGCACCGGCACGCTCCAGGGGAGCGCCCGGCGCTTTGCGTACACGGTAGGATGCGCCATGGAAGTCGCGCTTACAGCGCATCACGCACAGTGGGCCCTCGATCACGAACACGATGCGCGTCCGGCAGAAGCTGCGGTACGGCTGGCTGCCTCTGGCATCGACCACCTGCACCCGGTCGACACGCACGGAGCACATGTGCTGGCGCACGACTTCAACTGCTCCACACTGTTCGAATGCCACACCGGCACCGCTGGCACTGCCGACCCGGTGCCCACTGCCGACCCACTTGCTGATCCGACATTGGCGGATGCGTAGCCGTTATGGGCATAGTGGTTGAGCCCCCGGATCGTGGATGAAGCGAGACAGAGTTCACGGATGCGTTACGCGACATGTTATCAGATGGCCAAACTATCACATGGGTGTAGAACCTCTGTTTGCCTGATGGAAGTTGACATCTGTGTTGCAAGCCATAACATGGCTGCTGCTCCGCCCTATTCCTTTGCTGTCCCGACGTGCTTTCCATGTCTTCTTCCTCTACCCCTGCCTGGTGGGCCCGCCCCATACCATGGATTCTGGTCGCTGGCCTGCTTCTGATCGGCGGCATCCTGCTGCTTCCCCAAGACGATAGCCGTGCTGCTGACGATGAAAGCGGGCAAGACGCCGAGCAACCGCCGGCCTTACAGGCCGATGCCGTTGTTGTAGCGCCTACACGCATTGCCGAGCAGATTCGTGCTACCGGTACACTGCGCGCCGACGAGTCGGTCGATCTGTCGGTGGAAACAGCGGGGCGCATTACGTCGATGGATCTGCCCGAAGGGCAAACGGTGTCGGCGGGCACGCTGCTGCTGTCGGTATCCAACGACGACCTGTACGCCGAGCAGCGCCGCCTGCAGGCACAGCTTGAACTGGCTGAGGCGCGCGAGGAGCGGCAGGCGCGCCTGCTCGAAGAGGGCGGCGTAAGCCAGGAAACCTACGACGCGACCCAGAACGAAGTCGAAGTGCTGCAGGCCGACCTCGATCAGGTCGGGGCGCGCATCGCAAAAACCGAAATCCGGGCGCCGTTCACGGGGCAACTGGGACTGCGCTACGTGAGCGAAGGCAGCTACATCTCGCCCAGCACACGCATCGCCACGCTGCAACGCATCGACCCGATCAAGGTCGACTTTTCGGTGCCCGAGAAGTACGCCGGGCGCGTGGAGGCGGAGCAACCCATCACATTCTCGGTGCGGAACAGCAATGAGGAGCACACCGCCCGCGTGATGGCCACCGAGCCCCGCGTTAACAACGAGACACGCTCGCTTCGCGTCCGAGCCCGCGCATCCAACGACGGCAACGGACTCCGCCCGGGTACCTTTGCCGATCTCACGCTCACCTTGGGTGCAATCGACGATGCGCTTGTGGTGCCCAACTTTGCTCTGGTGCCCAACCTGGGCGTGCAGCGCGTCTTTGTGTATCGTAACGGACAGGCCCAGCCGCAAGAAGTAACCATTGGCACGCGCACCAGCGACCTGGTCGAAATCACCGAGGGGCTGGCTCCAGGCGACACCGTCCTCACCTCCAACATTCAGGAGCTGCGTCCCGGGCGCCCCGTCGAAGTGGCCACGCTTCGCACCGTCGATGATCTCGACGCCAATACCGACGCGGTGGTCTCACCCGCTGAGTAAGCACAGCTTCGCCTCCACGGCGCCGCCCTCTCTCTTTTGCAGCATCAGACGTGCCTCTCATGGCCCTTTACTCGCTAAGCATTGAACGCCCGGTTCTATCGACGGTCATGGCCACGCTGATCGTCTTGTTTGGGGCCATCGGCTTCTTCTTTTTGGGTGTGCGCGAATACCCATCGGTGAACCCGCCCGTCATCAGCGTCTCGACCAACTACACCGGCGCCAATGCCGATGTGATTGACTCGCAGATCACCGAGCCGCTTGAGGAGCAGATCAACGGCATCCAGGGGATTCGGACGCTCACCTCGGTCAGCCGCGAGGGCCGCTCTACCGTCACGGTCGAATTCGAATTGGGGGCCGACCTGGAGCGCGCTGCTAACGACGTGCGCGACCGGGTGTCGCGGGCCCAGGGCCAGCTGCCGCCCGACGTAGACCCGCCCACCGTGTCGAAGTCCGATGCGGATGCGCAGCCCATCGTGTTCTTGAACATCAGCAGCAGCTATCGCAACCTGCTGGAACTCACCGAGCTGGCCGACAACCGTTTCAAGGAGCGGCTGCAGACCATCGAGGGCGTAAGCCGCGTCGACATCTGGGGCTCGAAAGAGTACTCCATGCGCCTGTGGATCGACCCGCAGCAGCTGGCCGCCTATCAGCTTACGCCGCAAGACATTCGGGCCGCGCTGGGCCGCTCCAACGTAGAGCTGCCGTCGGGGCGCATCGAGGGCGAAAACATTGAACTCACGGTGCGCACGCAGAGTCGTCTGGAGACGGAAGAAGACTTCAATCAGCTCATCTTGAAGCAGTCGCCCGAGGGCGAGATCGTGCGGCTCGAAGACGTAGGCCGCGCCGAGATTGGGGCCCGCAACGAGCGCACACTGCTCCGGCGCGATGGCACGCCCATGGTGGGCGTAGTGCTGCGTCCGCTGGCCGGAGCCAACTACATCAGCATTGTCGACGAGTTCTACGACCGCGTTGACGCGATCGAAGCCGACCTGCCCGACGACATTACGCTGGGTATTGGGTTCGACACCACCACGCAGATCCGGCAGAGTATTGCCGAGGTGCAGCAGACCATCTTTATCGCGCTGCTCCTGGTGTTTCTGGTGATCTTTGGCTTCCTGCGCGACTGGCGCTCTACCGTCATCCCACTGTTGGTGATTCCGGTGGCGCTTATCGGCTCCTTCTTCGTCATGTACGCTGCTGGGTTCTCCATCAATGTGCTTACGCTGCTGGCGCTGGTGCTGGCCATTGGCCTGGTGGTGGATGACGCCATTGTCGTGCTGGAAAATATCTATGCGAAGCTGGAAGAAGGGCACGATCCCATCCAGGCCGGAATCATTGGCACGCGCGAAATTTTCTTCGCGGTCATTGCCACCTCCATATCGCTTATCGTGGTCTTCCTGCCCATTATCTTCCTGGGGGGGCTCACGGGGCAGCTCTTTCAGGAGTTTGGCCTTGTCATTGCCGGAGCGGTGGCCATCTCCTCCTTTGTGGCGCTTACCTTCACGCCCATGATTGCCACGCGCCTCCTCAAAAAGCGGGAGCAGCAGCCGTGGGCCTATCGCAAAACCGAGCCGTTCTTTGAGTGGCTGAACGAGCTATACCGGCACTCACTGGAGGTCTTCATGAAGCGCCGATGGACGGCCTTTGGCGTCATTGGCGTCTGCGCTATTATCATCGGCGGACTCTACAGCGTGCTGCCCGAAGAGCTGGCTCCGCTCGAAGATCGTAGCAGCCTGCGTCTCTTTTCGCAAGCGCGCGAGGGCGCCACCTACGAGTACATGGACGAGTACATCATGAGTCTCTACCAGACCGTCCAGGATGAAGTCCCCGAAACCGAGGCGGTCATCACCGTGACCTCACCCGGATTCGGCGCCTCCAGCTCGGTGAACAGCGGGTTTATGCGCGTGCAACTGGTCGAGCCCGATGAGCGCGACCGCAGCCAAGCTGAAATCGCCGATGCCCTCACGCAGGCTGTGGGACAGATGGATGGCGCACGCACCTTTGTCTCCCAAGAGCAGACCATTGAGGTCGGCTCGCAGGGCGGGCAGCCGATTCAGTACGTGCTGCAAGCGCCGAACCTGGAGGCCCTCGAAGAAACACTGCCCCGGTTTATGGAGCGCGCCCGGCAGTCCGAGGTCTTCACGTTCCTGGATCCAAACCTCAAGTTTAACAAGCCTGAGCTCAACGTCAGCATCGACCGGGAGCGCGCCGATAACATTGGCGTGTCGGCGCGTGACGTCGCCGAAACCATGCAGCTGGCCCTCAGCGAGCAGCGCGTTGGCTTCTTCACCCGCGACGGGCAGCAGCGCGACGTGATTGCGCAGGTAGAGCGCCCGAACCGCAACGAGCCTGCTGATCTGCTGAGCCTGTATGTGCGTTCCAGCAGCGGCGAGCCGGTCTTGCTCGACAACGTGGTAAGCGTCGAA
>CAZBTM010000013.1:12509-14700 GCA_964494425.1 uncultured Rhodothermales bacterium | reverse complement strand
GCATCCCCAGTCCCATCACCACCACCAGCGCCAGGCTCATGCGAATGACCCACCTGGAAAAGTTCGCTGCAAACACCGTGTTCGAGCGCTGGCGCACGATCATCGCCGAACGGCCCGACGCGGTCATCGAGCACGTCCGCGCCACGGACCGGGCGCTGGTCGTGGTCTACCTGGAGAACGCCGCCAACTCGATCGAGGTCTTCACCCTCGACGGCGCCTCGCGCGACTTCCAAGAGACCTCGAACCAGCTGCTCTACGTGTTTGGGCTGGCGCTCGTGCTCATCTATCTGGTGCTGGCTGCGCAGTTTGAAAGCTTTCGGGATCCGTTTACGATCCTGATTACCGTGCCCCTGGCGCTCACGGGCGCGCTCGCCTTCCTGTGGGTCTTTGGGCAGTCGCTCAACATCTTCAGCCAGATCGGCATTGTGATGCTGGTTGGACTGGTGGCGAAGAACGGCATCCTGATTGTTGAATTCGCCAACCAGCGCCGCGCTGCAGGACTCAGCATCGAGGACGCCATTACCGAAGCCGCTGCCGTGCGCTTCCGCCCCATTCTGATGACGGCGTTCTCCACGATCTTGGGCGTGCTGCCCATTGCGCTGGCGGTGGGCGCGGGCGCCGAAAGCCGCATCCCGATGGGGCTCGTGGTCATTGGCGGACTCATCGTAGGCACCTTCCTGTCGCTCTACATCATCCCCGCCATGTACACCTACCTGACCAGCGCCACCGCACCGAAGAGCGTAGCCGCCCCGTCCGCGGGCGACGGAGCCGCCAGTCCTGGCACCTCGGGCGATGGCACCGGCACCCTGCCCAATGTGCCCGATCCTGCCGCCTCCGACAGTGCCTCTGACGGCACCTCAGCCGCCCAATAGTGCGGTTCTCTTTTCACACGGGGGCGCTTGGCCTTCGCCTTTCGCAGCTACTTCTGTTCTCTGATCCGACCTTTGCGTATGCTTCGCCGGTTTTGCCTGCTTCTTCTGTGCTCGCTACTGGGCTTTGCTCCTGCTGCCCACGCGCAAACCCCCGATGCCGAGCCGGTGGCCCTGCGCACCGTGCTGCAAGAGGCGCTGCGCAACAACCCCGACGTAGAGACCGCCGAGAACAACGTAACGATTGCCGAGCGCAACGCCTCAGTTGGCAACGCGGGCTTCTTGCCCGAGCTCTCGGTACAGGCGCGCTATAACGAAACCATCAGCGACACCGATCAGCAGTTTCAGGGGCAGGCGCCCGAAAGCATCAGCGGGGCGCGCAGCACCAACAGCGGCGCCGATGCCCAGCTCTCATGGCGCGTGTTCGACGGGCTGGGCGGACGCTTTGCCACGCTCAACCGCCTGCAGGCCGAGCGCGATGCCGAACAGCAGCGTGCCCGGGCCACCACCGAGCAGTTGCTTACCGACGCCGCCCTTGCCTACTACACCGTAGTGCGTGCGCAACGGCAGCGTAGCGTGCTCGAAGAGACCGTAGCAGTCTCCGAAGAGCGTGTGCGCATTGCGGAGCTGCGCAACGAGGTCGGGAGCGCCTCCGACCTGGAGGTGCGCCAGGCCCGCGTCGACCTGAACGCCGATCGGTCAGCGCTGCTTCGCCAGCAGGCGGCCCTCGAATCCGCTAAAGCCGAACTCAACCGGGTGCGCGGACGCCGCACCACCGCGACCGACTTTACGGTAGCTGAAGAGATTACCATCGACGAAACGCTGACCACCAATGCTGTGCGCACAGCCCTTCAGCAGGCCAACCCGGTGCTTCAGCAGGCCCAGGCGGCGCTGCGAGCGGCCGAGCAGGAGCGGCGTGCGCTGCAGGCGGAGCGGTTCCCCGCGCTCGACGCTTCGCTGGGCTACGGCGTGAGCCGCACCGAGTCGGAGAGCGGGTTTGTGCAGGAAAGCACCAACTACGACTTCACCTACGGACTTTCGCTCCAGATTCCGCTGTTTACGGGATTCGATCGACGCCGCCAGCGCCAGAACGCGCAGGTGCGTATCCGCAACGCCGAACTTGCGGTGTCGGATACCGAGAACGAGCTGTTTGCGGCCCTCACACAGGCGGTTGCCGCGTACCAGCGGCGGCTGGAGGTCGTCGCCCTCGAAACCGACAACCTGCAGATGGCCCAGGCCAACGTAGAGACCGCGCTGGAACAGTTCCGGCTCGGCGACCTGCGCAGTCTGAACGAGATGGAGGCCCAGGACTTCGAGCTCGT
>CAZBTM010000013.1:2685-12499 GCA_964494425.1 uncultured Rhodothermales bacterium | reverse complement strand
CGACATCTCGTCCATTGAACTGCGCGAGGTGCAAGAGCAGGCCGTGCGGGCCGAGAGCGATCTCGTAAGTGCGCGCTTTCAGGCGAAGCAAGCCGAACTCACCCTGCGTGAACTGAGCGGCACCACACAACGCACCCTGCTCAGTCCATAGCGCCCCCGCTGTATCTGATGATCGTGAAGATGCAGCATGGCCCTCAACACCGAAGGGCCCATGGCGTTAAGGGAAATGATATGTATTCGCATACATTCTTGTTGACAGACTCTACTGACCTGTGGCTGAAGCAAAGAAAGGAGATACCGTCCACATTCACTACACGGGCCGCCTGCAAGATGGCACCGTATTCGACAGCTCGCGCGAGCGCGAGCCCATCAGCTTTGAGCTGGGTGCACAGAAAGTGATTCCGGGCTTTGAGAAGCTCGTGGAAGGCATGGAGCCGGGCGATACCAAGACCGGCACCATCACGCCCGAAGACGGCTACGGCGAGCGTCGCGACGACATGGTCATGGACGTTGACCGCGAGTCGCTCCCCGATGAGATCGATCCGGAAGTGGGCCAGCAGCTGCAGATGCATACGCAGCAGGGCCAAGCCGTGCCGGTGCAGATCGCCAAGGTAGAAGACGACCACATTACCGTCGATGCCAATCACCCGCTTGCCGGCCGTACGCTGGAGTTCGACGTCGAACTGATTGAAGTCGAAAGCGGCGACGGCGAAGCGGGTGAAGGTGGCGGCAACATCATTACGCCATAAGCCCATACGGCTTCTGAATCAGGCGTTGCATTCTGCGCCACGCTCACACGCAAGAATGCTTCGTAACGTCTGTATTCTGCGCCCGTGTCTCGTCTTGAGGCACGGGCGTTTTCTATGTTTACAGGCTGTATTTGCAGAGCCATGTTCTCCACACACAGACAGCCGCCCCGCCCTACAACAGCGCGAAAGACGCCGGTGTATTACACCCACCTGCGCCACACTATCACAAAATGTAAAGGGCTTGTACGTAACTACCACCTGAAATACGAATCCGCTCCGATCCAGCGTTACGCGATCGTACTTATGCGCAGTCTTTATCACTCAACATTTTTCCCCTTATGACTCGTTTACTTTCCTCGTTTGCTGCCCTCCTGCTACTCGTTGGCGGGATCGGCCTCTCGGATGCCAAGGCCCAAGCCGTGAACGACACCACGAACGTCGTTGAAGTAGCTGTTGCTGCCGACGGCTTCGACACCCTGGTTACCGCGCTGCAAGCCACCGGCCTCGACGAAACGCTCCAAGGCGAAGGGCCCTTCACCATCCTGGCCCCGACCGATGACGCCTTCGCCGCACTTGGCGATGAACTGAACCGCTTGCTGGAAGAAGACAACCTCGACGAGCTTGCCGACATTCTGTCCTACCACGTCATTCCCGCCGAAGCCTTTGCCGAAGATGTCGTAAGCATGACCGAAGCCCCCACCGTGCTGGGCCCGAACGTGGGCATCTCGGTGAACGACGGCACCGTCACGCTGAGCGGCGCCAACAGCGCACAGGTGATACAAACGGACATCGACGCCTCCAACGGCGTCATCCACGTGATTGATGGTGTGCTGCTGCCGCCAGAGGAAAACTAACATAACGGCATAGCAGGATAATGTGGAGGAAAGCCAAACGTCGGCATCCCTCCGTACAATCCGCACAGCTTCGAGGCGCCTACTTCCTTGCGGAAGTGGGCGTTTTTGCGTTTAGGCATGTGGCCCGGTCCATCGTCCGTCGCAGGTCGCCGTGCAATTATTGACTCGATCCCCGCGTCTATCTGATCTTGGACGAACGCAGGCTGATGCATCCCGTATAGATGTCGTACCGCCGCGTCCCTACAGGCGCAGCGTACCCTTTGTCTTTTGCATCTACCTGTTCTGCTGCGTTATGGCGCGTCGCATCCAACTGTCGTCCCCGTCTCCCTCGTCGTCTGTGGACCCCGATTCGGAAGCCCAAGAACGCATCTTGAGCGGGCTCAACGAAGACCAGCGCGCCGCCGTCACCGCCACCGACGGACCCGTCATGATCATTGCCGGGCCCGGCTCGGGCAAGACGCGCACGCTTACGCACCGCATTGCCTACCTGCTGGCCACGGGTAAGGCCAAGCCCTACCAGATCATTGCGCTGACGTTCACCAACAAGGCGGCCCGCGAAATGCGCGAGCGTGTGCAGCGCCTGGTGGGCGACAGAACGCGTGGCATGTGGGTGGGCACGTTTCACAGCTCATTTGCCCGGCTGCTGCGCCGCGAAATTGACGCGATCGGGTACTCGCAAGACTTCTCGATCTACGACACCGACGACAGCAAGAAGATCGTAAAGCAGCAGATGAACCGGTTGCAACTCAACACCGACGAGGTAAAGCCCCGCTCGGTACAGCGCACCATCTCCAGCGCCAAAAACCAGATGGTCGGGCCCGAGGAGTACACCAGCATGGCGCATGGCCGCCTGCAAGAAGCCACCGCCAAGGTGTATCCCGCCTACGAATCTGCCCTCAAACGTGCCAACGCGCTCGACTTCGATGACCTGCTGCTGAAGCCCGTGCAGCTCTTCAACCAGGAGCCCGAGATTCTGGAAAAGTACCAGCAGCGCTGGCAGTACGTGCACATCGACGAGTACCAGGACACGAACCACGTGCAGTATGTGCTGGCTAAGCAGCTGGCTGCCGGACACAAAAACCTGTGCGTAGTGGGCGATGACGCACAGAGCATTTATGCCTTTCGGGGGGCCGACATCAGCAACATCCTGTCGTTCGAGCGCGACTATCCCGATGCCACCACCGTGCGGCTGGAGCGCAACTACCGCTCCACCGATAACATCCTGACGCTGGCCGACTCGATCATCGACCAGAACGAAGACCAGCTCGACAAGACGCTCTGGACCGACAAGGACGGCGGCGAGAAGGTGCTGCTTACCGAGGCCCTCTCTGAAAAAGACGAGGCTAAGAAGGTCGAGCAGAAGATCCGCGACTTGCAGCTGCGCGAGGGGCTGGAGTACAGCGACTTTGCGGTGCTCTACCGCACCAACGCGCAGAGCCGGGCCCTGGAGGAGGCACTGCGCCGCGAGAACGTGCCATACCGCATCATTGGCGGGACCTCGTTCTACCAGCGCAAGGAGATTAAGGATGTGCTTGCGTATCTGAAGCTGCTGGTGAACCCGAACGACCGGGCCAGCCTGGAGCGCGTTATCAACTACCCCACGCGCGGCATCGGGGCCAAGACGCAGGAGCGCGTGCGCACCTACGCGACCCAGAACGACATGTCGATGTGGCAAGCCGTTGAGCAGGTCGAGCAGATCGACACGCTCTCGACCCGTGCGAAGAACGCAGTTGGGCGCTTCCGCGCGCTCATTGCCAAGTACATGAGCAAGATCGACAGCGCCCCGGTGGATGACCTGACGCGCGACCTGATCCAGGAAGCCGGAATGCTGAGCGAGCTGCGCAAAGAACACACCCGCGAAAACCTGCGCCGCTGGGAGAATGTGCAAGAGCTCGTGAACGGCATCGCGGAGTATACCGCCAGCGCCGACAATGCCACGCTTAGCACGTTCCTGCAGGAAGTCACGCTGCTCACGGATCTCGACGGCGACGACGCCCCCAACACGGTCACGCTCATGACGCTGCATGCCTCGAAGGGGCTGGAGTACCCGGTCGTGTTCATTACCGGACTCGAAGAGGGCCTTTTTCCGCTGGCAAAAGCCACGCAAGAGCGCACCGAGCTGGAAGAGGAGCGCCGCCTCTTCTACGTGGGCGCTACGCGGGCCGAGGAGCGCCTCTTCTTGAGCTGGGCGCGCAACCGCTACCGCTACGGCAAGCAAGAGCACAACACGCGCAGCCGCTTCCTCGACGAAATTGACGACAGCGTGGTGCAGACCGCAGGGGGCGGACGCCTGCGTCAGAAGAAAAACCGCTTCTCGTCAAGCAGCAAGGGCAGCACCGAGAGCTACGACGACATGGATCCGCACTACTACCGGAAGAACCTGCGCAAGGGCTCGGGCGCCTCCAAAAAGGGCACGCGCCGCACCACGCGCACCGTATCCTCGACAGGCAGCGCGTCGAACGGGTCGTCGGGGCGCCGCGTGGTGTACGACGAAGGCGAAGGGCAGATTGTGCCGGGCGTGCGTGTGCAGCACAGCAAATTTGGCGAGGGCAAAGTCCAATCCGTTGAGGGCGAGGGCGACCGCGCCACCGCTGTGGTGTTTTTCGGAGGCGATGTTGGCAACAAGAAGCTAAAACTAAAATACGCCCGGCTGCGCGTTATCGGGTAGCAGATCGGGGCGCGTCAGGGGGATACGGAGGGCACGCCCACGCACCAACTGCGCTACATACCGACCGGTACATGGCGCACCAACGGACTGTCCAAAAGTGGCCCTGAGTGTACCCAAATAAAGACAGTGCCGATTCGGGCGCGCTTGTAGCATACAGGTGTTGATTACTGCCTTCCCAACTACCTGTGCGCTGCTCCAGCGTCTTTCTGCTATGATACGTCGTTCTCTCTTTCTTGGGCTGTTCATTCTACTCCTGGTGAGCCCTGCCGCTGCTCAAGGCACCTGCAGCGACTGCGTGGGCGGAGGCAGCGATGTTGCCGGGGCCCTCTTTCAGGGCAGCGCCACCGCCTGGGCCACGCCCGAGGCGCGCCTACAACTCAACGAGCGCGCCACCGCGCTCAACACGCTCTCGTCTGATGCACCTGTGCCAAGCATTGCGCCCGCAGTCGCCGATGCGTTCGCCGCTGCCCCCAACGCCCGCGCTCTGCTTATGCAGACCGAGGCACTGCCCGAGCTCAAGGCCGACCTCCACAGCCAGTGGACTACGCGCGGCCTGCCCGCTGCCGAAGCCGAGGCGCTCATCGATGCGCTGACTGGACTCACCGCGCAGAACCAGGTGGAGCCCGGGGCCCTTCAGACTGGTCTCGATGCTTATAATGCAGCCGTTGAGGCAGCTCCCCCAACGTTTGTGACTGATCCTGCTCCTTCGTTTCTGGCCCTTCGCCACGCCTTGGTCGTTCTCACCCAGGTTACGCCCTAACGGCTCTGCGTTTGTATGAGCGCGCTGGGCAGGCGCCTTCGTATCCCCCTAAACGACACGCAGCGCTGGGATGCGGCACCTCGCGCACTGCCTTGCGCTGTCCTTCCATGAGTCACGAACAGTACCCATGTTATGCTTCTATACTGGTTTCTCTTTGGTGTGGGGTCTGTGCTGGGGGGTGCGGACCTTACACCATTTCTTTCGGATGCAACGGCTCACGGTGCTCCACAGGCGGCGGTCTACACCGTAGCGCCTGATACCACCGAGGATGCGGTGGCCGAGGCCCGGGCGGCGCTGGCACTGCCCACGCCCGGGGCTGCCTCTCATCGTGACCTGCACCCGGTACCGGGCATCACCCTCAATACGCCTACGGCCTTTGGCGCGCGTCTCGGACAGATCTACGGCGGGATGCATTTTCAGCATCGCATCCGCTACGCTAACTGGCAAGACGGCGTGGCCAGTGGGGGCGTAGGGCTGGGCGATCCGCAGCGCTGGGTTGGGCTCGACGTGACGCTCACGGTGCTCGATACCTACACCGATTTCGCTGAAGACCGGGCGCTAAGCTGGAAGCTGCACCGCCAGTTCGGAGCGCGCTGGGCGGTAGCTCTGGGCCACGAAAACATGTGGCACACCGAGGGCACTGATGGCGGCAGCAGCCGCTACGCTGTCGTGTCGCACGTGCTGCGGTCCAATCACTGGCACACCACGGCTTTTATTGTGAGCGCCGGTATCGGCAATGACCGCTTTCTACCCGAACGCCAGTTTCAAGAACGGGCTGACGGACTGAACCTCTTCGGCAGCGTTGCAGCACGCGTGCATCCGGCCATGCACGTCATTGCCAACTGGACCGGCCAGGATCTGGCGCTGGGCCTCTCGGTAACGCCGTTCGAGCGCGTGCCGCTGGTGTTTAGTCCGGCCCTGGTCGACCTCACCGGGCACGCGGGCGATGGCGTGCGCTTCTCGGCCAGCCTGGGCATGGCCCTCACCCTATGGTGACTCGGAGCGGCGTGACGTAACCGACTGGCTGAGACGGTGATGCTACTTGGCGCGGTAGGAGAGGTGCAAGATCCACAAAAGTGGGTCCCATCCAACCCGCTCGTCGCAAGGCCCTTGCCCTATACGTGTTTAGCGACTTGTAGCCCGGGACTGGGAGCGGAGCGGCCGTCCTGGGCGGTATCTCAACCAAGTTAGCAGGAGCTCTGCCTTGTAACGAATCCTTTAGGGGTTCTGCCCGCTTAGGCCGTCGAAAGATGATTGGTGCGATACACGAAGAGATGCACCTATTCTGTCTCCGCCGTGCGATGTGCATCCCCCGCTCAATTCCAGTGATCACCGCGAACGCAGACCAGCTCGACTCGTAAAGAAAGCCAACTCATTGATTGCTCTCTGCATCGGTCTGTGTTGTGCTCTCCCCCGCCCGCCGCCGCTGGCTTCGCTTGCACACTGCCATTGCCAGTGCCGTAGCCGTTGGCGGCGCCGTTGGCGGACTGCTGCGCCATGGCCTTGTGCTCGCGTTTCCTTACACGCCCGGCCAGGTGCCGTATGTCATCCTTATGATCAACATTGTCGGTGCCTTCGTGCTTGGCGCAGGCGGGCGCTGGCTCGTGCACAAGCATCCGGAGCATCGCCTGATGCGCTACGCCCTCACGACCGGACTCATGGGCGCGTTCACCACGTTCTCGACCTACGCGCTCGATGCCGTGCATCTGGCCGATGCCGGAGCCCAGGCCGCCGCGTTCGGATACGTTGCGGCCAGCCTGGTGCTGGGCGTGCTCGCCGCCGGAGCCGGACTCGCTTCTGCCGAAAACCTCCTCGCTGCGCGCTCTTCGTAACCAATCGCCTCTGATATGCTCTTTGCCCTTGCTCTGGCTTGCGCCGCAGCGTTCGGTGCAGTAGCTCGCTACGCCACCAGCGTGGGGATGCAACAGTACCAATCCACCAGTTTGGGCGGAACGCTCATGGCCAACGTGCTGGGCTCGTTTGGGGCCGGACTTGTAGCTGGAACCGCACTTTCGGGGGCGCTGCCGCCCGGCTGGCATCTCATACTCAGCACCGGATTTCTGGGCGCATACACCACGTTCTCGACCTGGATGGTCGAGTCGGCCACGCTCTTGCGCGAAGGCCGCTGGCGTCTGCTGCTGGGCTACACGTTGGGCAGCACCCTGCTCGGCACTGCAGCTGCCGCGCTCGGGCTTGCGCTCATGCTGTAGCTCTTCCTGCCTGCTACATCACCGCCGACATTCCGATCTTTGGGCGTTGTTGGCGGGATGCGTCAGGCTGGCGGGCGAGCAAAAGCGGCTGCTGAAGTTCATGCAGAAATGCCCGTACCGATGCGACGTCGTCTCGCACAAAGCTGAGGGGCGCCACCACCAATCCGTCCAGCGCGCGGTGCAGGGCCGTGCCCGGACGCTGCGCCGCCAGCGGGGAGCATTGCACCGGTTGCCACAGCACGTCGGCGGGAGGGCGGAGGCGGCGCAGCGCCTCGCGCTGCTCGGCATAGGTGGCCTCGTCGGCAGCAGGAAGCAGCACCCGCACCCGGTGCGCCCGAAGTGCGTACGAGGCATACGCGGCCCACTGAAGTGCAATCGCAGCATCAGGGCTGTCGGCGAAATACACGGTTACGTGGTTGAGCCCTGGGACCCAGCGCGGGCTGAGCAGTACCGAGCAATCGGCCTGCCGGATGATTTGAAGCGGCGTGTGACCCAGCCGATGCGTCTGGTCGTTTGCTTCGCCTTGCAGCCCTGCCGCGACCAGGTCAGCCGACTGCCCCATGTTAAGCAGAGCAAGAGCCGTACGCCCCTCCACCGATTGCAGCTCGGCATCTACGCTGTACGTGTGCGCCAGTTCGTTGAGGCGCCAGCGCACATAGTCGGTCGCGTCTTGAAAAGAGCGCTCTACACGGCGCGCTGATAGCGGCACTGCCGTACCGCGCCCTGCCGGCACTGCACGTACCGTACCGAGTTGGGCCGCGCGCCGGAGCGATTCGTCTTCAACATAGCATCCGGTAACACGGCCCAACCCCGGCTGAATAAGATGGAGCGTCACCGTAAGAGCGGTTTCGCTGGTACGTGAGCCATCGAGCCCAACAACTGCGTGGCGAAGCAGCGACATAGCACAAATGAGGAAATTGCTTCAAGGATAGAACACGTACTGGGGCGCGGAACGGTCTCACTTCGCTGCTGCCGATGCCTTCGCATCTGTCGTACCATTGATGCCAAACTGCTGGCGCTGCCGGGCAAAGGTGAGCAAGCGCTCCTCGACCTTTCCGTTTACGCTGTCGGCGGGATACGTGCCGTCCTCGCTGCGCGTACCCGCGGGCTGCCCGGTAAGCCGTGCAATGCCCTCGTCGACGGTTTCGATGGGATACACGTGAAAGTCGCCCGCCGCGACGGCGTCAACGACGTCCTGGCGGAGCATCAGATGCGGCACATTGCTCTGTGGGATGAGCACGCCCTGCTCGCCGGTGAGTCCGCGATGCTGGCACACTTCGAAGAAGCCTTCGATCTTCTCGTTCACGCCGCCAATGGGCTGCACCACGCCGTGCTGGTTCACCGATCCGGTAACGGCCAGCGACTGCTTGATGGGCACCTCGGCCAGCGCCGACATCAGCGCGTAGAGTTCGGCGGAGGAGGCGCTGTCGCCGTCGATGCCCCCATAGGACTGCTCGAAGACGAGGCTGGCCTGCATCGACAAGGGCTGCTCAGGCGCATAGCGTCCGCTCAAGAAGCCCGACAGCACGAGCACGCCTTTTGCGTGGAGGGGGCCGCCCAGGGCGGTTTCGCGTTCAATGTCGACAATATCGCCCTTGCCCAGGCGCACTCGCGCGGTGATGCGACTCGGACGCCCGAAGGCAAAGCCGCTCTGCTGCAATACGGCCAGTCCATTAATTTGACCGACTACGGCGTCGTCGGTGTCGATGTAGAGCGTGCCGCGCTCGATGGATTCGTGCACACGCTCTTTCAAGCGGTCGGCGCGGCGGCGCTGGGCGTCGAGCGCAGCCTGCACATGGGGGGCTTCAATGTGCTCGGCGTTGCTCTTGCGGGCATGGAATCCGGCTTCGGCCACAAGATCCTGCATCGTATCCACCTGCGCGGTGAGCTTCTCCTGGTCTTGGGCAATGCGCAGGCTGTGCTCCATCAGGCGGGCCGTGCCCGAGGCATGCAGCGGTGGCTGATCGGCGCGCTTGGCCATGGTGGCCAGCATGTCGGCATACGAGTCTGCATGGTCGTCATCAAAGTCCATCTGGTCGTCGAAGTCGGCCATGACCTTGAACAGGTCCTCCATATCCGGATCGTAGGCGCACAGCAGGTGGTAGAGCCAGCGCTCGCCCACGAGCACAAGCTTCACGTTGAGCGGGATGGGCTCGGGCTCCAGCGACACGGTGCGCATCAGCCCAAGCGCCTGCTCGGGGGATTCGATGTCGATGTGCTGGCTGTTCAAGACGCGTTTCAGGCCCTCCCAGGCGTAGGGCTGTTGCAGCAGCTTGCGCGCCTCAATGACGAGGTAGCCCCCATTGGCTTTGTGGAGCGCGCCCGGCTGAATGAGGCTAAAGTCGGTGATGAGCGCTCCCATCTGGGCCTGCTGCTCCACGCGCCCCACAAGATTCGCGTAGGTGGGGTTGTCGCATGTGATGATGGGGGCACCGTCGTCGGGATCGTGGTGCACGAGCAGGTTTACGCGGTAGCGATCCCACGAGGGGCCGCCCTGCTGCATGGCCATGAACGCCATGCCGCCCGAATTCTCCTCGCCAAAGGCGCCGTGGCTGCCCTGGCCCTGCTGTACG
>CAZBTM010000013.1:408-2675 GCA_964494425.1 uncultured Rhodothermales bacterium | reverse complement strand
CACAATGTCGGCCTGCACCGCGTCGATGTGGTCGGCGATAGCTTCGTGCTCGGTGTATTCCGCCTTCAACTCTTCAATGAGCGGATCGATGGCGTGGTGGGCCATCTCTTCGTTGAGCGTGTCGAGCCGCTCCTGTGCCTCGCGCTGCCGCTCGGGCAGCTTGCGCATGATCTGCTGGAGCTCGTCCTCGAACGCATCGATCTTTTCTTGGACGGCATCGCGGTCGATGTCGTCGAGCGCCTCAAACTCATCAGGCGACACGACCTCGCCGTCACGAATCGGTGCAAACGCAAAGCCGTTGGGCGTGCGGATGAGCGCGATGTCTTCCGAGCGGGCGCGCTCTTGCAGGGCTTCCAGCGCCTCTTCCTGCTCCGAGCGCACCTCGTCTTCGATCATCTGGCGGCGTGCCTGGTACTCCTCGCTGTCGAACGTGGCCGACAGCGCGGCCTGCGCGGAGGCGATAAAGTCATCCATCGCAGCCTCGAAGTCGGCGCCCGCACCGGCGTCCAGTTGCAAGGCGCGCGGCGTGCGCTCCTCGTCCATGTTCTTGACATAGCACCAGTCCGACGGCGCCCCCGATTCTTCCGCAGCATCTTCCAGCATCTGACGCACCATGCGGTGGCGTCCGGTCCCATTCGGGCCCAGCGCAAACACATTGAAGCCGGGCTGGTCCATCTGCACGCCAAACTGCAGCGCTTCTTGCGCACGGTCCTGGCCCACCACCGTGGTGTCGGCATCAAGCGCTTCGGTCGTGGTAAAGTCGAACGCGTTCGGGTCGATGGTCCGGCGTAGACGATCGGGCGAGAGCGAGTCAGGAGTAGCCATGTAATATATGGTTCGTTCGGTAGAATGGCGATGCAACGTACGTTGTAGGCACCGCCGCGCGTTCAGTTCGCTCGGACGTTACGCTGCTCCGCTTCGGCGTCATTGTTTACGGCATGTACACGGTTTGAGGACAGCATGTGACGCTGTGCACGAACGCAGCGGCTGTAACAGCATAACGTCTTCATTCGTACCTCACATGCAACTGAACGTTTTCCGATCCCCTGATAGCCATGCATTCAACGATTCGATTTCGATTCTGCTTCTGGAGCACGCTCGTGTGTCTTCTTATTGCGGGTGCGCTGATGCCCGGCTCCGCGATGGCCCGATCGCATCTGGGCGGGTCTGTGGTGTCGGATACGACAGCCGCGTTGTCGGATCCAGACCCAGCGCCGTATCCCAAAAAGCGCCATCGCCAGGCCGGCCGTATAGGAGACCGCATCGACACGTCGCCCTGGACGCCGGCCGGGCATTCATACGGCGGCACGGCGGCCAGCGACGTGCACGGCCACTGGCCGTTTCAGAACGAGCGGGCGCTCTACACGGTGCCGCCTGCCGTGCGCTACAACCGCGTGGAAGGCCTCACAATTGGCGTGCAACGCGCCCCGCTGCGCTGGTCGTCATCCGAGCGGTACCGGGCGTACGGGCAGGTGGGATACGCCACCGCTCTGCAGCGCCTGCGGTACAGTGCCGGACTCGAACTGCGCGCCGACCCGCGCCAGGATGCGCGTTATGGCCTCAAGGTTGGAGCGCGCTACCAGCATAACACCGCCACCCCCGATGCCTGGAAAACGTCGTGGCTGGAGAACTCGCTGGGAGCTGGGTTCTTCCAGAGCGATGCGTTCAACTATTACGATGCGCAGGGCTGGACGCTGTACGCCAGTCATCGCCTCACCCCGTACGCGCAGCTTACGACCGGATTTCGCACCGAAAGGCACCGCAGTCTTGCACAGGCTACCTCCTGGTCGCTGTTTGGGGGCAACGGGTTTGCGCCGAATCCGGCGATCGACAGCGGCCACTACAAGGCGGTTGTTGTTGCGTTTGAGGGCGGCCATGTAGCGCACTTTGACGGCACCCCGCGTGGCGCGGCGTTTCGTCTGGATGCCGAGTTCGGCCAGGGGTTCGACAATCCTATCGGCTACAATCGCTACCAGGCCGATGGACGCGCCTACGTGCCGGTTACGCCGTTTAGCACGCTGGCGCTCCGCCTGCGCGGCGGGTATGCCACAGCAGGGGCGCCCGTCCAAAAGCAGTTCACGATTGGCGGACGCGGCTCGGTGCGCGGGCTGACCCAGAACGGATTCGCAGGCACGCGCACGCTCATCGGCAATGCCGAATACATCATCGACAACGTTGCGCTGTCGGATCACATCTTCACCGACCTGTCTGTCATCGGCTTTGTGGATGCCGGGTGGGTGGGGGCCCCCGGCACACGCTTCGCGATG
>CAZBTM010000013.1:0-381 GCA_964494425.1 uncultured Rhodothermales bacterium | reverse complement strand
CTTCGACGATCGCACCATGCGCATTGATGTGTCGTGGCCGCTACGACGCATCGACGGACAGACCGGGCCCTCGGTCGGATTCCGCATCAGTCCGAGTTTTTAGCACTTTGATCTTTTCGTCCAGGAGCCGCCGGCAACGACTATATGAGGACGACCATTTGGTCAATTCAATGAGCGTCTTTGTTAGAACCTGTTTTGATTTCCAAAAAGTTGGTCCCAAACCCTCGTCTTTCAGACGAGCCGCTTTCAGCATTGCCCTTCGGGAAAGGTGGTCTTGCGTAAAGACCGCCTTTCCCCAGGCACTACGGAGTGGGCAAATTGCCTGAGCAAAAGAGTGCGGGGTAGGCAGCCTGGTTCGAGAATAAGCTTCAGCCGACTTTC
>CAZBTM010000012.1:23612-26396 GCA_964494425.1 uncultured Rhodothermales bacterium | reverse complement strand
GATTCGACAGCCTGGCGCGTTGCTGCACGGACCGATTCGGCCACCGCGCGTCCATCAAGGCGAGCGTCCACGAGATCAGAAGAAATAGATGAGACAAGTACGCGTGTTGCTTCTGCAAGCAACCTGTGCCTCCAGTATAAAGCGACACGGTCTGCAATACAACGCTCGGGCGCCGGAATTATTGACAAAGGGCACTACGCTGTTGCATCTACAGAGGAACACGCCGAAAAAATGACAGGTTCAGCCTATGGTCTATATTCTGCGTAACCCATTGTCTGTTATGAGCGCTTCGTCACGTCCCGTTGTCGTTATGAAGTTTGGCGGCACCGCCACCGGGTCGGTGGGGCGGATGCGCACGATTGGCGCGGTCGTCCAGCAGGCACAGGCATCGGTGCGGCCGGTGCTCGTGGTGTCGGCCCTGTCGGGCGTGACGCGGCGGCTTGATCGCGGACTCCAAGCGGTTGTGGCAGCGCGCGAGGCCTCGGGTACAGCGGCAGATGCTGTCATCGACGCGTTGCTGGCGGATCTGAAGACACGCCACCAGACGCAAGCCCGCGAGGTGCTCTCTGAAGCGCAAGCCGCCACCTACGCTGACGCGCTCCAACAGCAACTGAAGGCGCTGCGTCTGCAGCTGGACACGGTGGTCGATACCGGATTTACGCCGGCTCTGCGCGATGCGGTGCTGGCTACCGGCGAGCAGCTGTCTGTGCCCATGGTGGTGGCTGCCCTGCGCGACCAGGGGCTGCACGCCCAGGCGGGCGATGCCACAGCGCTGCTCCAGACCGACGTCACGTATGGCGAGGCCAATGTGCATCTGGAGCCGTCCAAGGCGCGCATCACGGACTGGTTTGCCGCGCTGCCGGATGGTGCGGTGCCCGTGGTTGCTGGATTCATAGGCGCAGATGCCAGCGGCACCACCACCACGCTCGGGTTTGAGGGCAGCGACTACACCGCCGCGCTGTTGGCGGCGTTTCTGCAGGCCGACTCGCTGACCCGCTTCACCGACGTAGACGGCATGCTGGCCCGGGCGACGGGCGCCCGGCGCCTGGTGATTGCCACCGACGTAGACGGCATCTACACCGCCGACCCCAACACCGATGCCGCTGCGCAGCGCCTGGACCGCCTGACCATGGAGCAGGCGTTTGCCTGGACCGAGTCGGGGCGGCTGGGCATGCATCCGAAGACGCTGCGCCCCATCGCTGAGCAGGCCATTCCCATGCAGGTGCGCAGCATCGACCGCCCTACCGCACCCGGCACACAGATCGTGCCCGACGCCGCAGACACGCCGATCTTCTGGCCGCCACTTACGGCGTGATGGCGTGCGTCTCAACGCCTGAGAGTCACTGACAGTCCCCCCTGCGCATGCTGCCACCCTACGTGCCACCAAGAATCGTGCTACTGCTGTGTCCATCCTCACTTTGATGGTTACCCGGGCATTATTCCTCAACGAAGCGTGTCATGGTGAGCGGAAGGCGACGAAGGAGCCGAGAGTCGAACCATCTTCCTGGGGCTTGGTAACTCCAAACGGATAGGAGGCCCTACCCACTTCGGGGGAGATCTTTCGACTCCTACCGACGGCTGTCGGTATCTGCTCAAGATGACAATGCATAAACGGAGCAGGGTAAACCCCAAACGGACTTGTGACGGCACTTACATGGCAGCTTGCGTTCCCACTCCTACTTTTGATCACAATATTCCCCTTTTTTGGTTTATGGCTCAGCCCGCTATCCGTGTTGGCATCTTAGGCGCGACCGGCGCCGTTGGACAAACCTTTGTACGCCGTTTGGAAAATCATCCGTGGTTCTCGATCGCAGCGCTGGCTGCGTCGGAGCGCTCCGCAGGCAAATCGTACCGCGACGCGGCCAACTGGCTTAGCAGCCGCCCCATGCCCGAGGGCGTGGCCGACATGGAGGTGGTGCCCTGCACGCCCGACGCCGTGGACGCCGATCTTGTGTTTTCTGGGCTTGACTCCTCGGTCGCGGGCGAGATTGAGGCCGACTTCGCCGAGGCCGGCTTCCCGGTCATCTCCAACGCCAAAAACTACCGGATGACCCCCGATGTGCCGCTGCTTATCCCCGAAATCAACCCCGAGCACGCGGCGCTCATCGACGAGCAGACGTGGTCGGGCGGCGGCTTTATCGTCACGAACCCGAACTGCTCCACGGTTGGGCTCGTCTGCGCGCTGCGTCCGCTTGTTAAAGCATTTACCGTCGAAGCGGTACAGGTCACCATGCTACAGGCGCTCTCGGGGGCCGGCTATCCAGGCGTGGCCTCGCTGGATGCGCTGGGCAATGTCGTCCCGTACATTGGGGGCGAAGAAGATAAGCTCGACGAGGAGCCCCGCAAGATTCTGGGCACCTACGCCGACGGCGCGATCCAGGAGGCCGATCTTGCCGTGAGCGCCCAGTGCAACCGCGTTCCCGTACGCAACGGCCACCTGGCCTGCGCCTCGGTCCGGTTTAGCGACGCCATCGGACCCGACGCGGTTGAAGACGCCTTCCGCACGTACGAAAGTCCGGTCGACGTCAGCGCCCTGCCCTCGGCGCCCGACCGCCTCGTTGCCGTGGACAATGCGCCCGATGCGCCGCAGCCCCGCAAGCACGTGTACGCTGGCGATGGCATGACCGTCACGGTAGGACGCATTCAGGCATGCACGGTTAACCATGTCAAGTTTGTGGCGCTTTCGCACAACACGATCCGTGGTGCGGCAGGAGGCGCGATCCTCAACGCCGAGCAGCTGGTGCACGAAGGACGCATCACCCCCGCTGTAGCGTAGCCGCCGCT
>CAZBTM010000012.1:0-23530 GCA_964494425.1 uncultured Rhodothermales bacterium | reverse complement strand
GAAGTAGTTGGTGCTGGCAGAGGACGCATGGATTACTTCGTGTGTCGCTTCGCTCGACTCCGAATCAGCGGCGCCACGGGCACCTTGTCCGAGATGACTACTTGAGAGGCATCACTTGCCATCTAACAATTGCCGAAAATATAAATTCTCTGTGCTCATGGCCGCCGACTTCAGGATCCGCCCTGCTACCGCTGCCGACCGCGAGGCCCTCACCGCGCTCTGGCAGGCATTTATGCACGAGCAGTCGGCACACGACGACCGGCTGCCGCTGTCCGACGACGCCACCGAGCGCTGGCAGAACGATCTGCCCGCCTGGCTCGACGACAGTACGGTGCAGCTCTGGGTGGCCGAGCACGACGGGAATGCCGTCGGATTTGCCCGTGCTCACCGCACCGGCCCGCCGCCGGTGTATGCCGACTGCACTGAGGTGTACATCGACGAGGTCTTCGTGCACAAAGCGCACCGCCGCCACGGCATGGCCACCGCCCTGGTTGACGCCGCGGCCAAGTGGGCTGCCACGGTAGAGGCCGATCGCCTGCGCCTTTCTACCGTAGCCGCGAACGAGGCCGCCACCGCCTTCTGGCAGACCTACGGCGCCGCCCCGCTTGCCACCATCTGGACGCGCCCCGTCGACGCCGAGTCGGGCTCCGAAGAGGAGGAGGGCGATGTCAACGAAGGATCCGCAAAGATCGGATTCGATTGGAACTGATGCCGCCTGGTTGTATTTGAGAGCGTGCTTTTATGACAAAGCAACCCACCCAGCGGGTGTAGCTCAGTGGCTAGAGCATCTGCTTGCCATGCAGAAGGTCGAGAGTTCGAATCTCTTCACCCGCTCCGACAAACACACGGCGTAAAGCAGCGCGACTTGGCTCTCACGCCAAGTCGCGTTTTTTTGTTGGGGATATGCAGCGAGCCGCTTGCGCCACAGGAGCATCTCGTTGGTCTGTAAAGCAAACGGCACGCCCCCGGTGCTTGGCCTTCGTCGTTACACTTCGTCTGCGCCCATAGATTGATGGCCCACGTTGCGCATCTGACCACGGTCCACCACCCGCAAGACCCGCGCATCTTCCACAAGCAGTGCAAAACCCTGCGCGATGCCGGATACACCGTGCACCTGGTGGCGCAGCGCAGTGCATCTGCAGTAGTAGACGGCATACGCGTTCATGCGCTTCCAGAAGTGAGCGGGCGCTGGGCACGGCTGAAGTTGCAGAGGCCCATGTACCGCGTCGCCCGCTCCATTCCTGCAGCGGTCTACCACATCCACGACCCCGAACTGATACCGCTGGCGTGGCTCCTGAAGCGCACCACCGGGGCATCTGTCATCTACGACATGCACGAGGACTACGCCGCACGTGTCGGGCTGGAAGGCCGCCTACTGCGTGTGCTGGAGCGGTGGTGCTTTCGGTGGGTGGACCATGTCATTGTGGTGGATGATCAACTCGCATGTAGACTAAAACGGGACAGCGTGGCGTGCACAAAGATACCAAATTACATGCGTATCGGGACATACAACAGACGTCATGACGCAAGGGCTTCCCGCCGAAAGAACACTTCAGGACCGCAACAGCCACTTCGATTGGTTCATAGCGGTTACCAGTCAGAAAAGCGTGGATTGTTTGCCATGATTGAACTTGCAGACTTGCTTGGATCGAGTGAGGTGTCACTCGTTCTTGCTGGACGGTGCAATTACCCGGAAGACCGAGCGAAGGCAGAAGAGATAGTAAAAAGAAGTCCGATGATGGGCGATGTCCACTTCGTCGGATGGGATTCGTTTTTGCCGCATGAGCAGATCATTGACAGGTATAGCCAGGCCGATGTTGGTCTCGTTATGTGGCATCGCGACCCAAATCATACACGGATACCCACAAAAATGTATGAGTATTTGCACTATGGCTTGCCCATCATATGCAGCAACTTCCCACTGTGGCGCTCATTTATCGAGCGGCACGGCTGCGGGGCCGTAGTGCCGCCAGGGGATGCGGAGGCTGCTGCCAAAGTACTGCGTCGGTGGCGTGCTGAGCCGAGCCGTTATCAGGCGTGTGCCCAGGCAGCTCGAAAAGCGGCATCGCAATTCCGATGGAGACGTGTAGCATCTGTCCTGCGAACTGTGTATCAACATGCGGTGCAACGGTGAAATAGTTGCGATAGTGTTTGTAGGCACGGACGGCGTCGTATACGTCCGTTAGACCGCTATGGCAAAGAGCACTGTACACCATACTGAAAATTATGGTTTGAAGAACCTTTTTGCGTGAATAAGGGTATTCAAAACGCACCAGACCATTGCAAACACAGGCGCACATCATGCATGGGGGGATACGTGATGTGCATAGCAATAAGCTACACTGCGATCTACCAACGAGGGCTTAGGCACCACACTATGTGTTTAAACATTGATATCAGTGCAGTCTGCCGTATCCCGATAGCGCATGAGTTATCATCCAAAAGAGCATGTGCAGCAAAGAAAAACAGTTTTCATTTAGGTATCCCAAGTAGGGGTCTACTGCTCTTTACATAGTCGCCCTGCTCGCCCTCTCCGGGCAGACACGCCCTCCTCTTGAGCCTTCCGCTCTCCCTGACCCAGCCGCCACACAGACATGACGAAAGATAAAGAAGCATCGACGCGTACCGGCCACATCCAAGTGTTTTTAGTAGACGACCACCCGGCCATCCGTGAAGCGGTTGCCGACACCATCAGCCAGACGATGGACATGGACATGTGCGGCGAAACGGGCTCTTCGGATGAGGCCTTTCGCCTCATCGAGAAGAAAAAGCCGGATATTGCAATTATCGACATCTCACTCGACGATGCGCACGGCCTTGATCTCGTACAGAATGTGCGCTCGCAGTATCCCGATGTAAAGATGATCGTGTTTTCGATGTACGATGAAAACGTGTATGCCGAGCGAGCCATTCGCGCAGGCGCATCGGGCTATCTCATGAAGAGCGAACCCACGCAGACCATGCTCAAAGCCATCGCGTGCACGATGGCGAGGTGTACCTGAGCCGCCGCATGTCGTCGCGTATTCTGAACAAGGTAGCCACTGGGCGCTCCTCGGCTCCGAGCTTTGCTATCGATGAACTTACCGACCGGGAGATGGCTGTCTTTCAGATGCTGGGGGAAGGCTACAGCATCCAGGAGATCCAAGATCGCCTAAACCTGACACGGAAGACCATCGAAACATACCGGCGCCGGGCGAAAGAAAAGCTGGGCTTCGACACGGTGTCTGAGCTGTTGCAGTACGCTGTGCAGTGGACGTACGGTCAGGGGACCAACACGCATGAGTGACAACATGGGGATAAGCCCTGTGCATGTTGGCAACCAATCTCATTGATAACCAGCCTTGGAGAAACAAGGTTAGATGCCCTCGGCGCCTCGTAGCAGTTCTGCTGCGGGGCGTCTTTGCGTTACAGTCTTTGCATTACAAGGGGAGCGTCAATGCTACGTGATGGAGGAAATATGCCAGTAGTCGGAGAACCTGTGCCGAATCCTTTCGGCACGGGAGCACCGCTCGGCACGGACGTCGCCAGCAGCGGTAGCGAGGCCAAACGAGGGCGGCCACTGCCGGATTGATTTGCTCCACCGGCATTTTGTATTGGAAGCACTGTTACTTAGGGAGATTCAATACCAGGATACACACCATCTCTTAAGCAGGAAGAAAAGCAAGGCGCAAGTTCCAGGATGACACTAAGATAAGCCATAGGCAACAGCCCGCACCGGCAAATCTGTGGGGTGTAACCTGCGCTTGAAATACCGCTGTGATGGCGTGCAATAAACCCTGTTACTTGGCACTATGCTCCTATATTTGCCACTGTACCGATGCACGGTATGCATCCGACTGATCTCTCACCCCAACAGTGCCTTGTATGCATGTGGCTGTTTGCATGCCGTGCCTACGACGGCACGTACGAAGCGCTTCAGGAGCGGTGAGCCAGGAAGGTCTGCGGCGGATGCTCCTCTTTCCGTCTGTTTTGGAGATCCCCCTCTTCTATGAACGCCAAACCCGGCATGCCGCCCCCCGACTCATCACGCCACGATCGTACCAACGTGTTTATTGTGGACGACCACCCAGCGATTCGAGAAGCCGTTAGTGCGGCTATATCGCAGCGCGTCAATATGCGGGTCAGTGGCGAAGCCCGCTCTGGCGCGCAGGCGCTTGAACAGATCAAGCGCCGATCGCCTGACGTGGCAATTGTTGACATATCGCTTAAGGATATGCACGGCCTTGACCTCATTGAGTATATCCGTGATGTGTCTCCAGATGTTCGCATCGTCGTGTACTCGATGTATGACGAATCGGTGTATGCCGAGCGGGCCCTGCGTGCGGGGGCGTCGGCCTACGTGATGAAGAATAAGCCGACTACCGACGTGATCCACGCGATTGAGAGCGTACACGGTGGCAATGTGTACCTGAGCCGCCGCATGTCATCACGCATTCTGGGCAAAGTGATACGACAGCAGGACTACGAAGTGGGGTCAACCACTGAGCGCCTGACCGATCGTGAGATGACCGTCTTTCAGATGCTTGGGGAAGGCCACACTGTACGCGACATTGCTGACAAGCTGGGGTTAAGTCGAAAAACCATTGAGACCTATCGCCGCCGCGCTAAAGAGAAGCTCGGCTTTGACACGGTGTCGGAATTGCTACAGTATGCTGTGCAGTGGACGTACGGGCGCGAGGGTAAAGGGCGCACCGATGATCCGATGCTGTCTTCATCGAATGCCAATTAGTCAGGGCCCCAAACGTCTGCGTATCGGCTGCCTGCATCGAAACGCTACCCTGTACACCGAGGAACGTCCCACGCAAAACAACAAACCCATCGCACCGTCAAGATCTGGCGCATGCAGTTATCGCTTTGCGTCAATGTCTGATACGGCTCTGGTGCATCATTTCGGCAAAGGCACTACCAAAAGCGCATGCGGGCTGTGCCACACATCCGGTAGTAGGTGCGCTCTGCCGATATAGTCCGAAGAGAAGTTCTGTCGTATCCTGGATGTGCGTGTTCGGGGTGCCCTACGTGAAGGGCTGTCCCGTTACCCAAGAGCATGCTCCGCTCGTTATACCGCACATGACCGCGTTTCCATGAATAATACTCCAGCCTCGCCTCAGCATCCACGGCCCCATCATCTTTTGGGCGCCGTACGGACCATCGAAGACCAAGGCGATGGGGCCCCGCACGTTGCAGAAGCGTCTGGCGCTTCTTCGGCTCTGGAGGGATACACAGCTCCTGCGCTGGTGCATGACTGGCTTCCGGTATATGCTGGAGCCGAGCGCGTGTTGGAGCAGATGATTCATGCACTTCCTGATGCCTCTATCTACAGCCTAATCGACTACATCCCCGAAGAGCAGCGCGGTTTTCTTCAAGGAAAGCCTGTGCATACCTCGTTCATCCAGTCGATGCCTTTTTCAAAGCAGCTATACCGCTACTATCTGCCGTTTGCGCCGTTTGCGATCGAGCAGTTTGATCTCCGCGAGCACGATGTGGTTGTGTCGTCGAGCTACGCAGTAGCAAAAGGGCTGCTTACACGCTCCGACCAGCTCCATGTAAGCTACGTGCACAGCCCCATGCGCTACGCCTGGGATCTCTACCACGACTACCTTGAGCAGTCGAATCTAACGCGCAGTGTGCGCGGATTTATGGCACGCATGCTCATGCACTACATGCGCCTCTACGACAGCACAAGTGCATCTCGTGTGGACGTCTACGTCGCTAACTCGCAGTATGTGGCTCGGCGCATCTGGAAGACATACCGGCGCCGGGCGCACGTTGTGTATCCACCAGTAGATGTGGATGCGTTTGCGCTTCAGGCAGATAAAGAGGACTACTACCTGACGATGGCACGTCTCGTGCCGTATAAACGTGTTGACCTGATTGTAGAAGCCTTTGCTGCCATGCCCGATAAAGAACTCATCGTCATTGGGAGCGGACCTGAGCTCGACCGCTTGAAAGAGCAAGCCGGTCCCAATGTAACGCTGCTGGGGTACCAGCCCGACGAAGCTGTGCAGTACTACATGCAGCACGCACGGGCATTCGTGTATGCAGCAGAAGAAGACTTCGGTATTGCACCAGTCGAGGCGCAAGCCTGCGGCACGCCGGTCATTGCCTACGGACGGGGCGGCGTGCTCGAAACGGTGGTGCCGGGCCAAACTGGACTGCTGTACGCTGAGCAAACTGCGGCCCACATTGCCGCCGCTGTGTCCTCTTTTGAGTCGCAGCAAACCCGCTTTGAGCCCGCGCAGATTCGATCACATGCCGAGGCGTTTGGGCCCGACCGGTTCCGCGACACCTTCTCGACCCTCATCGACACGGCGTACGACGCGTTTCAGACTCAAGCGCCGTGGGATGTGTCTGACGCTCTTGCTTCTTCATTGTAAGCCCCTCTGACTATGGCGTCTGTAGATACGAAGCCCATGCCTCCCCCTTCATTTGTTACACCGTCGGTTACCAGCGATGTGCTGCGGCGCCCATCCGCACAAACGGAGGCGGTCGCAACAACAGCGCACAAGAAGGCACAGCCCTGGCGCATGATAGCACTGCTCATGGCGGGCGACACACTGGCGCTGGGCGTGCTGCTATACGTATTGCACATCGCCAGCCTGTGGTTGGCTCCATCGTTTGCCCCATCTGTCATGTCGGCAGCCCCGATCGCTGTGGGAACTGCCCTCTCGCTGTACGTAGGCATGGGACTCTATCGCATTCGCGTCATGCATCCGGTTGAGGAGCTCCGGTCGATTGCCGTGCCCGTAACGGGGCTCGCCCTAATTGCGCCGGGCCTGACCTACATGATGGCAGGCAGTCCGGCGGCTGTGGGACTCGTGGCCGCCACGGGGGGGCTGGCAGTAGTTATTATGCCCTTGGCACGTATCACAACCCGAATTATGGGGGCGCACTTGCCTTGGTGGGGCGTTCCGGCGGTAGTTGTTGGGGCGGCGTCTTCGACCAATCGTATTGTGGATACGATGAAACGATGGCCCGAAATTGGACTGCGTCCGGTGGCGGTCTGTGACGTTGCGAAAAGCCCGGAAGGAACCGCTACAGGATCCTCGCCCGAAGCCCTGCACTGGGCGCGTCAGCACCAGGTGCCGTACGCTATTCTCGCCGAAGAAGCGGTCCCCGACGCACAGCGCGCACGCACCCTGGCCCACTACAGTCGGTTCTTTGAGCATGTTTTCTGCGTGCCCGCCACACACGGCATGGTGGCAACGTGGACCAACACGGCCACCTGCGATGGGCTCTACGGATTTGGGGTCCGCCATTTGCAGCATCAGACGACCGCCCGCTTTGTAAAACGCACGCTCGATGTGATAGGGGCAGCCATCTTGCTGACTGTACTGCTTCCGGTATTTGCCGCTATTGCGCTGGCGATCCGATATGCTTCGCCCGGCCCCATCTTCTATCGGCAAACGCGCATGGGCTACCGAGGGCGTACGTTTACCGTGCTGAAGTTTCGCACCATGTACACCGACGCCGATGCTCGTTTAGATGAGCTCCTGACCCGTAATCCACGCTGCCGCGCCGAGTATGAGCAGTACCATAAGCTGCACAACGATCCCCGCGTTACCAATGTGGGGCAATGGCTCCGTCGCTACAGTCTCGACGAGCTCCCCCAGCTTTTAAACGTGCTGCGCGGCGACATGAGCCTGGTGGGGCCGCGCGCCTATATGCCCAAAGAACTCTTTCAGATGCGTGGCCTGAGCCGCGTTGTACTCCAAACTCCGCCCGGCATCACCGGACTATGGCAGGTGTCTGGCCGTAATGACGTCAGCTTTCGTGGCCGTGTTGACCTGGATGTGCACTATGTGCATAACTGGTCGCCGTGGCTCGACCTCTACCTCTTAGCGCGTACGCTCCCGGTTGTGTGCTCTGGGCGTGGAGCCCATTAGCACACCCTTTGCTACCTCCATTCCTTGTACATCTTCACACATTACGTTTTGCCCCCCAGCTATGAGTAAAAACGAGCAAAATGCCCTTGATATCCGGCGGAAGAAGGTAGAGCAGATTGGGCTTTCGCGGTCCAATACCAGTGACACCGAATCAGCCGCAGTAGACCTAAACACGCTCTGGCACACCATTAAACGAGGCAAATGGATCGTTGTAGGCACCTGTCTGACAATGATTGCTGCCTTTGCAGGCTATACGTTTATGGTGGCGCCCGAGTACGAAGCGGCCTCCACCGTGCAGGTAGAGAAGTCCAATCAGGCAGAGACCGTGCGCTTTGACATGCAGCCTGAGCTCGAAAACGAGATTGGCATTCTGGCCAATTCCGGATCGTTGGCCATGCGAGTTGTAACAACGCTCCGCACCGTAGCGGACACCGCCGATACGCCGTTTCTGCTCTTTGAAGCCGAAGAAGGCGAGTCGCTGTCTGATAGCGAGGCGATGATACGTCTTTTTGACATGGTTGAGTTTGAATCCGAGCCAGAGCAGAGCCTGATTCGCATCGTTGCACGGAGTCAATACCCTGAAGAGGCGGCTGCTATCGCCAACAGCTATGCCAATGCATATCGCATATACAGCCGCGAGTCGGCGCGCGCTGGAGTGACTGCTGCACGCGATTTTCTGGAAACTCAGTTAGAACAGCGTCAGGAAGACATTTCTGAGGTCGAGAGTGAGTGGCAGCAGTTTGCCCGGCGGAATGCCGTCGCCATTGAAGGACAAGATGGAGGCCGCGTGGCTACTGACTATGTAGAGATGATGGGACAGCGCGACCAGTTGGAGTTCCAGCTGCAGGAAGAACAACGCACGCTTGATATGCTCGTGGATCGCTTGGCTGAAGCCGAGGAGAGCTTTCGTACCGATGTCGAAGGCGAGCAGTCGGTGCAGTCGATGCAAAACCGTATTGCGGCACTCGACCAGCAGATTGCCGATCTGGAGGCGCAGGCCGAGCCCTACTATATTAATAACCCTGAACTGCGGGGGAATGAATCGCAGGTGCGCGAGCTCAACCAGATCAAAACGCAGATCGAAGGCCTGAACGACCGTAAAGAGCGCCTGACTGCCGAATTGGTCGAACTGGCGTCCGATCCGTCTGTGCAGGTCGGCGAAGGAGCTGCCCTGGGGCGTCTTACCGAACTGCGTGCTCGTATTGATGAGCAAGAAGCAGCCGTACGTCAGCTTCAAGGCCAGGTTGATCGTCTCAATAACCGGATTGCAGGGTATGAAGGCCGTATTGAGCAGATTCCGGAGCAGACGGTGGAGCGTGAGCAGTTGGCACGGCGTCTGGATCAAGCTGAACAGTTTTATCAAGACATTGCAAGAGAACTGCAGCGCACCATTGTGACCGAGGAATCGGAGCTGGGTTACGTGCAAGTCATTCGTAGTGCCTCAATTCCGGTGCTCCCGGTAAGTCCAAACATGCAGCAGAATCTCATCTTAGGTCTGCTTTTAGGATTGGCTTTCGGAATTGGAGGTGCGTTTATTCGCCAAGCTATGAACTGGCAGATCTATGACCCAGAAGACATTCAAAGTCAAGGGTTTAGCCTGGTAGGCGTTATTCCAGACATGAAAAAAGAGATCAAGAACTCCTTCAATGGCCGAACGTCGGTTGAGGTGGATGGGCGCAAGCTGAGCACCGCGCTGATGCCGCTGCTCAACCCGTGGTCGCCCGTTACCGAAAATTACCGGCTCATCCGTACCAACTTGCAGTTTGCGCAGACTAACGCAGAAGACATGCCCGAGGTGCTCATGATTACGAGCCCTGAACCGGGCGATGGAAAAAGCACCTCGGCCGTTAATCTGGCTATCACCATTGCACTGAGCGGACGTAAGGTGCTGCTCATTGACGGAGACTTGCGGCGTCCTACCACGCATAAGATGTTGGGCGTAAACCGCTCGCCCGGCCTGGCTGAAATGCTCACCGACAGCACGAAGCGCGAAATTGTGCAGCGCACGTTTATCGAAAATCTCTACTACGTGCCTGCAGGCACGGTGAAGGTGCCTCCTACGGAGCTGCTCGACTCGTCCCGTATGCGCCAACTAATAGCGCTTGGGCGCTCACGCTGCGACGTGGTCATTATTGATACGCCTCCGGTACTTGGCGCGACCGATGCACTGGTAGTGAGTTCGCTCTGCGATGCGGTGCTGGTTGTAGCATCAGCCAATAAGACCGATATGCGCTCGCTGAAGGCGGTGAAGGAGACATTTGCTGGGGTCAATGTACCGTTGGCAGGTATCATCTTTAACCGATTCGATGCCGCAAAGAGCCATAGTAGTTATGCATACGGCTACGGGTACAACAACGCATATGATTATGCACCGACCGCAGAGGCGTGATCGGGCCGCGTTCGTGCCTACAGGTGCACCGGCCATTGGAGCGTCTCTGTAGGGCATATTATCTCTCGTACTGATCCAGCCCCGTTATCCCGGACGCGATCTGAGAGCTCGGGAATAGATACCCCTAAATCGCTAAACGGCGCTGCTGCGAAAGAGAATACGGCTCTGTGCAGTGGTAACCATCGTTGGATCGCAGCACGCGTATCTGGCAAACTCTCATTCTTCCGTTACACCCCCCAACGTATCCCAACCATGAATAATATCGAATCCAACGTGCGTCGCACATCGGCGCTTCTCCTACTCGCTTTACTACTGCTTCCACTGCTTTTCGGAGCCAGAGCCTACGCCCAAAACCTTGGGGAGAACCCGGCTATCCAGGACTACGGACGGCCCGGTATGCCGCGCATCACCATCTATGTGTGGGGGAATGCGCAGACCGGTGTCTGGACCGTCGAAGAAGGGTTGTCGATGCTTGAGGTGGTGAGTGCCACCTCTCGCGTCGGACTTGATGAGCGGAACCCCGAACGCCGGCAGATCCATACGCTTCGGCTCTTCCGCAACGGCAATCGTAGCGGCGATCCGGAGTTCGAAGCGCGTCTCGAAGACGTGTTTTCACGAAGCGTAACGCTTCCTGAACTGCGTGAGCGTGATGTCCTTGTGATTGAGACCCGCACGCGCCGTCGCCTGTCATGGCGTGACCTGAATCAAGTTGCGGGTACGGCAGCCTCCGTCCTCTCGATATTCATCTTGCTCGACCGGTTGGAGAACAATTAATAATTTGACCTGCCATTCCTGCCGGAGACGTCTGTGCCGAGCGGCGCTTCCAGCACTGAAGGCATTCGGCACAAGCCTTCCGGCTACCGGCATGTTTCCACCGTCACGTACCATTGAATCATCACCAATAGTCCACTGCCCTGGCCATTCAGTCTAATATCCCATGAAAGCTGTTATTTTTGCCGGAGGATTTGGCACCCGGATCGCCGAGGAAACAGCCGTTCGACCGAAACCCATGGTGCCCGTTGGGCCACAGCCCATTCTGTGGCACATCATGAAGATGTACACGGCTCATGACATCACCGACTTTATCATCTGCTGTGGATACAAGGGGGAAGTGATCAGGCGGTACTTCGCCGAGTACCAGGCAATGCAGGCCGATGTGACCTACGATTTTGCCAGGGGCAGCACTACGATTCACAACAATCGGGTGGAGCCGTGGCGGGTTACACTGGTGGATACCGGGCTGCACACTATGACAGGGGGCCGCCTTAAACGGGTGCGTGAGTACGTAGGTGATGAGACGTTTTGCCTCACGTACGGCGATGGCGTAAGCGATGTAAATCTGCGTGCCGTTGTGGCGCATCACCATGCAGAGGGAAGCTGCGCTACGCTCACAGCGGTGCAGCCGCCGGGACGCTTTGGCACATTCACGCTCACGCCGGGGAGCGACACCATCCGCCGCTTCCGTGAAAAGCCAGCCGATGGCGCCGCCTGGATAAACGGTGGCTTTTTCGTCTTAGAACCTGAGGTATTTGACTATATCCAAGGCGACGATACGGTGTGGGAGCAAGAGCCGCTTACACAGCTGGCCCACGATGGCGAACTGACAGCCTATCGACACACCGGGTTCTGGCATCCGATGGATACGCTGCGTGACAACCAGCACCTTACGACGCTTTGGGAGCAAGGACAGGCCCCCTGGTGCGTGTGGGAGCCGCACTACGATCCGGAAGCCCTCCCGCCTGTGCACCAGCGGACACAGGCACATGCGTTCACAAGCGGCATACAGAAGGCGGCATAAGGTGCTCGCTCGTGAAGAAGCCCTGTGAGGGCGATGAGAAGACGTATGGACCCTGTTAATGGAGCACAACCACACGCCGGGTAAGATGGTCGCCTCCGCTTTGTACCCGTACAATGTACTGGCCTGAGGAGAGTCCTGCTGTATTAAGCATAATCGTATGCGGGGTAGAAGGCGACAGTGGCCCGTGGTATAGCAGCTGCACATGGCGCCCAAGCAGGTCGAAGAGGTCAACGCGCGTAGGCTGGGCAGTCGCTGTTGTAAGGGTGAGTGTAGCCTGGCTGCGCACTGGCTGGGGGGCAATGGATAGCACTAACGGACTTTCTGTTAGCCGGCGAACAACAGCGTGAGTCGCGATTTCGGCAGTGGTTCCGTCGTGGTCGTGCTGCAACAGCCGGAAGTGATGCGTGCCGTATGCCAGCGGGTCGGTCGTGAAATCGTACCTTTGCGGGGTCGTGGTCGTGCTGCGTCCGGGCACAAAGCCCAAGGCCTTCCAGGTATGCGTTGTGTCGCGCCGATGCTGGATCGTAAACCCGCTGTTGTTGGTTTCGCTGACCGTGCGCCAGATGGCCTGCGCACGGTCGCCACGTAGGCGCAGCGTGAAGCTGCTCAGTTCAACGGGAAGTACCCCGCTTCCAATGGCGTCCACAGTAAAAATGACATCATTCTCGTAGCGTCCGTCGTCGCGACAGAGCGGGTCGCTACCATCGCAAGACGTATAGCCAATGTCAGATGGAGCTACGTCGAAGCGACGGTCGGTGCTGGCTTGCCATACGCTAAGCTGCAGGGGCTCGTCGTTGGCATAGCCATCTACCTCTGAACCAACCGCACTGGGGCCAGAAATCGACAGCACGCGGCTGTCCGGGTTATCCGCGTCCCAGACGGTGCGACCCGCACAAACGTCCGAGCTGGTGAAAAAGGCAATCTCGTCGCCCGTGCTGAACTGAGTGGCGCCATTAGGAAACTCCACGTTTACGGTTTCCTCCAAGCGCACGGTGGCATTGTTGGCGTTCGGTTCTGCGGGGCAGGTGGTAAACGGGGACGACTGTGCGTACGCTGTCTTCCCCACGAAAGAAAAAGCACTCCAAGCTAAGATAAGGACTGCCCTCCAAACGACTGATTTTATGGTACGAAGGTATGTCGCTGTGTTCATAGATCACCTCATAAATGGTAGAAATAAATGGTAGAAAAAGTCGAGCGCGTTGCCCTGAAGGGCATCTGTACACAGCGAAAACATGCCACGTCATGCTACGTGACGTAATAATACCATCTGCGTAGGATCATCATACAGGTGTTTGTAAGGGGGGAAGCCAATCGCGCTTTAATGTTGCCGGGGACGCAAGCGGGCCCCGGCTATGGGCTGTGAATCTTTAGCCTGGGATCAGGAGCAAAGCGCTGGGAACGCAGTGACCGAGTGCTCGTGGGGTACGGATATTCTGGGCGGCCTCCAACCAAACGTGTACATCGAAGTCTTGCATTTGGTATAAGCAACGTACGCAATCGCACGCGCCAACGTCGCGTTCGGTTGCGTGCGGTGCGTGCGAAAGACCAACAATAGAACACGTTTAGATCTTCGGTAGACACAGATGCAATCAGATAGCGCATCTGTCATACGCCAAATGGTGTAGGCAGGCGCATTACGATCGAGTCAGATCGTGCCCGCAACACTGTGTGGCACGCTACCCACCAATGGGGCAACGTGCCACACAATGAGGAACGTTACTGTAGAGATCTAACGGATGCAGCATGGTTGGTGCTGTAGCTACGGTCTCCCCGTGCAGCTATCGGACCACCGTAACGCGGCGCGATTCGGTGTGGGGCCCGGCGTTCACGCGGTAGAAGTACGTCCCGCTGGCAAGCTGGCTCGCATCGACGGTTACCTCGTGTGCTCCGCGTTGCAGCTGGCGATCGAACCAAGTAGCCACGCGCTGCCCGAGCGTGTTGTACACCTCAATGCGTACGTGAGTAGCCTCCGGTACGGTGAGCGAGATAGTGCTCTGGCTGCGTACAGGATTCGGGGCAGGGCCGGCTACAGCAAAGTCCATTGTAGCTTCAGGGACCTCTACGCGTGCCCGGTACACGGCCTGTGGCGCGAAGGTAAGCGTCTCGTGGGCCCGGTCCGTGAGCACGTTGCGTATGTCGTTGACGGACACAGCGTGGGCCTCCTCACCGGGGCGTTGCGTGTAGATGGTGAGCGCGTCTCCAGGTTGGGCACTCGGCACATCGGCCACCGAGCTGGGACCACGCACAGGCACCACGAGAGCGCCATCAGCAACGCGTCCGTGTCCTACACGCTCGCCGTATTCGGTTTCGGCCCACACACGCGTATCGGCGGGCCACTCGGTACCCGTAGCCACCAAGACAGCCGAAGACTCGTATCCTCCCGATTCCCCCGATGCGGTTTCAGACCGTGCCATAGCGTGCAGTTGCTGAGCGGCGCTTGCGTCTGCTGATGGGTACTCCAGTATACCATCAGCAGTTACGTAGGCCATATAGCCCTTGCCCGGCTCCATCTGGTCGATCGTGTTAACGGGGGTGTCGGGGTCAGGCATATAGATGTTGCCCGATACGTCCTTCATGAAGATGAGGTCGCTTCCCAGGCTGGCGGTGGCCTCCTCGACGCCGAGGGGGGCACTTGGCAGGTACGGAATGAAGTTCCATCCTTGCACAACATCCACCGGATCGTTGGCGGGCCGCGCTGTGCCCTCAATTGACAGATCGACCGCGCTCGTCACGTATACCTGATATGCTTCGTCAGGCATCCAGGTGTTGAGCACATCCAGGTTGTACGACGGACTAAACGGGCGGCCCCGGTCGTCTTTCACGAGAATAACCTCGTCAAGAATGGGGGCGAGCACCTCCTCCATCGGACGCGGTTCTGCGATCATGCGTGTGGAGATAACATTCCACCCCGCATTCAGCGTTACAGTCTGTTCAGGGGCTGGAGGGGCATCGTCAATGGGCGGGTTGTCTTGATACGGCGCAATGTGCCCCATCCAGTTGCCTGCGGGCCAGGCCTCGTTGGCCCATGTGGCCAGGTCATAGAGCACCTCGTAGGCGACCCCGTATTCGCCGAAGTTCTGGAGGGCGGTCCAGAAGTGGTCGGCGTAGGTGGTGCGGTCGTACCTGTTCATATATCGCGGTACATGCGATTCCGGCTCAATGCCATACTGGTCGTCGGCCAGCCGCGCCCAGTCGTTCATATTGGTGTTGGTGATGCCATCGGCATACGCGCGCATAATCACGTTAAGCGCACGGCGGTACTCGTCGTTGGGCATGGCGCGGAGTGGTTCGGCCCAGAAGTGGGCCTTGTCGGCAATGGCGGGTGTTAGGTGCCGCAGATACCAGCCTCGCGGTTCGGTGTCAGAGTAGTCGTTTGGTACCGTGTGTGCCACTTGTACCATCTTCATGTACGACACCAGGTAGCGCCAGTAATTCCACTCAGGATCGTTCACTGCCGAGAGATGCTGGTAGTGGTACTTCCAGTCTACCGGCTTCAGCCTGGTCGTCAAAGCCGACCCTGGGTTTAGCGTAATCTGATGCTGGTACCACGCGGTGTCGTGGTACAGATCCATGATTCCGCCCTGAGACCCTTTGCCCCCAATGATATGCGGAGCCATGTCGAACATCACCCGCGAGAAACTGGTCCACTGCCGCGGTTCAGCGTTCTCCCCGTAGAGCTCCTGGGCCTGCTCCTCATTATGATTCGGCTGAAAGATTTCGAAGGTCTTCACCAGGCCCCACTTCATGGGCACCTGCCGCGCAATCTCGTAATCATACGGCGCGGGCGATCCCCCAGGTGGAGCCCAATCGTTTTTGATCTCCCGCCAGAGTCTTTGGGATGCACGCTCAGCCGATGCCGCCACACGCCACGGACGATCTTCATTCACCAGGTTGGGTACCTCGTTCACATACCAATCCCAAGCATCACTCTGTTCAAACGCATTGCCCCACACGTCAAGCGGGTGAAACTCGGGGAGCCACTCGTTCCAGTCGGGCATTTGGATGCTGACAGGCATCTCGCGCATGTTTGTGTACCCGTCAATTGAGAAAGCCTCTGGAGTGATGCCGTTCGGGAAGGCAAAGTCGCGCAGTTCGGAGTCGCGCTCCAGCACCCACTCGGTGCCAGCGCCTGCGGCCCAGTACGTCTGGTCCATTGCATCCACCGACTGACCGGCTGAACGAGGGGCGCCTTCATTGCGCGAAGCAATGGCGGTAGGACCGGGCTGATACGGCGGCTGCCACGGACGCCCCGGCGGGTCGATGGTCTGACCATCCGAGGTTTTGATGTCAATGGAGCGGATGTAGGCGGCTATCTGCTTACCTTCGGCTTCGCTCAGCCCGTGGAACGCACTGCGTCGCTCAATCGAGTAGTTCGAGTAGGCAAAGTATTGCAAGTCGTACCCGCCTTCCACGTGGCAGTCGTTGCATGAGGCGCGGATGGTCGGGCCGTTCCAGCCTTCCACCAGCGCGTTGCGCTGATTCCACAACTCGCGTCCAGCCTCGACCGAGGCCGCGTCGTTGTAGCCTTCGGGGGCGGTCCAGTTGCCGGGGTCGTCCCACGTGGTTGGCGTATCATCTGAGAGATTGGCGTTCCCTGCTGATTGCACCTCAAGCGCCAGAATCCGGTAGCCCATCGACGGATCCCCGAGCCCGTTATTGCCAGTCGGGTAGTTCATCCGAAACTGCACCACGTTCTGCCCCTCTTGCACCGCGCCCAGGTCATTCAGGGGGATGCGAAAGCGCACCGTGTGCATAGGGCCATCGATGCATCGCACGCTGGCCTCGGGCTCCTCGCACTCAACGGTGCTGTTGTTGATGTCGAGCCAGGTGCCTCCATTCAGGCGAATGGACGCTTTGTCGGCATCGTAGCCGCGTATGTCGGTGTGGTGGTACGGATAGCCAATCGAGTGGGCCCGAATGTACACGTGCGAGGCCGCCCCTGCCTCCGACACCTGAAGCGATACCGAACGCGTGTAGCCGTCGGGGCCCATGACCTCAATGGGAAAGACGACTGGTTCGGTGTCGCTCGTCGATACGACAGTTAACTGGAATGCGGCGGCGGCCATGAGGGCCACCAGGCACGCAAGCAGGACCAACGTGTGGAGCGTACGGTTCGTATTGCTCCACGCTGTGCGCAGGTACGATAAGTAGGAAGTCGCAATCATAGTAACCGTCAAATATAAGCAGGTGAACATCCGCCAAGCAATCTTCCTGACGGCACCACGTACTCATTCAAGGGGCATACCATGTTGCACCATTGGCGTATATCACGACCCGCAGAGGACGGAGTCTCTACTCTGCCCGCTTTGTGGATGCCATGTGAAACCGGATATCTGTTCGTCTTTGCTCCTGAATGGGTAGATGCGTCCATACCAATGATCCCAACATGTGCAAGATATGCGAACATAGATCCACCAACGTATCACTATTATGCAGATGGATCCGAAAGAGAGTACTGTTTTCTATCAAGCGGATCTCATTTGTTACGAATCCCCCTGGTTTGCGGGCGGGTGTTTTGCAGATGAAGAGACCGTTGGGAACGGTTATTTTTCTTTCGGCGCGTGCCAAGCAGCATCGGCACGGACGATGAACGGAGGGGCAGACTGAATATCGGTCACATTTTTACCCATCAGGGGAAAGACAGAAAATCCAGGACTGGTAGAGGCGCGCTCGTGAAAATGCGCCTGTAGCAGGCCGCTGTGGGGGTTATGGCATTGCCGTGCGAGCCGGCATACCCGGCAGGTTGAAGCTGGCCCGCGAATACAACTGAAGCGCCACATCGCTGGTAATGTCGAATATGATACGACGTTGTTCAGTCGTCAGCGAATCGCGGCGCATCTCAAAAATCTGTGCGCTATCGCGGCTGAAGTCCTGAACGCGTCCTTGTTTGGCTTCGGGCGAGTTGCTGGCCTGGGTGCGACGGCGAATCTTCCGCTCCACGAGACACGACCACGGCAGATTCAGCGTGTTGTACAGCCGCTGGAAGACCGCAACCGGCTGGCTACACAGCTCCTCATGCGTAACGACGGGCCACCCAAGCGCCCCCGCCCAGCTCAAGAGCGTACGGTACGTGAAGAGCCAGTGGAAGCACGCGTCGGCCAGCGGCGATTGCCCCCGCGCCTCGTAGTGCGCGCGGTCGTCGCTGCAGATGTAGTCGCGCACGAACGGTTCTTGCTCAAGCAGCTTCTGCGTCTGCGGCCACCACGACACGCGCTCAAAGCTGGCCACGAGGGATGCCGGATGCCGCACGATAATCACGGGCGTGAAGCCATACGCGGTGTGTAGGTGCCGTGCAATGAGTGGGGACGTAGGGTCTTTGACGACGCAATGGCGGTGTAGCACGTTGAGCTTCGCCATCCGCAGGAAAAACGGTCCCCGGCTACCTACCAGCTGCTTTATTGCTTTGAGGTGGGCCGGGTCGTTGGCACTGTAAAACGTACGTAAGTCGAAGTCATACGTCATCAGGCGCTGGATGTGGTGGTCCAGGGCACGCATGGAGGGCGTCTCCAGCGTTTCGGCAATGTACTGGTAACGCTTCTCCATGCCCGGCATCCCACAGCGCACGTTAAACGGCTCGTGAATGTAATCGACCGACAGCGGCGTGCTAAGCACGTCTGCCAGGAATGTAGAACCGCTCCGTATGCTGCCGGTCACGAATATCCAGTTCTGAATGGGGTCGGTTCCTACGTTAATCATGGAGGCAGATGGTATGGAGAGATGCAAAAAGGTCGCAGGCGCCGGTCGAGAGCGTTTAGGACGACAGGGCACGGCGCCGGTCGGATACGCCGCGTTGCTGCCACAGCGCGTGGATCTCCTCAGCACGGCCGCGTAACGCACGGTAGCGAGGATCGGTTATCTGGGCGCGCAAGGCCGCCTTGTCACGGCAACGCTGGGTCTCAGCTTCGGCATCGAGCGTCGTTTTCGAGCGGATGCGCGCTACATTCGCTTCGGTCGGGTCAAAGACAGCAAAATCGGACCCAAACGTAGCATTCACGGCGTCGAACACCTGGTCGATGGGGCCGGTGGTCATCGCGAAGGGACTCACGACCATCCGGTTCAGGTACGGGGTGAGCGCTTCGTAGAACCGGATGTAGGCACGCAGGCCCTGCTCCAGTCCGACATACGGCCAACGGCTGATCAGCGACACCACCGCATCCGACGGATCACGAAGCGTAACCAGCACGGGCACATCCTGCCGCACCGCCTTGATGATCTGTGCCGGAGCGTGCAGATGGTGCGCCAACCGCACCGGGCGCTGCTGGCACGATTTGAACGCCACGGTGGCAAAGCTATTACCCGACCCCTGAAATCCATCGATGACGAGTTCCGTGTCGGGCTGTACCTGGCATTCGCGCAGGTCGATGTGCCCCCGCATCTTCCATTGCGTCCACCACACGGTGGCTTGATGGAGCGGGGCCAGCCATGGTGTAGCTGCACAGCGGGAGCGGAGCTCAAACTTGGTTTGTAAAGCGCGTTCTTTTAAGGTCGTAAACATGGGCGTATGAGCACAAAGAGGGGATACAAACGGGGAAGACAAATAATAATAGCTCGTCATCGCGGCAATGACGCCATGTCGGGTTATGCTGCGATGCGTACAGACGGGTGCACGCGATGCAGTGCCTCTTCAAACTGCGCATGCATACGTTTTAATCCGTAGCGCGTGCGCACGTCGGCAGCGCCCGTGTGGGCGAGGGTAGCGGCCCAGTCCGGATCGTCGAGGAGTGACTGGCAGGCGGCAGCCAGGGCCGCAGAATCGCCCGGGGGCACGAGCAGTCCGCTATGCTGGGGACGAATGATTTCTGGAACGCCGCCTGCATCGGTGGCCACCACAGGACGGCGAGCAAGGAGCCCCTCGGCCACCACGCGCCCGAACGGCTCGGCGGCAGTGGAGGTATGCACGATAAGAGTGCAGGCCGCCATAAGGTCGGGAATGTCGGCGCGGTGTCCGGCGAAGTGCACGCGTCCGCGCAACGCCGGGTGATGGGCTTGCGTGCGAAGTTGCTCGGCGTACGGTTTATCGCCGGGAAAGGCTGCCTCGCCTACAATGAGCACGTGGGCCGTGGGGAGGTCGTGCAGCGCCTCCAGCAGCACATGCTGGCCTTTCCATTCGGCCAGGCGGCTAAACACGCCCAGCACGGGTGCGTCGTGGGGCAGGTTAAGCGCCGATCGGAGCGCCCGGGAATCGTTCTGTCGGGCGCGTTCGAACGGGGCCGCGTCAAGACCATTCGGAATCTCAATGATCGGTCCAGTCCCACCGCCATCGGTGAAGGCACGGGCGGTGGCGCGGGAGTTCACGGCTACGAGGGCCGCGCTGGCGTTGGCTATACGGGTAACAAGCTGGCGCTGCATCCAGCCGAAGTGCTCGGGCGTGAGCAGGTCGTGCACCATCCAGATGAGTGGCGTGCCGGTACGCCGGGCGGCCCAGGCGGCAGGCAACAGGGCCTTCTGGGAGTTGGCGACAATCACGTCGTGCGAGCGAGCTTGCTGGGCTACCGCCTGTGCGGTGCGAGCAAGTGCGGGCAGCACGTACAGCCCCTGCATCCAGGTGCCGTTTTTACGCACGCGCTGGAGCGCCGCGCCGGATTCGAGAACGCGATAGGGCACCGCCTGCGCCTCCAACTGCTCGGTAAACCGCCCGGATTCGAACGTGACCACGGTGCTGGCGTCTGCATATGGACGCACCAGGTCGAGCAGAAAGAGCTCGGCCCCGCCCAGGGCGCCGCTGTGGTCAACGAAGAGGATGCGAGGAGGCATTGGAGTCACCAAGGGGAAACGGGAGGCCATCAGGCTGCGCATGCGGTGTCGTAGACACGGCGCGTGGCGGCGGCAATCTGCGGCCAGGCAAAGCGGTCATGCGCATACGCTGCGCAGGAAGCCGCACCGGGCACCGCGAGACGTCCGTGCAGGGTTTGGTGGAGAGCATCGTGCAGCGCCTCCGCCGACGTATCCGGCAAGACAAGGCGGGGCGAGAGGTCGCGCACCACTTCGGGCAATCCGCCTACGGGAGTCACAAACACGGGCGTGCCGCAGGCCAGCGACTCGACGGTCGTTAGGCCGAAGCCCTCCCACGCGGTGGTGGGCACCACGCTGAGCGTAGCCGCCTGGTAGGCCCGCGGCAGGTCGGCGTCGGGGAGGAAGCCGAGCAGGCGCACATGGTCGTGGAGTCCACGCTCGTCGATGGCGTGCTGCAAATCATCACGAAGCGGACCGGTACCGGCAATGCACACCAGCACGTCGGGATGGCTGTGGCGCAGGCGGTCGGCGGCGTCGAGTAAGGTGAAGAGACCCATCCGATGCGCCAGGCGGCGCACCGTGAGCACGATGGGTCGGTCGGGGGGCCAGCCCAGCGCTGCACGGGCAGCGCGAGGCGAACCGGCATGGAAACGATCGGAATCCACGCCGCCAGGAACGACGTGGACCCGATCGGAATCGACCCCGTAGCGGCGCACAAGTACGGCGCGAAACGCCTCAGAGAGCACGATGAAGCGGTCGGCGCGTTGGTACACGCGGCGCTCCACGGCATGCTTCAGGCGTACGCGCACCGAGCGGTCGCCCTCGGTGTCGGACTCCAGGGCCCAGGGCCCGTGGAAGTGCATAACAAAGGGAAGGTTGGTGGGGGGCAGCGGCCAGCCGTACAGCGCAAAGTGGCAGGCCAGCACGTCGTAGTCGCCGCGCTGCAGGTCGGCACCGATGTGCGTGCGCGCAGCCCAGAGCCGAGCGGGGAGCGGGTCGCTTCCGCGTGCAAAGGCGTGCACAGCATCGGGGCGCCCTGCATGGCGGGGCTCGCCGGTAACCCAGGTGCGATGTATGATCTGCGCATCCGCAAAATGCGACGCCAGACCATGCACCATACGGTCGAGGCCGTTGCCGGGCGCCTCCGGAAACCAGTCCATGCCCACGGTGCACACGCGCAGCGAGGCACGCGGGCTTTCGAGGAAACGGGCCGTGGTTGGCTGGGACGTAGAGAGGGGCATAGGGTCAGGCATATCCAAACGAACGGCGGTTGACGGTGGTGATGGTGCGCGCCAGCGAGCGGCTGGAGGGCGGAAGGTCGCGTTTCCAGCGCTCATCCAGCTCAATGCCGCGGTCTTCGTAGCGCATCGGGTTGCCCGCAATGGTAAACTGGCTGCCGTTGCGGAAGTCAGTCACGGCCTTGGGCACGTAGGGCACGCCAATCATCTGGCAGGCCTGCTCGAACGTATCGTGGGGCGCGGAGGCCAGCGTTTCGTACTGCATCAGCAGGTAGTCATCGGCATTCAGATGATGCTCTGCAATGCGCCCAAACAGGTGGTTTTGAATGACCCACGCCGTAGACTGCCGCGCGGTGTAGTAGAGGCGCGGCATGGTGCTCGACCAGGCAGACGACTGCACCCACGGTTTCGTAACCGAGTACGCAAACCCGCACGGATGCTTCACCATGTGCACCACTTTAATGTTGAACCGCCCCGACCGCAGCAGCCACAACAGCCGGTACGGATCTTTCGAAGCGTCTACGATCCACTCCGGACGCCGACCGGTGTGCTCGGTGACCAGATCCCGAAAGTGCCGAAAGAGCGCGTCGTTGTTGGCGCCGTACTGGTCGATCTGTGCCTGTACGTGGGGCGCGAGCGGACCCGGCTCAAAGTCGTTCCAGCGCGTCCAGCGCACGGTGCGCCCGCCGTCGTGATGCTCGCGAAAGTAGTGTATTTGCGGCCCCGACTGGTGCAGCGGATCCACGCGCGCCTCCATCTCCTGCCAGAACGGGCACGTCTGCACGTAGTGGCCCGAGCCACACGGGCGCACGCCCCCCATCATGATTTCGTGCGGCCACAGATGCACCTCGCCACACGTTTGCAGATGCGGGTGCGCACCCAGCATCGACTCAAACAGCGTGGTGCCGCTGCGCCCAATGCTGGCCACATAAATCAGGTTAATGCGATCGGTAGACATAAGAAACAGCAGTTAAACAGTAGGTTAGGCAGTGCCCAAGAGCTTTGATCAAGAGACCTGCAATGGTTTATTTATGAGGGATGCATAGGCGGCGGCATGGTGGGTAGCAATCGCAGCCCATGAAAACTCCGATGCCCGAATAAGGCCCCGGTCGGCCATGTGCTGGCGTCGCTCATCGTCGCGAAGCAGTGCCGTGAGCGTGGAGGCAAACGTGTCGTCATCGACCAAGGCGCCATACGTGCCGCCATCGAGCACATAGTCGGCCCCCGGATTGGGCGACGCCACGACAGGCGTGCCACTGGCCATCGCCTCGATGTAGGGCAGGCCGAATCCCTCATACACGCTCGGATAGGCAAACACCCAGGCACGCCGGTACCAGGCGGCGAGCGTGTCATCGTCGGGACGGTCGAGCACGCGCACGTTTGGGTGCGTCCGGCAGGCCTCCGACACCGTATCCGACACCATCACGAGCTCGGTCTCGGGCACGTTGGGGAGCACGCGGTCGCAGAACTGCTCAAAGAGCCAGCCTCC
>CAZBTM010000011.1:0-27735 GCA_964494425.1 uncultured Rhodothermales bacterium | reverse complement strand
CCGTCCGCAAGGGCTTTAAGTCCAAGGGCGAGCCGGTCGCCGACTGGGCGGTCTGGCAGGTCGGCGGCAAACGCCTCGGCGGTTACGACGTCCCGATGGCAAAGGCCGAGGAACTGTTGCCGGAGTCGGTGTGGCATAAGCTCCAAGAAAACGGCGAAGCGGAGCTGTCGGATGTCGTCGAGCCCGGGCGCCGCGCAAGCGACATCGCGGGCGAACTGGAGCTGTTGGCTGAGCGCGGGGACGGGCCCGCCCTGGACGCCTTGAAGCAGGTACTGGTGCGCGCGGCGGAGGCGGTCGGCACCTGCGCGGCCTCGGCCCGCGAGCTGCCCAGCCATATCGAGGAGGCGGCGGACCTGACCGAGGCGGAGGTGGAGACGCTGCTTACGACGTGCCGGGTGCGGATCAACGACGCGCTGCGTGAGGACGCCCCACGTGAGGAGGCATCGATTGAGGGGACACTGAGCGAAGAGGCGCCGAGCTCGTAGCGCTTCCGGGTACGGGTTCGCGCTGCGAACAAGGCATGAACCCCAAGCGCAGGTTGTGCGTGCATTATCCCATGATGTGAAAAAGCCCCTACGCGCTGAACGGCGCGCTGGTGCCCTGAACACAACGGATTGGAATACGGCTGACAGGCCGACTGAAGACATGATCGTACACGAAGATATGATTGTACACATAGACCCAAAAGACATGACCAACGTGCCCTAAACACAGAAAACCCCGACCTGCAGTCAACAGATCGGGGCCCCTGGAAGACTTTTTTACCTACAGCTACCGCAGATTGCTTTCCCGAGCGAGAGACGGTAGCGAGGCAAGCCAACTATGCGACAGACGTATCGTGGTACATCTGCCCCACAGCAACGGGCGGAGGACAACGTCCAACACCCATGCACATGCAGCCGCCAAGGCGGCCGTCTGTGCATGTGCTCATATCATAGCTTATGCCCGCGGTTCCCCGACGGGCCCTCTGAGGGGTTTCCCCGGGCCCCGTGGGCGCCAGATTCGGCCTCCGCACCCGGCTTGTCGCGGCCTGACGTGCCTCATCCCCGGCGCCGGCGGGCCCGTCGCGGGGCCGCCTCCCCCCGGTCACCCGAGCAGCAGGCTCGCTCCTCTGCCGGGCCCTCTGAAGACGGCCTCCCGGAAGATAGCCTCCCGGAAGACGGCCCGGACGTCATCGACGCCGAGCGCAGCTATCGCCAGGGCCCGGTCTACAGCAGCGCCGTACCCACGGCCGTGCTGCGCGCGATGGGCTTTGTGACGCACATGGACACGCTCCGCCTGGAAACTCCTGCCCTGGGCCGCATGGCCTACCTGCAGGCGGTGGCCGACCAGCATCACCAGCTTCGGCATCACGAGCTCCGGCGTCGCCAACAAGCGGGCCCCCCACAGGCCAGCCCCCGATCACCGGATCACGAGCTGCAGGACCCTCAACGCCCCCTCTTCGACCCCTCATTCTCGGCTGATGTCTTCTCAGCCGATGCCGCCTCGCCGCCGTCGGCCCGCCCATACGTCAGCGCCTATCAGTACGTCAACGTCTACAGCGGCCGCGAACACCTCGTCGAGCGGCGGCCCGGCACCTTTATCAAGTCGATTCAAGGGGTCGCCGAGGACCTCTACCGGCACATCCACAAGCGCCTTCTGCCGGCGCAGGATCCGCTGGCGGACCCAGGCTTTCGGGCGTTCTACGACCGCGTGCTACCGGCCCTGCAGCGCGTGAGCGGCCCGAGCGCACATGGCTCAGGCGCACATGGCTCGGATACGAGCCTCGCAAAAGCGAACGTCTCACATGCAGAGGGCGACACGCTCCCCTGCGACCCCGCCCCTACAGCCCCAACCCCTTCGAAGCGACGGGCGCCTAGTCAATCTCCGCGGGACGAACGTCCGGGGCCCCTACTGCAGCGCTTGGGGCCCGCGGTCCCCTCTCCCAACAAGCTGATCCGCGATCGCAACGGGCAGCGCTGGCGAGCCAGCCGGGCGCTGCGGTCTGCTCCTCCTGAAAAGGCCGCTCAGACCACCCGGGCGGTACGCGCCTCCGGCCCGGCCCCGAGGATTCCGTGGCACCAGCCTTACCTGGACCCGCTGCAGGTGGCGGAGGCGCTCTATGCCCACCGCGAGGCGCTCCACGAGCGGTTTACCCACGGCTGGAAAGCTACCATACAGGACGGACAGTGGACCCGCCACCAGCCGCGAAACGCCCGGCGTTCGGAGACGTCCATTGCTACGCAGGGCAGCGACCGCCCTTCTTTCATCTCCGTTGGGCGCTGGCGCGAAGACGAGATCACCCGCCGGCATCCCGATAGCGCCGTCACCGTCCCCTGGATCATCGCCGACATCGACGGGGACGATCCCGCCACGTCGGCCAAACACACACAAACGCTCTGCCGCCTGTTAATCAAATGCGGGCTGGACCCTTCGCATCTTGTCGTCAGCTACACCGGCGGGCGCGGGTGTCACGTCCGCATCCCTCACGGTGCTGTCGGCTGCCCCATCTATCAGGACACAGAGGCGGCATCGGCTCTTCTCAGCCAGTTCTTTGATGAGCTCTGCACCGATCACCCGGAGCTGCGGGCTGCCATTGATGACGCGGCTTGCCGCCCCACCCAGATGATTCGCATGATCGGCAGCGACCGGAACCACGGCGGGCGATGCATTGCCATCACCGGAGACACCTTTCTGGAGCTACATCCCCTCATCCTCTTCGGACACAGCGACAACAATCGCTACAGCGGATTCACGCTTCCAAAACCCGAAGAGGCCCCATACACGCCGAGACTCGGGTATCTGTTATTGACAGAAGGACAAGTTACAAAACACCACCCTATCCACCACCCAGTCACTCAGCTTCTACAGAGGTCAGCCTCTCCCCACAAGCTCCAGCTGCGCACCAACGCCGACGCACAAAAAAAAGAACGCACGGACTCAGCCCTACATGTTAACCAATACTGTTGGAAACCCCACTTTTCGCGGCCGCCGCCGACACGGGATTCGCAGCCCAATCCGCCAGACAATGACCGCTTGAGAGTCATTGATCGGCTGATGGATCCGGTTCGGGAGGCCGAGGCGTGGGGCGAGGCCGCAGAGTGCCCCTACGTGGGCCGCAATAAGGCGTGCTTCATTATGGGGCTCTATGCCACCACCTACCCTGAAGCCGCGTTGCGGCGCGTCCAGACGCTCCTGATGGGGCGTGATGGGGGTGGTATACCCGAAGGTGACGGCGCTGCAGCCATCGGGCGCCGAACCGGTCGCTGGATGCAGCAGATCATCCAAGCGAGTGCGGCCGATCACGAGCGCGCCGACGCACCCACAGGCGACGTACCTGCAAGCGATGTGTCCGTGGAGGCGATCGTGCATGCGTGGAACCGACTGGTCTGCCGCCCGGCGCTGCCCGAGCGGGAGGTCGACACCACGCTGCGGAGTGCACGGAAGTATACTGAAAAGTAGTTCGATCCGGTTTACTCCGCAGGTTTTCTACCGACAATCAAATGGACTGAAGTATTGGGCTTAGGCCACAGTACACGACAAAACCTGATCGAGCCTTCACAGCATCGGTATGCCCGGTTGCCCAACACGTCATCCTGAGCACATGCGAGGGGGCCCTGTAGGTCATCCCCCGGAAGTTGCTCCGGGATGGGTGGAATCAGAACGGAGAAAGGCAGCGATTCCCCCTTGGTTCCGCTGAGCCCGAAGAGATTCCCCCAAGGGATGACCTATCGGCCCCTTCGTACAAACAGGCATGACCTACGGCCTTCGCTGCGCTCCTCAGAATGACGAAAATCTGGATGTGTGAATGGACATGTGAGTTTTGTCGGGTACCATGGGCGTAGGCCCTGGATCGCAAACGCTAATACTATAGTTGCTTCCTCTATTCGCAGTGAGTACAGCACTTAACGCCACCGACTTTCTCAACTGAGTCTGGCAGCCATCAGCAAGAGGCACGAGTTACAGTGTAACGGCATGCGGTACAACACCCTGTTCTGCCTACGATCCCGCCGTCCTCCACGCTACTGACTTAAGCATACTACCTGGAGTACGACCATTTATGCGTAGCCAAGCTCTGTTTCTCCCAGTGGTGTTAAGAGGCAACAGTCCGTATTTTTCTCGACGTGAGAAGCCTCATGCGGACCTATCTCGATGCCCTGTAGATCTGTATGAAAGCACCCAGATGCGCCTTTCCCAAGCGCAGAATACGTGGTGGTACTGAAACACGTTTGCAGTAATGCAGTAAGTACATTAGCAAGCAATTAAGTAATCAAACACGACAAAGCAATGCATACAATCGCGATTCTCAATCGCAAAGGTGGTGTCGGTAAGACAACCATCGCTACCAACCTCTCACGGAGCTTGCAATTACAGGGGCATGGTGTCGTTCTCATTGACACCGACCCACAGGGGTCTGCTTCGGACTGGTGCGAGACTGCGATTGAGGGTGAACACGATGTTCCTGCTACGTTCTCTGTCGAGCGTCCTACACTGCACGAGCAGTTACCAAAACTGGATGGCTACGATTACGCAATTATCGACGGCGTCGCAAAGATGAGCCGGATGGATGTTTCCAGTGTGAAGTCAGCAGACTTGGTTCTTATACCTGTACGTCCATCTGCTTTGGATCTGTGGGCAGTGGGCGAGATAGTCGACATCATCAAGACGCGCCAAGAACTCACAGGCAGTCCGAAGGCAGCAATCGTCACCAGCCAGTCTATCGTAGGAACCAGCCTTGCCAAAAGTGCTGAGCAAGCTTTGAGTACATTTGAGATGGATGTCTGGCCGGGTACCTGTCAACGTGTTGCTTATGCAGAAGCCGCAGGACGAGGGCAGAGTGTCCTGGATCTTTCGGATGCCAAGGCACATGCCGAGATTAACGAACTCACCAATCGAATCAAAGACGCACTGAATCATGACTGATCTCAGCAACGCCGCCAATAGGGGCAAAAGCAAAAAAGGTCCTAAGAGTCTCGATGACGCAGTTAGGTCGAATAAAGACAAGGAAACGACAACGCGTTACACCGTCGACCTCCCGGATAGTCTGCATCACCAGTTTAAAATCCGTGCCGCCACAGAACAGAGATCGATGAAAGACGTGATGATTGAGGCTCTTCAGCGTTACCTGCAGCAGGATTGACTCCCCACATTGGCAAAACCGAAAGTCATGGATAGTCTCCTCGCAGTCCACCTGTTTAGCAGAAAGCAGTACCCTGATCATATAACCAGTCAACTTAATGCAGTAAGTAAGTAATTAAGCAAGCAATCAAGATCTTGCTTTTGATGACTGGTGGTACAGTTGAGGCACACATCGGCGTAGCGGTACCCTTCCTTCAGGGTAACCGCTCCTTATCAACGATGTACGCCCGTTTTTTCTGTTCGCTAACCTTCTTTTCTGCTCTCATTTACACGTCTAACAAGTGATGCCCGACATGCCTTCAATCCCCGATCCTGACGAGCGCGATGCCTTGGGCCGCCTCTTCCAGCGCTCCCAGCGCCTGCGACGCACTGACCACTACCGTGCCTTCCTCGACTTCATTGCGCGCCTGTCCCACTACTCCCCGTTTAACAGCGCGCTGCTTCACGTACAGCGCCCGGAAGCGATGTACTTCGCCACCGAAAGCCAGTGGCAGGGGCGCTTCGGGCGACACGTGAAGACAGGCGCCCGGCCTTGCGTCATCCTCCAGCCCTTCGGCCCGATCCTCTTCGTCTTCGCAGCAAAGGACACCGAACCCGGCGACAACGGCACGTCGCTTCCCGAGCGCGTCACCGAACCATTTGCGGTAGACGGAAGCCTGGACCCGGTCACCTGGCGCCGCGCCGTTGCGCACTGTGAGGACAAGGAACGCGTCAAGGTGGTGTTCAACCCGGAGTGGCCTGCACACCGGGCTGGATCCATTACACCAAACGGGCCACACGTTGACGCCCCCAGCCGCTACACACACGTCGCCCAGCTTCGTGGCCCAGATACAACCGCATTCGACGGGCGCTCTCATGAGAATGGATCTCACAAGAACGGATCTCGTCAAGGACACTCTCATCAAGAAGCCCCTCATCAAGGAGACCCTCACCGAGCGCGCTCTCGCAACAACGCGGTCAACGGAGCGGGCTTTCGCGGAGGGCGCGTCTCATCGGGAGTAGACACCGCCGAGGAGCAGTATGCCGTCTTCGCACACGAGATGGCTCATCTCTTCTGCGGGCACCTCGGCAGCACGGAGACCGACTGGTGGCCCGATCGGCGCAGCCTCACGCGTGCCCAGCGCGAGATTGAAGCCGAGTCGGTGGCCTACCTCGTGTGTCGCCGCGCCGGACTGCACAGCCTCTCGGAGCGCTACCTATACCGGCACATCTCGGGCGCAGCAGCCGCAAGCGAACCTGCACACGGTAAGCATCCAGATGAAGGCCATTCGGATGAAGGCCGTTCGGGTACAGATGAGTCGTCCTCACAGTCTGGCGAGCGTGACACAGATCTGCTCCCTACCATCGGGATTGAGACGGTCCTCAAGGCCGTGACGTACATTGAGAAGATGGGCACCTCCGGCTTTGAATCGAAGCGTACCATAGACTGACTTGGTACTTGGCACGATACAAAAGCTTGATCACATAGGATACAAGCCTCTCTTAATCTGGTCGCTGTACTTACACAAGTGGAGCAGACAACTACAGAGGGCGCACCATCCGCTGTGTCGCGTACCACGAGCACTTGAAGGATCAAGAACTAATCGATATCGGCAAATATGAAGTGTTAAATTGAGATTAAGTTACTGCTGGTAGAGAAAACGACTAAGCTGCTTATTTACAGTACTTTGTGCTCCAAATAATACACGTACAATATTTTTGTGTCAGTGTAGTAGTCCTATTACACGCCTATGGGCGGAACTGTCATGTGTTAGTTTTATACCAAACACAGAACACGGATAAAACTCCGCAACACAAAAGAAAGGGCCGCCGCACAATTGCGACGACCGCTTCCGTTTTGGTTTAGGCACCAGAACAACGGTAGTGGTATCCAAAAGTTCGGCGCATCCCTCTCTGGCTATGCGTCTGTTTCTTTACACTAAACCATCCGAACTATGGACCCTACCAATCGAAGTATACCAGCAGTTGTCCGTCGGTACATTGAATTCCACGACGGCAAAACGTGTCAGTCGTGCGGACGAATCATTGACGGCTCGAAGCTACGTCAGCACCTGGACCACATTATCCCCAAGTCGCTTCATGGAGAAGAAGTAGTCTTCAACCTTCAGGCGCTCTGCCATGAGTGTAACTTGAAAAAAGGAAACCGAGTAACCTCTCGTGCAAAGGCACTCGTCCGTTTACGGAAAAAGCGAAAGGCTGAACTGGTTGACTACTTTAACACCAGCAGTGCACATATTGAGGGAAACGACCAGCTTCGCAACCCTCAAGAAGAGGCATACATTGCCGTGAAGGATCACTTCACAGGCGACTGGTCGCTTGCTGCTCTTGTCATTCTTCCGACCGGTGTTGGAAAATCTCTCGTCATTGCCGCAGTCCCGTTTGGGATTGCAGAAGGCCGTGTTCTGGTCGTAGCTCCCAACCTAACAATCAAAAATGGGCTGGAGGAAACGCTCTCAGACCCTGTTAATGGCGTCTACCGCAAACGGAGTGTTCTCGACTCTAACCAGCGGTTGCCTCGTGTGGTTATCCTTAAACAGGGACAGGTTAATCTTGAGGACTGCCTGAAAGCCGACATCATTGTCGCGAATGTCCAGCAGATTCAGGGGTGGCTTCACCTCTTTCCACAAGACTTTTTCGACATGATCCTGGTTGACGAGGCCCACCATGTTCCGGCCTCGTCTTGGCAAAACGTCAATGATGCGTTTCCGAACGCAAAGCGCGTTTACGTAACGGCAACACCCTTCCGCTCCGACGGACAGGAGATCCAAGCAGAAACCGTACACACGACGAGCCTCGCCGAAGCGATGAAGGCAGGCTACATCAAGAACGTGGTCCGGGCCACGGCGCAAGCCTCCGAGATTACCTTCACGATTGAAGGTGAAGAGCGCGTTCTGGGTCGCGAGGAGATCCTCGATCTAAAAGAAGAGACTTGGTTCTCACGTGGCGTTGCTCTCTCAGAACCACCAAACCGCACAATTGCCGAACGCGCGATTGCCATTTTGCAAGAGAAGCGTCGAGGCGGCGTCTTCCACCAGATCATTGCCGTGGCGTGCTCGATTCGGCACGCTCGTGAGCTGGAAGTCTTGTTCGAAAGCTATGGCCTTCGGGCCACGCATGTCGCGAGTCGCGGCATGACTCAGGACGAGCGCGATCAGCGCATTGATGACTTTGACAACGGAGAGTACGATGTTATCGTACATGTGGGGATCCTCGGTGAGGGCTATGACAACCCCAACATTTCGGTAGCTGCGATTTTTCGGCCGTACCGGTCGACGCTGCCTTACGCACAGTTTGTTGGCCGCGCGATTCGCCACATTGCGAATGGCGATGCTGATGACAACATCGCCCACGTCGTAGGCCACGTCGGACTTGACCTTGATGAACAGTGGGACTACTTCAAGCGCGAGGAAGAACAGGCTCAAATCCTGCGAGACCTCGACGACGTTGATCGCAATAGCGCTAGTGACGAGTCCACGGGGGAACGCGATGATGAGCATGCAGAAGTGACAAGTGAAACGGTCGATGGCTTCAACATCGACATCTTTGTCCGCATGCCAGGTGTCGACCCCGAAGCGATTGGAGATGAGATCGACAACCTGGAGGCCGTAATCGACAGCCTACGGGAAAAAGGTGTGCGGGTCCCAGACGACCTCAAGGACCAGATTACGGAGATGAACCAGCCGTTAGGCGGTGGTTCTATGCCATCGCCTAATAACCGACCGGATCGAGAGCGCCAGGCTCGCCGCAAGAAGCTCAATAACGACGCTCAAAAACAGGCCGGCCGAATTATTCAGTCGATGGGCATTGACGGCAAGTCCGACGACCTCGTTTCTACCATTGGCAAAGGCTGCGAGTCACAGAACTACGAAGTGGTGATTCGCGGCCTTAACCGTCGGCTAAACCAAGCGATGGAGAAGGACGGTAGCAACTCGCAACGAAATAGGTGGCTCTCGGAAGAATTTCGCCAGGCATCTGATCTCTTGCCCGATGTGGCTAACCGATTCATTGAAGAGATTGAGGCGAACACGGACTATCAGCGCCCAACTCGTCTCACGAATGCTTTTCAGTCGTTCCTCAAATGACTGGCGGCTCTATCACCCAGAGATCCAGAATGGGCGGTGGGGTACATCTACCTCACCGCCGGGGTCTCTTCTTTCCTAATGTTTTTCTGCTATGCCTTCTCTTGCTAATCTTGCGTCCCTTCATACAGGATATGTCCGTGGCCGCGTGGACTCTCATCCAAAGGGCCAATATCGAGTGATCTCGGCAGGCGACCTCAACCGAGGGCAAGGGATTCCCTACGCCAAGTTAGAGCGAAGTGATGAGATTACGCCAAGTGATCGCCACCTACTTCGGACAGGCGATGTGCTCTTCGTGCCCCGTGGTACGAACAATGTTGCAGCGCACATCGACACTGAGGCAGATAATCTCGTAGCATCATCCCAGCTTTACGTGATTCGCACGCAAGACAACCTCGATGCGGGGTTTCTGTCTTGGTACCTAAATCATCGCCGAGCCCAGGCGTACTTCGAAGCGATGGGTCGTGGCTCAAAAATTCGATCTATCAACAAGAGGGTGTTGGGCGAACTGCAAGTTCCTGTCCCACCGCTGGACGAACAACGATCAATCGCTAACGCGGCTCAACTTGCTCATGAGGAAGAGAGGCTTCTGAGCGAGCTTAAAGAGAAGCGTCTGGCCCTTATCGAAAACCTTTTGCTTCAAGCAACCAATAAATACAAATGAGCACGAATCGCAAACCGTCGCAAGCTGAAATCAATCGCACGCTCTGGCAGGCCTGCGACACCTTTCGCGGGGTGGTCGATCCTGCTGAATACAAGAACTACATCTTGACGATGCTCTTCGTCAAGTACATCAGCGATGTGTGGCAAGACCACTATGAATCGTACCAAGAGGAGTACGACGACGAGCGGCTTATCCAGCGCAAGATGGAGCGTGAGCGCTTCGTACTGCCAGAGAAAGCGACGTTCGACCACATCGCATCCAAAAAGGATGCGCCCGACATCGGGCAGGTCATCAACAAGGCACTGGAGAAGATCGAAGAGGCCAATAAGCGCAAGCTGGAGGGGGTCTTCCGCAACATCGATTTCAACTCGGAAGCCGCACTGGGCCAGACCAAGGATCGCAACCGGCGCCTTAAGAACCTGATTCAGGACTTCAATAAGCCTGTGCTCGACTTTCGTCCGTCGGTGGTGGGCACCGAAGACATCATCGGTAATGCGTACATGTATCTGATCAGCCGATTTGCGTCGGACGCAGGGAAGAAAGGAGGTGAGTTCTACACACCCGATGAGGTGTCTACACTGCTGGCAAAGCTGGTCGATCCTGATTCAGGCGATCGCATCTACGATCCGGCCATTGGCTCCGGCTCGCTCGCCATTAAGGTGGCTGAGGAAGTGGGCGACCGCAATGTGGTGATCTACGGGCAGGAGAGCAACGGCAGCACCTGGGCCCTCTGCCGCATGAATATGTTCTTGCATGGCATGGACCACGCGGAGATCGCCTGGGGCGACACGATTAACAGCCCCGAGTTCAAATCCAGCAACGACACGCTGGAGACCTTCGACGTGGTCGTCGCCAATCCGCCGTTCTCGCTCAAGAAATGGGGCAAGGCCGACGCCAAGACCGATCCGTTTGACCGCTTTCATCGCGGTCTGCCGCCGAAGTCGCGGGGCGACTATGCGTTTCTGTCGCACATGATCGAATCCGCCGTAGAAGGCACTGGCCGCGTCGGGGTCATTGTGCCGCATGGCGTGCTCTTCCGCAGCCGCGCCGAGGGGCGCATTCGCCAGGCGCTCATTGAGGAGAACCTGTTGGATGCGGTCGTGGGCCTGCCTGAAAAGCTGTTCTTTGGCACGGGCATCCCGGCGGCCATCTTGATTTTCGACAAGAGCCGCAGCGACGACGAGGACGTGGTCTTCATCGATGCCAGCCGCGAGTACGAAGAGGGCACCAAGCAAAACATACTGCGCGAGCAGGACATCGAGAAGATCGTGGCGACCTACCGCCAGCGCACCGAAATCGATAAGTACAGCTATGTGGCGCCGGTGGCCGAGATTGCCGAGAACGACTTCAATCTCAACATTCCCCGCTATGTGGATACCTTCGAGCCCGAACCCGAGATCGACGTGGCGGCGGTACAACAAGAGATTGAATCCCTCGAATCCGAACTCGCCGACACGCGCCAAACCATCAACGAGCACCTGAAAGCGCTGGAGTTAATCGAATAACTCCAGTTACACCTTATCACTGATCAACGAACAGACTACACCAACCGACTATGCAAACACGCGAGAAGCATCTCTACCACGGAGCCGCAATCACCCAGATTGTAGAACATGACTCTTTTAAGGCGCTGAACAAAGCGTCTGATGCATATGGACACTATCTCATCAATCACGACTGCCGCCTCCACGTCAAGTACACAAAGAGCAACAGGTGGAGCTTTACGTTTCAAACGAGCGACATTGCACGCCTTAGTGAAGACCTGGCGTTGGGCAACCGTGTTTTCGTTTGCTTGGTGTGCAGCGACGAAACGGTGTGCGTCTTGGATGCTCAGGACATACAGTCTGTCCTCGATTTAGCGCAAGATACGCAGCAGTGGGTTCACATCAGCGTTCCTGATGGCGGCAGTATGCATGTGAAAGGATATGCTGGGGAGCTTGACCACGCTGTGTATCACAACGCATTCCCCGGCATGCTTTTCGAAGAAGCCGATGCGTTTTCAGGCTAACTCGCTTCTTTAGGGAAGAATCCGAACGCTGCCTCCTCTAATAATCTCACTACGGTAAAATACGAACTCTTTTTACCGCAATGAATGATTAAGGGAACGATCCTACGCTCAACCTCCCGTGTACGCTCGCCTGCGAATCAGCTTCCACCTGCAATGGCTTCCCCAACGCCTCCCGATGCCGTTTCCTTTTCCGACTACGAGTCCGGACGCTACGTGTCACAAGGGAGCTACCGGAGCTTTATTCCGGCACCGGTAAACCGCGAGTGGACCTGGAGCGATCCACGCATCAGCACGCTGTTGGAGGAAGCTACGCAGGCACTTGGCGAACTGAATGCGTTTTCGATTATCGTGCCCGACGTAGACTTGTTCATCGAGCTGCATGTGGTGAAGGAGGCCACCGATTCCAGCCGCATTGAAGGCACCCGTACCGAGGTAGACGAGGCCATTCGTCCTGCGGAGGACGTCGCGCCCGAAAAGCGCGATGACTGGCAAGAAGTGCGCAACTACGTGGATGCAATGAACCAGGCGATTGATACGCTCGACGAGTTGCCGCTCTCCACGCGCCTGCTCCGGGATACGCACCGCACGCTGATGCAAGGCGTACGCGGCCAGAACAAGCAGCCGGGCGCATACCGCCGGAGCCAGAACTGGATTGGCGCCAGCCTCGACGATGCTGTGTTCGTTCCGCCTCCGCACCATGAGGTTGGCCGGCTGATGAGCGATCTGGAGCAGTTCTGGCACAACGGCTCCATCAACGTGCCGCATCTGGTGCGCATTGCCATTAGCCACTATCAGTTTGAGACGATCCACCCGTTTCTGGATGGCAACGGGCGCATCGGACGGCTGCTCATTACGCTGTACTTAATTAGCAACGGCCTCCTCAAAAAGCCGTCGCTCTACCTCTCCAGCTATATTGAGCGCCACAAGGCGGACTACTACGATGCGCTCACGCATGTGCGGGGCACTGGCGATATGGGCCAGTGGGTGCGCTTCTTTCTGGTGGCCATACGCGAAACCGCCCGGCACGGACGCGACACGTTCGAGGCAATTCTGGATCTGCGCCGCCGCGCCGAACAGCAGGTGGTTACGCTTGGACAGAAGGCTGGAAACGCCCGCAAGCTCCTCACACGGCTCTATCGACACCCTTTTATCCAGAAGACCAGCCACATTGCCGACTATCTGGACGTGTCGCCGAAAACGGCCCGCAGCCTCATCCAAGACCTTGAAGACCTTGGCCTCCTGAAGGAAACCACCGGCCAGCAGCGCAACCGCCGCTACGTCTTTGCCGAGTACCTGAACCTCTTTACGCGATAGCCCGCGCCGACTCCCTCCCGCTCGTTACGCCAACTGACCTTCGATCCTATGGATACCGCGCCCCTGTCTCACCAGCCGCTCACCACATCGACGCCTGGCCCCCCCTCTGCCGATGCAGAAGCTGCTCCCCGTCCCGGGTTCAAAAAAACCAAGGTGGGGTGGATTCCGGAGGCGTGGGAGGTTGTGCAGCTTCGTGATATCATTGCAGATATCAGTGCCGGATACAGCGCCAAATCAGATGACAGGAAGGTCCGTAGTGGAGAAATTGGGGTTTTGAAAGTGAGTGCTGTCTCATATGGCATCTTTCAGCCTGGAGAGCACAAAGCGGTTTTGAAGGAAGATCGACAGAACGTTAAGCGCTCTCCTCAGGCTGGAGACCTTATCATGAGCCGTTCTAATGGTACGCCGTCTCTTGTTGGAGCTTGTGTGTATGTTGATAAGAACTATCCAGACCTCTATCTCCCAGACACGCTTTGGAGAATCAAGGTTGAGGAGAGGACATTGGCGAAGTGGTTAAACTATGCTCTGGCATCAGGCCGAATGCGGGCGAGAATCCGATCCGCTTCGTATGGCACAAGCGGCATGAAGAAGCTCTCGATGAAGCGTCTTCGCAGCCTCAAGATTGCTATCCCCCCACGTCCCGAGCAGCGCCGCATTGCAGGCGTGCTAAGCACGTGGGACCGTGCACTGCAGCAGATTGATGATCTCATTGCGGCCAAGGAGCGCCGGAAGAAAGCCCTCATGCAGCAGCTCCTCACCGGCCAAACGCGGCTGCCGGGGTTTGGGGAGGCGCCTTGGCACAAGCAACAGATTGGTTATCACTTCGAGTACTTTTCTAATCGCAACAAGGGAGACAAGGATCTAACGATTCTTTCCTGCTCAAAGGTGTATGGCATCATACCACAGGCCGATCGATTCGATAAGCGAATCGCCTCAAAGGATATTTCCAATTATAAAATCGTCGAGCAAGGCGACCTCATTTACGACCCGATGTTGCTCTGGGATGGGTCTATCGGATTCCTAAACGCAGTTGAAAAGGGCGTTGTATCACCAGCATACTACACCTTCCACTTTCAAGGAGATGAATTAGACCAGCAGTTCTTCAGTTACCTATTCCAGTCGCACTACATGAAATACCAGTACGGCGCAATCTCTCAAGGAACGAATGCGCGCCGGAAGAAAGCGCCACGTGGCGCTTTCCTTGACATCGAGGTACATCTTCCTCAGAAAGAAGAACGCCATGCCATCGCCGACATCTTGAGCACATGCGACGAGGAACTGGAACTGCTCCGCACCGAGCGCCAGGCGTTGCAGAAGCAAAAGAAAGGTATGATGCAGAAGCTGCTCACTGGAACAGTGCATGTGCCTGCAGACCATCCTGTTGATCCTGTTTCCGAGCCCGCCTCCTAACATGCACTCGTAGCCCAACCGAAGCCTTGGGTCTCGTCCATATAAACCAGCTAATCCCCAATCTCTTATGCGCGCTGTATACGCCACTCAGTTTCAAATCCCCAATGCTCATTTTGAAGTCATCAGCCAGCACGTCAGTGAGTGGTTAGACAACCGGTACAGAAACAAGTGGAATCACCCTATCGAGCTTCAGTATAACGGCAAGTCCCAACACCCGTTGGAGGGTCACCGCGTCAAGATGCTCCACGAGACGGTTGACGAAGGGCAGTTTTTAGAATTAGAATGGACTCATCCAGATAGCAACTCAACGGCAGAACGCAAATGGAAAACTGAGATGACCCTCGCAGAGCGTGACGGGATACTTGAAGTGAGCGTCATATTACGCGTTGGGTCTACCAGTTTTGCCGTTCAGCCTATCGGAAAGATTAACTTGGGGACGCCACGTGTCATCCAAGTTCTCATGCGTCGCTACGAGTGCCAGTCGGCCAATGTCGAAATTACGGACCACCACACGCGGGTCGCGACGGATGAGGTCGGCATGCTCATTCGGCATATCCGATATCCCGCCCGGGCGCTGCCTATCGTCCTCATCTCACAAGATACGCAAGGCAAGACAGCTCGCCCTGTCTCAGACGTACAGGACAAGCTCCTCGGTCTGGCACACGTGTACGAGATCGAACGGCAAGCAGCATTCGAGCTTACCCGCCAACTTGGAAAGTCGAGCTCTTGTTTTAACGGTGCAATACGTGTTTACTGGCCCGGCTTTAAACCAAGCAGCTACGTGCGGCATCCGCTGTACTTTCCAGAACGTATTGCTGATTTCAGGGAAGAAGGCAAGCTTCTTGAGGACTATCTCTTCCGAAAGTTCGCAAACATCGCTGCATCTCGATTCAGCGGAGGAAAAATTTGGAAACAGCTGAAGAAGACAATCAGTCGTCGTCGCCTCGATGAACTCGACCGTCTTCGTCAGCGCGTGAGCGAGCAGCGATCACGTGCGACGGAAGAGGAGGAGTTTTTGGAGGAGATGGAATCACTTCTGGACCAGAACGAAGAGCTCTTAGAAGAGAACGAAGCACTGCGGGAAGAAGTCGATCATTTAGAGGATGATCTTGCCACCGCGCGGGAAAATCTCATGTCTGCTTATCAGCACACAGACGAAGCGTCTGTAGACGACGGTCTGAATGAGGAAGACGAGATCACAGATAGCTCACTGAACACGGTGGCATCCGCATTGGGGCAGGCGGTAGCCGACTTCGAAGAGCGCATTTCCGTCTGGGATTCTGCAGAGGCATCTGCCCAAAAATCAGAGTTTGCTCGGCCCAAGGAGGTGTACGACGCAATTCAAGCCATTGCTGAATTGTGTGGCCGATACTTCAAAGGAGAAAATCACTCAACGGGAGGGCCATGGAAAGACTTTTTCAGGGGGCGCAATTTAGACTATTCCCAAGAGTCAGACATGACCATGAACATGTATGGTGAAGAACGGGAATTCATGCATGACGGTGAGCAACATAGAATACAGCACCACCTCACTCTTGGCGGGGGAAGTCGCAAGCACTGCGTACAGATCTACTTCACCCCGCATAAGGAGAGTAAAACATTTGCGATAGCCTATTGCGGCCCTCATCTCCCTTATTATCGACAAAATACCTGACCTACGCTATGCCCACGCCTTCCTATCGAGAACATGACGATGCCCAGGCGCCCGCAATGGAGCTGCTGGCGTCCATCGGCTACACGCCGCTTCCGCCCGAGCAAGCGCTGGCATACCGCGAGGGCTCGCGTTCACGCGTGCTGCTCACCGGCGTGCTGGAACAGCAACTGCATCGTCTCAACGAAATCAACTACAAAGGCAACACTTACGCCTTCTCCGACGAAAACATCTACGCTGCCATTGAAGCGCTGCGCAGCGTGCCCGATCGGGGCGTGGTAGCCACCAACGAGGCCGTGTACGACCTGCTTACCCTTGGAAAGAGCTTCGAGCAGAACATACAGGGCGATCGCAAGAGCTTCCAACTGCACTACATCGACTGGGCGCATCCTGAGCGAAATGTGTACCACGTCGTGCCCGAGTTTGCCGTAGACGGGCGTGCCCATACACGGCATCCTGATCTGGTGCTGTTCGTGAACGGCATCCCGCTGGTCGTCATTGAGTGCAAGCGGCGCGACAAAGACGGAGCGGTGGCCGAAGGGATCTCCCAGATGCTACGCAACCAGAAGCGCGATCCGGGTATCCCTAAGCTCTTCCACTACGCACAGGTCGTCATTTCCGCGCAGCCCAACAAGGTCAAGTACGCCACCGCCGGGACGGAGGAAAAATTCTGGGCGTACTGGAAGGAACCGGATAACGACCCGGAGGCCGCTGTTGCTGCCCTTCTGGACCGGCTGCCGACCCGTCAAGACAAGGTGTTGTACGGGCTGTGTCGTCCAGAGCGGCTACTGGAGCTCACCTATCAGTTTGTGGTGTTCGACGCAGGCACCAAAAAGATTGCCCGCTGGCAGCAGTACTTCGGCGTACAAAACGCGTTGGAGCGTGTTAAGAAACGGCGACACGATGGACGGCGGCGCGGTGGCGTCATCTGGCACACGCAGGGCAGTGGCAAGTCGCTCACCATGGTCCTGCTCGCCAAAGCCCTCACGCTGGATGCCGACATTGAGAATCCACGAGCCGTAATTGTAACCGATCGCGTGGACCTGGACGAACAGATCTGGAAAACCTTTCGCGCCTGTGGGAAAGAACCCCAACAGGCCAAGAGCGGGACACACCTGCTTGGATTGCTGAAAGACCCCGGCAATGCCGTCATCACCACCCTGGTGCATAAGTTTGATGCCGCGCTCAACGCGCACGACTACACGAATTCCTCCGACAACATTTTTCTGCTGATCGACGAAGTGCACCGCACGCAGTACGGCTCGCTGCATGCACGCATGAAAAAGACGCTGCCGCAGGCGTGCACCATTGGATTCACGGGCACGCCGCTCACCAAGCAAGAGAAGAACACAGCACGCAAGTTCGACGGCTTTATCGACCCCACGTACACCATCCGCCAGGCGGTAGACGACGAAGCCGTGATGCCGCTCCTGTACGAAGGGCGCCATGTAGAGCAAAAAGTGTATAAGAAGTACGTTGATCGCGACTACGAGCGCGTCACCGAGCCGCTCAACGATACACAACGCGAGGAATTGGCCCGTCGGTTTTCAACCGAAGACGCTATCTTTGCCTCTAACCAGGTGCTTGAAGAAGTCGTCTACAACATCGAATCCCACTACACGGAAACGTGGCAGTCTACTCCGTTCAAAGGACAGATTGCAGCGCCCAGCAAAAGCGTTGCGCTACAGCTCAAGGACTTCTTTGACGCCCACGGCAAGGTGGATGCCGAGGTGATTATTTCGTCTCCAGACACGCGAACGGGCCACACGAACGTGTACAAGGCTGCTAAGGAGAAGGAGCAGGCGTTTTGGGATGAAATGATGCGTCGGTATGGAAGCAAAGACAACTACGAAGAAACGATTATTGGCGACTTCAAGTCGGCTGGTGGGGTCGAACTGCTCATTGTGGTTGACAAGCTGCTTACAGGATTCGACGCGCCACGCAATACGGTGCTGTACATCACCAAGAAGATGAGCGGGCATACGCTGCTGCAGGCAATTGCGCGCGTAAACCGTCCGTTTCCAGGAAAGGACTACGGCTTCATCATCGACTACCGGGGCATTCTGGGTGAGTTAAATGAGGCGCTTACCGAGTATGAGGCGCTGGCTGACTTTGACGCGCCCGACCTGGAAGGAGCGTTGCACACGGTGCGCGATGCCGTAGACGACCTCCCGCAGAAGCATGAGGCCGTCTGGCGTATTTTCAAGGGGACTGACCGCGACGACATCGAAGCACTGGAACGCCACCTGGCCGACGAAAAACGCCGCGACGACTTTTTCGAGCGGCTGTCAGCGTTTGGACGCACGCTTCAGGTCGCGCTCTCCAGCGAGCGGTTTCACCAGACCACCCCCGAGTCTACTATCGAGCGATACACACGAGACCTTCGGTTCTTCGCCAAGCTGCGGAAAGCGGTAAAGAACCGCTATTACGACACGATAGACTTCAAGGCGTACGAGTCGCGCATCCGGAAGCTGGTTGATCAGCACGTAGCTGCCGACGATGTAAACGAGGTAGTCACTACAGTTGATGTTCTGAGCGATGCGTTTCGGGAGGAGGTCGAGCGCGAAACGGGGTCAGTCGCTTCAAAGGCCGACAAGATCGCCTTCCGCATGAAACGGATTGCCACCGAGAAGATGAATGAAGACCCAGCGTTCTACCGGGCGTTCTCTGAGCAGATTCAGGAGACCATCGACGCATTTCACAAAAAGCGTCAGATCGAAGCAAAGGAGTATTTGAGGAATGTAGAGACGCGGCAAGACCAGTTGCGAAATCGCGGAAGCAATGTGCCTGCGCCGCTTGTGAATCAGCCGGATGCGCAGGCCTACTACGGTACGGTTCGCGATGTCCTCAGCGACCGCAAAGCGAGCGCAGACGTCTCCGACGACATTTTGGCGCAGGCGGGGCTCCGAATCGCAAATATCATTGAGGAGCTGAAGATCGTAGACTGGACAAAGACGAAAAACCCGGATGTAGAAAAAGGCATGCGGAATGAGATCGAGGATGCCTTGCTGGCGATGAGTCGCACGTACGAGTTGGAGCTCTCATTTGACGAAATTGACCTCATCCTGGACGAAGCACTGCAAATTGCCCGTAAACGCAATGCCTAATCCCACACCCTCTATTTCGTCTGCCCCGGCATCCGCAAAGGAAGCCTCTGCGCCAGTGCACTATGGCGAGCGCGCGATTCACTACACCGTGGCCCGTAGCGCCCGCACCACGCTGGCCATTCACGTACACCCTGACCAATCCGTCGATGTACGCGCCCCAAACGACGCTACAGCGCAGCAAGTGCGCGACAAAGTCAAGAAGCGAGCGCGGTGGATCGTGACACAGCAGGACGACTTTGCCGACTTTGTGCAGACGCGTGTGCCGCGTGAGTATGTAAGCGGCGAGACGCATCGGTACCTGGGGCGACAATACCGCTTAAAGGTGATTCCCATTGCAGAGGATGAGCCCGAGCGTGTAAAGCTAATCGGGCCATACTTTCGCATCTACACGCATGGAAAGGGCGACGCTACGCACGTCAAGGCCCAACTCGACACGTGGTACCGTGCTCATGCCAAAACAAAGTTTGCCGAGCGTATGGGAGCGGCATATGACACGATGCGGCGCTACGGCATTGAGAAGCCACCGCTTCGTGTGCGCCGCATGGAAAAGCGCTGGGGGAGTTGCACCGCGGGCGGTACCATCCTGCTCAACTTGGACCTCATTCGTGCGCCGCGACTGTGCGTCGACTACGTGGTTATTCACGAGCTGTGCCACCTCAAGCACCCGCATCACGGACCGGCGTTCTACGAGCTCCTTGCGAAGGTCATACCCGACTGGAAGGCCCAGAAGGCTCGTTTGCGAGATGTACAGTTTTGAACGCGTAAATGGGCCTGGTGTATCTGAGCTTGCAGCGCATGTCTGCACAAGGTAGATTCTTATCACCCTTCGGCACGCATTCAAACACCTACTCACAAAATCTTTCTATCTCTATGTCCACGCTCATCACGGAAGTATTCCCCATCAACACTGATGCGCTTCCCAGGCTGCACGCATACACGCTCGACGGCCCTCACAACAATCTCTTTGAGATTGGCGGAAAGGTCGCCGGGTTCATCTCGTGGCAAGCCGGCGACGGCAGCACGTGGGCCTGGTCGAAGCCCCACCGTCGGCTACTCAGCGATACGGCGTGGAGCGATGACCAGCTCCAAAGGGTCCTCGAACAGGCGTGGAGCAGAGGACGGGGCACTTACCAAGACCTCCACAAGATCGAACACGACCCGGGCTTTACAGTGGATGCGCAGGCACAGGCCGACTACGTAGCGTGGGGGGTGTGGCGCGACAAAAAACGAAAGATTCAAAGCCGGCTCAATAAGCACACCAAGCAAGTCGGATCCTTCCGGATCAGGCGCATCTGCAGCCCCTCTACATGGGTCGTTGGCGGCCAGCCCGCCCTTCAGATTTCTATCTCCTCAGAGGCGAATCATACCAAGACGCTCGGAGAGCTCGTCGACTCGGATCCCGACCTGGAGCTGGTTGGCCTCGATGTGCGTGACCATACAAAGGACTACTCTCCTACGAATACCATTCTCGAGCACCTGGGCCCGATCGCTGATCATCGCAAGCGGCTGCTCGGGTATGGCCTACCAGAAGAGATGGCCGCCTACGTCAACGAAGCCCCCGAAGACCGTCCGGTGGTCAGGGTAAGACGGCGGGGTCGCTCGAATGGGAAAACGTACGACTACGTGATCGACGCGCTAAGCTTAGTGGTGAGCCCACGCCACTACGACCAGTTAGGAATCCCTGGCAAGGTGCAGAACAAGTTTACACTGTCCCCGAAGAAACGAGCGAATATCCTCCGCACAGCCTCTCATTTGCTGCGCGCAGACGGGCTGATTGGCTCTCCTTTCACGGGCGAGTCTGCTTCAGATCACTTTGGAACGGCACGGGATGTATCGTTTCAGTCCAAGATTCAGCTTGGAGATCAGGCGACGCAGTCGCTCCAGGAAGAGAAAGGAATCCGTGTCAGCGACGTCAAAAGGCACGGGGCCTGCCAGCTCCCGGATGCGGTGCAAGAAGCCGAGGATGAAAAGCGCCGCCTCGCCATTCACGTGGTGCGAATCGGCGTGTCAACGGAGAAAAGTGACTTCGGGAAGAGACTCAAGTCAAAGCTGAGCAGCCTGGGGCTCTCGCGGCTTTCTTTTTACTCTCACTCTGTATCAACAGAGCCCGAATCGATCAAAGCCACGATACGCTCGATAGAGAATAGCGGCAAACCGGTTGACGGCCTTATCGCCGTCATTCCAGGTTCGGGCAGCGAGGTGTATACCACCTGGAAGCAGGAAACCGTGCGGCGCAACTGGCCCAACCAGGTTCTGCAAAAAAGCACGCTCAGAAACGACCACGCCGTAGACAACCTGGCGCTGGGGCTGTTTGCCAAGATGGGCGGTGTGCCTTACGTACTCGCTCGCGAGCTCCCCTATGCCGACCGCGTGGTCGGGCTTGACATCGGACGCGTGCTGAAAGAGCGGTCGGAAGGCACCATGAGCACCGCAGCGTCGACGCACCTACACGGCCCCAATGGCAAGCTGATTGGCTATCGATTGGAAAACGCAGGCGTTGAAGGCGAGACGATTCCGCCCGATGTGCTCCGCAGTATGTTTCCGTCAGCGGCTTATGCAGGAAAACGCGTGGTCGTGCACCGTGATGGTCCGTTCCGAGGCGACGAGGTGCCGACGCTCGAATCGATGGCCCAGAATATGGGCAGTACGTTCTTCTTGGTTGAGGTGCGTAAGCAGAAGGCTCCCCGCCTGTATAGGATGAAGAACAGAACCCCGGTTCAAGCAACCAAGGGCGATCACTTCGTGGCGAGCAACCGGCGGGCCTTTTTGGTATCAAGCCCGCCTCCGTTTCCCGGCGCTACCGCCCAGCCCTTACAGATTTGCCTGGCAAACACCACGTTGCCTCCGTCCGAGGAGTTCTCTATTACAGAGGCGCTGCACTCCGTGCTGGCGCTTACCCTCATGCACTACGGAGCCAACCGCCTGCCCCGGCTCCCTGTCAGTCTACATTACGCCGATAGCGTAGCCGACCGCCTTCAAAATGGCATCCGCGTTCCAGACGACAAGGGGCGGTTGCCGTATTGGCTGTAGGAACCTGCAGGGCTGTAGAGTGCCAGAGGGCTATCACCTTCCTCAAGTCATGGAAATCATGCCGCGTGTTACTTGGTCTGCAATTGAATCATCTGTTCAGGACTCGCTTCGTGTGTATAGCACGACCCCTGGTATCCTTTGGGTACGAGAGGCGTGGGAGTGTATTCGCAAGCAGTATACGTCGCGCAGCGAACATGCTCGTGTTCTTGCTCATGCAGCCGTGATAACCGACCTCGTTCGCACCGCCGCCTCCACACTCGATGGGTGGACTCCGCCATTTACGCTGGAGGAAATATGGGATTCGACTATCCATCGTCTCACAGGAGTACAACAGACCACAGGGCTCTACGGACAGGCGCGCCGATCGGTTTACAGAACACTTATCGCGCATCATGGAGGTGTGCGGTCGTTATACGCTCATTTGTACGTTGCGGTCAGAGGCCCAATCAGATTACTATACGAGTTCGAACTCATTGGCGAAGAGTTACGCATTCACCAGGTACGCTCATCGCACGTCGTGGTAGATGCTTTGGAGCGGAGCTGTCCGACACTTTGGGATACAGAAGCTTTTCAGACATTTGCCAGTGATATGCCCGTTGTAGACGACCCGTACTATCCATCTGCATTCAAGCAGCGCACCGTTATTTGGCACAATATAGCGTCCTATGCAGATCGTATGCTCACAACAGTGCTCCACGATCGCGATGTTGCATGGGCCCGATCCGTCTGGCCCTTTTTGATTCGGCAGGGGCTTGCAAACTACACCACAGAACGCGACCGTGCCCGGGTGTTTCTCCGCCTCATTGCGCTTGTGGCCCTCTACAACCGTTTCTATGGGTGGAAGAACAGTACAACGTCATACATGGAATGGCTGGAGTGGCTTCACCATGTCCCAGTTAGCGAAGACCTCATTTTGAAGATGTACAGCGAAGACTCCGATCTTCAGTGGGCTGGCTCATCGGAAGACCGGTATTACGTTGTGGAGGAAGGCGTAAATGACGTAGCACCTGGGGTGTACTATGCTTTGCGGGAATGATACGGAAGTGGAGAACGTCTCTTTGCGGTATTGTGGGCTGTTGAGGATGGACGCGATCCTGATTTCAACAATCGACAGCGGTTGTCCAATATCGTGGATGAAGTCATGAATAGATCCACAACCATGGACAAGCATGCTGCCTACGAGAAGTTCAACGAGCATGTCAGTAGCAGAATTCGCACGTATCAGAAGAAAGTCCGACACTGATTACTACTATGCAGAGCAGCAAAAGAACATTGCGATTGGGAAGCGATGTAGGTCACAGTGTTGTGAGTGATCATACCTGCTTCATGTGTCTGATATCTTCTCCCCGAAGGATTTTCAATCAGACGGGACGGACCGTGCGAAACTCAAGCGCATGAAGCGTGAGGAGATCGGTTGAGTGGCGAAGTGCGCTTATAATGTATGTCAGCCTGGGAGTTCTTTTCCTTCTGCATGGCCGCTCTCCATGACATGACACCGCGACGCACCGAATCGGCTCGAATACAGCCGGATCCTACCGTCGGATCCTCTTACCATTCTCGAATCAGGGGCCCTGTTCTCAATTTAACCACTTAATCTCTATGATCCGATTTCTTCACACAGCCGACCTTCAGATTGGCAAGCCCTTTCACTGGGCGAACGACCGAGCCCGGTCAAAGCTGCGGGATCGGCGACAGGAGACACTCGATGAAATAAACTCTGTTGCAGATGAGCATGAGGTTGAGTTCGTGCTTATCGCAGGCGACCTTTTCGATGCGAACACGGTGGGCGACGACGTAGTGACGCAGACCTGCACGCGGCTGCAGCGCTTCTCGGTCCCCGTGCTTATCCTTCCCGGAAACCACGACTTCGCAGGGGGTCCGGGATGTGTATTCAGACGTGACAGCTTTTTGCGTAACCAGCCCGAACATGTTGCCGTGCTGGATGAGGCCAAACCGTATGTGATGCTCGACGGCCAGGTCGCGATTCTGCCCGCACCTGTTAAGCGGAAGAACGAGGTGGGCGACCCAACCGCGCACATCACCGGATCATTTGGACGTGAGGAAGCCCCCAGCGCCTTTCGAATCGGTCTGGCACACGGTGGGGTCGTTGATTTCAGCGAGGGCGATGCGCTCTCTCGCATTGATCCAGAACGGGCCCGTAGTGCAGAACTCGACTACCTGGCGCTTGGTGACTGGCACGGCTGCAAAAAGATCAACGAGCGCACGTGGTATGCGGGTACGCCTGAGCCAGACTCATTTCAGGAAAATGGTCAGGGCAATATATTGACTGTAGAGATCTCTAAGCGTGATGCCGTTCCATCGGTGACGAAGGTACAGACAAGTATGACAGACTGGGCCAACTACCGGGACGACCTCACGACGGATGAGGACATTGAGGCCCTGCGTCGATGGTTTGAAGAGCTTGACCGTCCGCTGGATACGCTCGTTCGTATTGAGATGGCTGGTGTACTAAACTTCCAGCAGATGGAGCGCTTTGAGCAGACCATTGAAGACCTACGCAACACTGTACTCCACATGCGCATGCGTGGCGAAGATATTCAGCCCAAAGCAAGTCCCGAGGAAATCGATTCGATTGCCACAGATGGCTACCTCCGCACTGCAGTCGAGCGCCTTCGCGCCCGCTCACAAGTAGGAGGTGAGGAAGGAGACATTGCCAAACATGCTCTTCAGCAGCTCTACCGTCTAAAACACACCAGTTCGTGAACTCAAACACTGCTGTCTAAGCTGCAGATTTTCGCTTCTCCTCTTTGCAATATCAAAATTATCTATCATGTATCTACGATCTGTTCAGGTTACATCTTTTGGAACGATTGACGGCCCGGTTGAGCTTGAGTTCGATGAGGGGCTTACGCTTATCTACGGCCCGAACGAGACTGGTAAGTCGACCCTTATGCGAGCCATCTGGTTTGCATTCACACGTCGGTCCTCATCACAGGCTCAGGAAATCAGAGACATCGTTCCTGAGACCGGTGGTACACCGGAAGTAGAAGTAGTCGTAGAGATCGATGGAGACACCTACTCACTCACAAAACGCTTTGCGGGACAACAAGGAAAGACTGTTCTTCGGGTTCAGCGGTCAGAGGGCCAGATCGAAACCTACAGTGGCGACGAAGCTGACGAACAATTACAGCACGCGCTGGGCTTCGGAGAGATGAACGGACGGGCACGAACCCCCAATCATCTCGGCTTCTGGCCTATCACCTGGGTACGGCAAGGAGAAAGCGGAATGGACCCGGGTGCAGGGCTTGCCGAAGAGGGAAATATACAGACGCTGTCTGAGGTACTGGCCGAGACCAGCGGACAAGTTCTTGCCGGTACGGATGCAGCAGAAGTGGTGGAACAGGCACGGGAGGAGTATAAGCGTTTCTTTACGTCGAGCGGTAGGGAAACCACTGCGTCGGGTGCACCTCTCCATGAAGCACGTCAGGCCGAGGAAAAAGCGAAGAAGCGTTTTCAGGAGTTAAAGACACAGCAAGATAACTTCGAGCAAGACATCAGCACGTATGCAAACGCGCAGAAGGAGCGTGACCAGCTGGAGGAAAAACTGCCCAAACAGAAGGCGAAGCTGGCAAAGATTCAGAAAAAGCAGGAGGAGATCGAGCAGCTCAAGCAGCAGCAAACTTCCCTTCAACGTGAAAAAGAAATAGCCAAGCAAGCGGTTGAGCAGCTAAAAGAACGCATAAAGCATCGGAAAAGGCTACGTGAGAGGAGGCAGGAGGCCGAACAAGATGTCGAAGCCGCCACTGATGAGAGGAACCGTGCGCTGGATAGGCTGGATAACTTAGAGCACGTGAAGACTGATCTCAGTTCCAGGCTGGAATCCAGGAGGTCTTCAGTTGCCGAAAGCAAGGAAGCGGTTGAGCTGGTGGAGGCCCATCAAGAGGTTTTGCGTCTTGATTCAGCACTGGAGGAGGTGAATCAGAAGCTCGAACAGATTGCGAAGCACGAGAAGGAACTTCGAGAGAAGCGCGAGAAGTTGGCTAATCTGTCAGTGACGGACGAGAAGCTCGACACTCTTGAGGAAGGGCAAAAGGAGCTCGACAATGCCCGTACGCGGCTGGAAGCAGCTGCCGCACGCGTACAGATTACCGCCCAGGAAGACGAAGAACTCACCATTGACGGCGATACCACCTCATTGTCTGCCGACAAGATGTGGGAGCGACGCATCGACCGAGAAACCGTTATCGATATCAGCAGTCGGCTTTCGGTGAAGGTAGTACCTGGCGGCGAGGACCTGCCCGCACTCCGCCGCCGCGTAAGCAAGTTAGAGGACCGGCAGGCGTCTGAATTGGATGCTATCGGTGCTTCCTCGATTCAGGATGCCCGACGACAAAATCGCCGCCGAGCAGCGCTTGACTCCGACATCCGGCGTCTCGAAGCCCTCATCGAAACGCTTGCGCCAGAGGGCAAAGACACACTCAAAGCTCAGAAGATCGAGCAGAAAGCCAAACGTTCTACCGCCCTTGAGCTTCGCAAGAAAGCAGAGGAGCGGGACGACCTGAAGCTACCTGAGACGCTTGAGAAGACGAAGAGTGCACTGAAGCAGGCCAAAGAGGAGTTTGCTGAGGCACAGAAGGAGCTGGACGCGTCAGATGAAGCGGTTGAAGAGCACGAGAACGAGATAAGCGAGATACGATCAGATATCCGCCTGGCCAAACAAAAGCTTGAACGGGCTAAGAAAGACCTTGCGTCGTATAAAGAGGAAATCGAAGATCACATCGAAGAGTATGGTACAGACGATGATCTGCATGAGGAGCTTGAGGAAAAGGAGACAGATCAATCTTCGGTAGAGGATAAGATTGAGGGGATGACCAAGCAATTGAACGCGCGCGACGCAGATCACATCGACTCGGAGGTTGAGCGCCTACAGGATGTTTTTGACCAAACAAAGGTTGATTTGAGACGAAAGGAGCAAGAGGTGAACCGTCTCGAAGGACGCCTCGGAAGCAGGGATTTACACGGCCTGCACGAACGTGTAGAGAAGGCACGTCAGAGGTGGCAGGAGTCTCAGGATGATGTAGCGCGCTGGGAGCGAAAGGCCTCGGTGGCCAAGCTACTCTACGAGACACTTGAGGAGTGCAAAGAAGAGGCACGTGCTACCTATCTGGCGCCATTGCAAGAAGAAGTGGGGGTGCTGATGCGTCGCTTTGCAGCGTTTAACGACGCACATGTGCAGTTTGGGACCAACAATTTCGAGATGAATGGTCTTAGCCGGCCAGGCCAGGGGCAATTCTCGTTCAATCAGTTGAGCGGAGGTGCAAAAGAGCAACTTAGTCTGTTCATCCGCATCGCTATGGCTAAGATTGTTGCCAAAGAGCAGTCTCACCCGCTCT
>CAZBTM010000010.1:19484-28119 GCA_964494425.1 uncultured Rhodothermales bacterium | reverse complement strand
GACTATTATCTATTGCCATGCCTCTCCTATGCGGGCTCAGCAGCTAACAGGCTGCGTCCGTGTACTTTTACCGTGAGTACCGGACAAGCCACATGACGGACCACTTTTTCCGTGACGCTACCAAGCTTAAAGTCGGTTCCGCCGGTGCGCCCATGAGTGGCCATGGCGATGAGGTCAACGCCTTCGTCTTCAGCGACTTTGGGGATGAGACGCGACGCTCGCCCCACATCTACGCGAGTGCGCACCGTAAGGGCTTCCTGCTCAGGCGTATGGAGCGCTTCCTTCACAAAGCGATCGAGCTTCGACAGCGCTTTGGTCTCAATATCGGGGTCAATGTCGTGCACCGACTGTACCCCGCCCACGTAGAACGCCGGATGCAGCGTATCTTCGAGCACATGATGTGCAAACAGGTCGGCCTCCAGCAGATGGGCCAGTGCGGCGGCATGGTGCAGCGCGTCGCGCGCATGGTCCGAGAAGTCGATGGGCACACCAATGGTGCCCACTGGCGCCGGGGCGTCGTCTAAGTCGACAGAGCCCCCTCCACGCACCGTAAGCACCGGACAGGAGGCATAGCGTACCACCTCTTCTGATACGCTGCCCAGAATCATGCGACGCATGCCGCGGCGTCCATGCGTCCCCATCACGATCAGGTCAATGTCATGGTCATCGGCATAGTCGAGGATGGCGGGCGCCGCAGCCACATCGCGCACCACCGCCTCCTCAAGCTCGACCTCGCGTCCTGTCACCGCATCGCCCTGCAGATGGCGCAGCCGCTCACGCAGGTGGGCCATAGTTTCCCGCTCGCCCTGTATCGTTTCCTCATCCAGGGCTTGGTGTAGCACTTTCGCATGCATGACATGCAGCGTGGCCCCTGTGCGACGGGCCCAATCAATCGCGTACTGCACAGCACGGTTTGAAGTCGAAGAGAAGTCGCGAGGCACCAAAATACGATCGATAGTTAACATGTGGCCGAAACGCGTTTGTGAGCAAGCTGATGGGACTGTCTTTGAATTGAGAATAGCATGCAGCACCATGCTTTGCAACAGCAAAACTGCCGCGTATTATCCGCTACATCGCGTGGGGGATTCCCCCGCCCCCATCGGTCTTCGCGTTCGCGTGCTCCGGCTGTTCCCTGGCAAGGGATCGACTCCAGTGAACGACTATCTGGCTCGCTTGACCTGTACCTGCAACAGCGCGGCATACCCCCGCAACACGGGGCCCTGCTGCACGGTGCGGTCTACCGCTGCGCAGATGTGCACGGTATCGGCAGCGAATGCGTCGCGGATCTCGCGCTCATTCAGGTATCGATCGGACTTCGACGGTCCGATGCGGTCGTATGCGTCGCTGCCGTGCCCATCACGAAACCACAGCCCGATGATTGCGCCCCCCGGACGCACCGCTTCTCGCAGTTGCTCGTAGAGCCGGGGGCGCTCGCTGGGCAGCAGTTGTACGAAGGCAACCACCGCCGCATCGTGGCGACACTGAGGCACCCAGGTGCGCACATCGGCATGAAGTGCGGTGGCGGTAAGGCCCTGCGCGCTGGCATAGGCCATTGCCGTGTCCAGTGCGTGCGGTGCAAAGTCGAGCATCGTCACGTCGAAGCCATGCTTGTGCGCCAGCGGAAGCGTGTTGCGCCCATCGCCGCCTCCAACATCCAGCACAGACGCCCCAGATGGAAGACTGCTCAGCGCATCCGCCAAGAACGGATCGGGATCCGTGCCAAAGAGGCGATCGTGTGCCCGGTAGCGCTCATCCCAGAACGCCGGCTGACTGCTGGCGCGGGGGCTATCAGTTTCGGGGGATGCATCAGGGTTATCCGGCATGAGCAGGAGTGGATGCAGATTCGGAAAGCGATTCGGCCCGGTCGATGAGCGCCTCAATCTCGTGCAGTCCCTCTTCCCAGAACGCAGGATTTGTAAGGTCTACGCCCATGCGCTCCATCAGGCGGTGCGGCCACTCGGATCCGCCTGCTTCAAGCACCGACAGGTAGCGATCGGCAAAGCCATCGGGGGCATCCTGGTAGCGGGCGTAGAGCGCCAGCACAAGCAGCTCGCCAAAGGCGTAGGCATAGACGTAACCCGGCGTATGCAGAAAGTGCGGGATGTAGCTCCACCAGTGGCGATAGTGGTCGCCAAGCGTCACGCTGCCATCGAACATAGCGCGCTGCGTCTCCATCCAGTGTGCAGAAAAGTCGTCAGCCGAGAGCTCGCCCTCGGTGCGGCGGTGCGTGTGGATGCGGTCTTCGAACCGGTTCATGGCCACCTGCCGAAAGACCGTAGCCATGGTGTCGTCGATCTTGCTAATGAGCAGCGCAAGTTCGTCTTCGGGGGTGTTTTGCGTCTGCATCAGCTCCTGAAAGACGAGCATCTCGCCAAAGACCGAAGCGGTTTCGGCGGTGGTCAGCGGCGTGCTCTGTTGCAGCGCGCCCTGCCCCCGCGACAGGTACTGATGCACGCCGTGGCCCAGCTCGTGCGCCAGGGTCTGCACATCGCGGGCCCGCTCGGTGTAGTTCAGCAGCACGTATGGATGCGCGCTGGGCACGGTGCTGTGGCTAAACGCGCCGCTGCGCTTGCCCTCGCTGAGGGCAGCGTCGATCCAGTGGTCCTTGAAGAAGCGGCGCGCGACGTCGGCCATGCGCGGGTGGAAGGTGCCGTACGCATTCAGTACAAGCGAGCGGGCGCGGTCCCATTCGTACGTGGTCGTAGCCTCTTGGATCGGCGCGTAGCGGTCGTAGTCGTAGAGCGTGTCGAGGCCCAGGAGTTTCTTTTTAAGCCGGTAGAAGCGCCCCGCCAGATCGTAGCGCCCGGTTACGGCGTCAATGAGCGCCTCGACCATCTCGTGTTCTACCTGGTTCGACTCGTTGCGCGACTGCAGCCAGTGGTCGTAGTCGCGGAGGCGGTCGGTAGAGGCCTTGTCGGCCAGCACGGTGTTGAACACGAAGGTAAGCGGACGCTGCAGTTCGGTGAGTCCGTCGGTGAAAGCCAGTGCGGCAGTACGGCGCGTGTCGCGATCGGGCTCGTAGAGCTGAGCAAGCACTTCCTGCTGCGAGAGCTCGTCGCCGTCAACGGTGTAGCGCTGATCGCCGAGGGTTTCGTCGAAGAAGCGCGTCCAGGCGCTGTGGCCGGTCACGTTTTTCTCGGAGAGCACTTGCTCTTCGCGCTCAGTGAGTACGTGGTCGGCGCGGGCATGCTCGACCTCCAGGTAGTGTTTGTAGGGAGCCAGGACATCGGCCTCCAAAAGATGGGCAGCGCGGTCGTCGTCAACGCGGGTCCACTCCACCTCCACAAACAAGAGCTGCTGCTGCAACTGTGCGTACTGCTCGCGCACATGCTGGAGCAGCGCCCCGCGCTTTTCATCGCCGGTGTTGGTGGCCCAACGAAGAAAGGCGTAGGCATGGGCGCGTCCGGCGCGGTCGAGCAGGGCCTCGTAGGCGTTGAGCAATTCAGCGAGCGCCGGAGCCTCATAATCTGCGATCTGTCCGCGGTGCCTATCGGCAAACGCCTCTGCATCCGCCTGTAACGCCTCCATGTCAGCGCGCAACGCACCGGGGGACGCATAGAGATCGTTGAGTTCCCACTGCACCGTATTCGCAGAATTCGTACGTTGTGCCATGATCAAAATGAGCGCCTAAAGATAAGCATGGTTAGATCGTTTCCACCAGGGTAGTGATAAGTAACGCTTATTGCTACGCTTTGTTGATTGGTTTTTGAGATTGACTTCTTTTTCTATGGCTTCTGAAATGACTTCGGTAGCGGACTGGAACGCTGTGCGCGAGGCGTCTTTTGAGCGCCCCGTGCTGGTGTACAAGCACAGCGCTACCTGCCCCACCAGCGCCTGGGCGCAGCGTAACATTGACACATGGAGCGGCGACCATGCGGACTGGCCGGTGCACCGCGTTACGGTACAGTCTGCACGCCCGGTATCCGACCAGATTGCAGACGATCTGAGCTTGCGTCACGAAACACCTCAGGCCATCATTGTACGCAACGGCAAGATGGTGAAGCATCTGAACCACAACCGTGTGTCGCCGGATCGCCTTTCCGACGCTCTCCACGAACTTGATCTATCTGCGTAATGGACATGCGTCTTTTCTCTGCGATACGGCCTATACCCGCTGCGACCCTCACGTGCATGCTTCTCCTCCTTCTTGCTATGGGAGGATGCGGAGGCGACACCCCCGACCGCATTGATCCCGCAGAAGCCCCACGGATTCGCGCGCCAAGCGACACCGCGCAGGGCTATCCGTCGATTGACGAGTCGACTCTCAATGATCCGTTTCTGGTCCCTGACCTGACGCTTACCACGTTGGAGGGCGAAGAGATTGCGCTGCGCAACACCGAGGGGCCGGTGGTGCTCAACTTCTGGGCAACGTGGTGTCCCCCGTGTCGCCACGAAATCCCCGATCTGATTGAGATCCAGAACGAGTACGGCGATCGTGGGCTCACGCTCGTGGGTGTTTCGCGCGACCAGGAGGGCAAATCGGTAGTTACGCCCTTCGTAGAAGACATGGAGATCAACTACCCAATCGTTGTCGAGAAGGGCAATCAGTTGGAAGAGGCACTCGGCACGGTGTATGCCCTGCCCACAACCGTGCTCATCAGCCCTGAAGGCCAAGTCACCCACAGCGTCATGGGGCTGTTCGACGTAGATTCGCTCCGTGAGCAGTTGGATACATGGATCGACGCGGAAGAGGCCGTGGCCGACCGGTCTTGAGGGGGAAGGGAGACATCTGCGTGTCTGAGGAGGGAGTAGCAGTAGATAGACGCGACTTGGTAGATCTACTGACAAAAATCTTTGCTGAGGTGAACGGTCCTCCATTCGCTACCGTCATCTCCACCGGAGACGTCCGCGCCAAGCGGCGCTCCCAGTCTCCGGCTACTGGTACGTTTTCCCCATCACTTAGCGCTGGAACCTGTTTTGATTTCTTATTTTGGGCACCCCAGGAGTACTTCTTCCCTACGGTCAGGGCGCTGCGAGCGGCGTCGCTGGGCTGGGGCCGAAGGTCATGCCTGGTGCAACGAGCCCCCGTTCTCGTTTCGCTCCACCGGCGCTCGCTCTCGCCGTCAAACCAACACCCAAACAGGTTCTAAATAGCCGGAATGCCTGTATGGATCTTGGATCTGCGTTCCCCTGACGGCTGCCCAGGTCACTATGACATGTGAACTCCAACTGCGTACGTTCTCACCGTAATGCAGCAACTGGATTTTATTCCCCCAACAGCAAAACGCCCGACCCTCCACATAGTGTGGCGGTCGAGCGTTTTCGTTCAGCACAGCCGACACGGTAGCGGGGCGTGCTATTCTTCTTCCTCTTCGCCATTGCCTTCGCGGCGGCGCATATAGTCTTCGATGCTGCCCACCACGATGCGCGTCTCTTCGTCAACCTCGACGTCCTTCACGTCGCCCGCGCGGATGAGCTTCTTGATCTTCTTGCGGTCGATCTGCTTTAGGATGTGGCGCGCCTCGGTGCGGCTTACCACGTCTTCGCGGTACTCTTCCGCAAACGACCGCAGGAAGTCCAGCGAGTCGTCGGTCAGCGTGATCATGCGCACCTCCTCGTTCTCGTCTGAGAGCGCCCAGTCTAACTCTGCATCAATTAGATGCCGATCAATCCACCGTACGATGGTCTGCTTTGAAAGCTGCACATCGTCGGAGAGTTCATCCAGCGGGATGGTCTGCACATTCTGCGTCATGGAGCACGTAATCCGTAGGAGCGTAAAGTATAAGCTATAAGCAACCGCATCCTATGAGGAACCGTGTAATTTGTTCCGTTATTTCCTGTGGAGAACGTAGGAGCCGTGTGCATCCCAATGGCAAGGTGGGAGGAGCAGACAGGGCCTCTCTATCATGCCTCTGGAGCGACTTCAACCGTACTGAAATCCGTCTCTGGAGCGAACGATGCCGATAGCGTTCGGTGCAGGCTCTCCGGCTACAGGTCCATTCCTTCCGTCACTTAGCATTAAACCGCTACCTGTGTGCCCGTTTGGGTTTTATGCCCCCTCTTCACGCTGGTTAGGACTCCAACTCCGGTTCCAGCTCAGCTTTCAGGGCGGTAAGGGTATGCCCAGGTAAGCGGAGAATGCCACCGGGGGCGTATTTGGTCTGGGCCGTGGCCAGCCCCTCGCGCAGCTCCGGCACCACCGTCCACCGCACACAGGTCTGCTTCAGGGTGTCTTTTTCAGGCAGATGCACGACCTGCTGGTCATCACTCTGGTTCATCACGATGAAGAAGGTATCGTCTCGAATGGCCTTACCGCGGCTGTCTTTCTGCACCAACGTGCCGTGTAAGATGAACCCGAAGGTAGCCAGGTGGTCGTGATCCCAGTCTTCACTCTCCATCTCGCGCCCGTCGGGATGCCACCAAATAGCATCGCTCACGCTTTCGTCTTCAGGACCACTCAGGAAGTGGCGCCGCCGGAAGCTGGGATGCGCTTTTCGGAAGTCCGTAAGCCCCTTTACGAACTCTAAGAACTTCTCCTTGCGAGGCGTCAGGTTCCAATCGTACCATGTGGTTTCGTTGTCCTGGCAGTATGGGTTGTTGTTTCCCCCACGCGTGTGCGAGAGTTCATCGCCCCCCAAAATCATGGGCACGCCTTGCGAAAGCAACATGGTGCTCATGAGGCTACGCTTGCGGCGTTCGCGGCACGCCAGCACGACCGGATCTTCGGAGGGGCCTTCTACGCCACAGTTGGTGCTCAGGTTGTGGTCGTGGCCGTCCTGGTTGTTTTCACGATTGGCTTCGTTGTGCTTATGCTCGTAGCTCACGAGGTCCTCGAGCGTGAAGCCGTCATGCGCGGTCAGGAAGTTAATGGAGGCAAAGGGGCGGCGGCCTGAGCGTTCGTAGAGATCGCTCGACCCGGCCATGCGAGTCGCAATCTCCCCGTTGAGCCCACGGTCGCCGCGCCAGTAGCTGCGCACCGAATCGCGGTAGCGTCCGTTCCACTCGGCCCACTGCCAGGGGAAGCCGCCCACCTGATAGCCGCCCGGCCCTACATCCCAGGGCTCAGCAATGAGCTTCACCTGACTGATGACCGGATCTTGTTGAATGATTTTGAAGAACGGCGCCAGCATGTCAATGTCGTACAGCTCGCGCGCCAGCGTTGAGGCCAGGTCGAACCGGAAGCCATCCACATGCATCTCCTCAACCCAGTAGCGCAGGCTGTCCATGATCAGCTGAAGCACGTACGGATCGCCGGGGTCAAGCGTGTTACCGGTGCCTGTGTAGTCGATGTAATAGCGCGCATCGTCGGGGTTCACTTTGTAGTATGTGCGGTTATCGATCCCGCGCAGCGACAGCGTAGGCCCCAGCTCGCTGCCTTCGCATGAGTGGTTATACACCACGTCGATGATGACTTCGAGTCCCGCCGCATGCAGCGCACGTACCATCATCTTAAAGTCGCGCACCGCCGAGACGGAGCCATTGCTCGCATACGATGGCTCAGGGGCAAAGTAGCCTAACGTGTTGTATCCCCAGTAATTTGTAAGATCCTTTTCAACGAGGAAGTGGTCGTTCAACTTGGCATGTACAGGCAGCAATTGCACCGTTGTGACGCCAAGGCTCTTAAAGTGGTCGATCATGGGCTCGGACGCCAGCCCCAGATAGGTGCCGCGTAGCGCAGGAGGCACATCAGGGTGCCGCTTGGTAGCCCCCTTCACGTGCGTCTCGTAGATGATGGTTTCTTCCCACGGAATGCCCGGCGACTGGTCGCGCTGCCACGCGAAGGTCTCCTCTACCACCGCACCAAGCGGTGCATAGGGCGCGCTATCGGTTTCGGAAAACGAAAGGTCGCCGTGGTCGCTATCCACATCATACCCGTAGAGGCTGTTGTCCCATTCCAAGGGACGTCCAATCGCTTTGGCGTAGGGGTCGAGCAACACCTTGTTTGGGTTGAAGCGATGCCCGTCTTCTGGGTTGTACGGTCCGTACACACGGTAGCCATAGAGCTGTCCCGGACGCAGGTTTACGATGTAGCCGTGCCACATGGGCCCCGTTTGCTCGGGCAATTCAAATACATGGCTGGGGGCCCGGTCCGATGCGTTTTCAAACAGCAGTAGCTCTACTTTTTCAGCATGCGCGCTGTGCAATGCAAAGTTAACGCCGATGCCATCCCACGTAGCGCCGCGTGGATACGGCATGCCTGCGCGGATGCGCAGACCATCTTGTACACGCTCTTTCTCGCCCGGCTCGGGGTGTGCACTAATCTGTTGGTACATACGTCCTGCTCGTAATCCATAAAACATCAATTCCGGGCATAGGACCCCAGCACGGGGCGTGCCCTAACTACCTTACCATCCATACTGCCATGCAATCCATGTGCCACGAGGTACTACCGTGACGTGAACGTGGACTTTGGGAGGGTGAAGCCATGCGGCACAGTGCACATGCAATGTGCGCATCAGACCGCAAATGAGGTACACTGCTTCCACGCGCTACCTTAGCGTTGTTGGCTCATGCCCTATTCCTTCTGGCGGATGCGCATGGCTGAACACGTTGGGCAAGGTAGGCATGCGCCCTCATTGCGTATACTATTTTCCGAAGAAATCGAAAGACTCTACATCTACAATGAAATGCAGATAGTGGCCTAAGTAGCTATGCATCGCATTCGATTCCGAAGCAACTGCTTCGTTTAGCGCCC
>CAZBTM010000010.1:0-19474 GCA_964494425.1 uncultured Rhodothermales bacterium | reverse complement strand
CCTGATGCGATTATTCTCGATTGGATGATGCCGGAAATGGATGGCAATGAAGTCCTGAAAAATCTAATTCAACGGTTTCATTGCCGTTGATGTGGTCGGGACCCTGACCCAGATTGTCAATGTGCCGGAGTCCTGGACGGCATCGAGCGCCTCAGTAACAAGCTCTGGGCCCCACTCCAGCACCTGCTCACGCGGCATGAAGCGGCGCAGCCAGATGCCATCGGCAGTAAGCACCTCTTCGGGGAGGGCATCGAGAGGAGCGGTGTGCGTTATGGGCGGGCCGCTCCCCGAACGATAGTAGAAGCGCCATCTGTCGCGCTGCAAGCATGCGTTGACGCGCTTCACATACGTATCAGGCGCCTGCTCGATGCGCTGTTGTGCCTGATCGAGCAGATCGGTAGCGTGGGCTCCCACAAAAATGCCGACTTGAAAGCCGTCGGGATCGATGCGGTGAGAGATCTGCACATCCTTCAGCCGCTTTGTGTGTGGACGATAGAATGCCATCCACAGGTTATCGTGACAGCCCCCCGCCCCAAAGTCGTTCTTGAGGAGGCGGCTGAACACGTAGCGCTCAGTTTCGAAGTCGAGCCGGCTGGGCAGCACCCAGTTCACCACCAGATCGTCGCGGTAGCGCTTAAACGGATCCTTCAGGATCTCATGCAGATGGGGCTTCTCCTTGTTGTACTGGTCGATGTGCGGGGTTTCACGAAGCCGACCCAGCATCTCAAATACATCAGGCGCCCACCCCCTGAATGTGCAATCGGGCGGATGAGTGATGGTGAGGGTCTCAGCGGGTACCGTTTCCGGGGCCCGCGTAGGCAAGTCGGTAAGATCCATGCGGTATCAAACAAGCACCGAAGGGGAATGGCACGCGGTGGTGTTACGCCTGTTGCGCTGCTCGCTGCTGCGGCGCGTTGCCTTGCAAGAACGCATGCGCACGGTCGACCATCTCAGGACTGCCGATAAAGAGCGGCGTGCGCTGATGCAGTGATTCCGGTTCAATCTCCATAATGCGCCGCTTCCCATCGGTGGCTTTGCCGCCCGCCTGCTCAATCAAGAAGGCCATAGGGTTGGCCTCGTACATCAGGCGCAGTTTCCCATCCGGATTCCCCTGTGTGGCCGGGTACATGTAGATCCCTCCCATAAGCATATTACGGTGAAAATCGGACACAAACGATCCGATGTATCGCGTCTTTGCCGGACGGTTGGGGTCATTTTCGTCGTATTCTTGCAGCCAGTTGAGGTAGTCGCGCAGCCCCTGCTCAAAAGCGTGATAGTTGCCGCTATTGATGGAGCAGATGCTCCCACGGTCGGGCGTCTGAAGGTTGCGGTGCGACAGCAAAAACTCGCCAATCGACGGATCGAGCGTGAATCCGTTTACGCCGTGCCCAGTCGTGTACACAAGCATCGTTGAGGAGCCGTACACGATGTATCCAGCCGCGACCTGATCGGTACCAGGCTGCAGCGCATCATCGAGCGTAGCCCCTTCCGGCGGTACGTCGTCGGGGATGCGGTAGATGCTGAAGATGGTGCCCACCGACACGTTCACATCAATGTTTGAGGAGCCGTCGAGCGGATCCATCAGCACAATGTAGTGGCCGTCCGACTCGCTACTGGCGTCAATCGGGATGGCCTCGGCATGCTCTTCCGAACCAATCAGGCAGCACTCCCCGCCTCGGCGCAGCGCCAGCACGAACTCCTTGTGGGCCAACGCATCCATTTTCTTCTGCACCTCGCCCTGTACGTTCGTTATGCCCGTCTGGCCGTAAATGTCGAGCAGCCCCGCACGGCGCATGTCACGGTTCACAATCTTGGCCGCTACGCTCATGTCGCGCAGGAGCCTCGAAAACGAGCCACTGGAGTGTTCATACTCACTCTGCGTCTCCAGAATAAATTGCTCAAGCGTCTTAAAATCGCCCAGGTCGGCGTGTTCAGCAATCGAGGAATCACTCATAATGTCTGACGAACCAGGTCATATAACGAAAGGAAACGAAGCCTGTGCAGCACCCTTCGATAAGGGCCGGATTCGTAATGTGCACATTAGATGGGTCGGATGCAACGTCTTTCTGCAAAAAATGGAAGCGCTTCGCTGCTTTCTTATCAGTCGGCATTGCACGCAGATCGGGTTATCAACAGCTTGTCATCCTCAGTTGGCTGCAGGAAGATCTGCTACACACGCCCGTGGTTGACTGGCACCGCTGTTCAGAAACTGCAGTTCATGGCGCATATTTTACGAATCGAACCAGACCTCTTCAATCGTTGCATCGGTTGCTTCGGCGCCATCCAGTTCCATAATGAAATCTCCTACGTCTGACTGCTCTTCGCGGAGCATCGTGCCTTCGATTTGCTCAAGACGACTGTCATTCTGATCCGTTTCAACGCGAAAGGTGACTTCGTACTCTGGAATCGTTCCGCTTCCTGTGTTTAGGATACGGTATTCCACCCGAACGGATGTATTTCCGTCCTCGTCGGTTCGGTTAATGAAGCTGGTGACTTCGGCAGTCAGGTCGCGCTCGGTGGTCTCATCCTCTTCATTCATGAAGAGCTGCACCGTAGTGGCACGGTCTTCGCGCACGGCAACCGAAACCGAGCGGGTTTCGTAGTCCATTTTTCGGATTCGCAGGTTGTAATCGCCCACGTCCAGGTCCGAGAAGGCAAACGCGCCGTCGTTGTCTGATAGCACAACATCGCTTGCCGGGCTGGTACTCAGTTCGACATTCGAGAGCGGCGCGCCGGTGGCCTCGTCCAGCACAGTGCCCTCAATCGTTCCGGTGGCGCTGGGATCGAGCGAGGCATCTTTGCATCCAGCAAAGAGAAGTATGACGACCATGCATACGGTGCAGGGGGGTATGGTCAGGTAGTTCATCAATTGAATAAAGGGCTTAGTCTGTGGAATCGGTGAGTGGACAGATTGGTACAGTACAGCGGATGGCCTCGTGCGCCACAACGGCGCTGCCATTACGGATGTGAAGGTCGATCTGGAGCGTATCTCCATCGCCTGCATTAACGCGGCTTGTGGCCAGTGTCTGGACCGTGCCTGCAGTGACTTCAAACGATCCAGACTGTGTGGATGCGCTTCGCCCTCCCGCTCCCTCGCGCACCAGGCGGAGCGTGTACGAGAGCATGTCGGACGGCGGCTGCTCGGTGCTGTATAGGCCCGTTACCAGCAGGGTAGCATCGTCTTGGGTGAGCTGGATACGAGCGTCATCAGACGGTGTGGTGAACGTTCCCATAAAGCCAACCAAGACCCCGATGATCGAGTACAGTAGGAACGAAAATGGTGTGAGATAACGCATAGCATTCTGAATGAGATGGATACGTGCTACTGGTTGTGTTCGATCTGTACCTCCATCCCGTTTCCTTCCTGGACAACGGTTGCGGGACCCGTTATGCTAAACCCGGTCTGGGAGAGTGAGAGTCCTGCACCACGTTGTACAACACTATGGTTGATGGGAGCATTCAACCCCTGGTCAAAATTGAGCTCATATCTGTTTGATTCGCCATGCTGTTCCAGCGAGAATACATTTTCATCCCCGAAAAGTTGGACGTCAGCATAGTGGTCGCGTCCTCGTTGAAGTATGTCTGTAGTATTTCCATCTCCATCTTGAACAAGCTGAGCCATGTGTCCAACCCCATGTTGCTCAATCATCCCACTGTTACTGTCGCCTCTTTGGATGAGGACAGCGGTGTTTCCATCACTGGGCTGCATGGCTCGTCCAATCATGTTGGGAGCGCCCTGATCACGCACAAGGGCATCGTAGAACCGACCGTCCACCGAGGAACCAAACCGATCGGGCGTGGAGATTTCGTTGTCTGGAAGTGACGGACCGTTCCGGGCAGGCGGAGAGTCAGCTTGTGATTCATCGTTAACCTGGTCAATATATGCGTGATCGCGATCTTGGGCATAAAGATCACTGGTAAACCAGAGGCCTGTGCTCAGCCCCATAAGCAAAAACAGTACGGAGAAAATTGTGGCGTATCGCATGAGCCTATTGGAATCAATTAGAACGGTGTATTTGTCATCGTCGAAAGAGTCAAATCCTAAAGCCATCCCCTCCCTCCTTCGACATAAGCGAAGAAGGGAGGGAGCTGACTTTTACACGGCGTGGTTGAGGCAGGGACGTGTTTAGTGACCCTGCGTGACTTCTGCCGGATTAGTCGCGCTGCCTTATGGTGGCGTCATTGCCAACTCCATCTTGATCAATGCGGGCGAAGTGTCCCGGTCCAGGAAACCCTGAACCACCACTTTGAACAATAAGAGCGCGGTGGTCATGACCATTCTGAAAGGTCCGGGCCGTGTTATGGCCTATGCCAGTGCTAACACCATCCTGAGATTGGCGGGCCCAGTTGCCACTACCGTCCTGGCTGATGCGAGCATCATTTCGCGCTACATCCTGATCTTGACGAGCGTAGTTGTCAGCACCATGCTGATTGATGCGAGCGAAGTTATTCGAGGCATCAACTGTTGTTTGCATGTCCTGGAACTGTAATGCTTCGTTATCATCGCCACTCTGGACAATTCGAGCTTCATTACCGTTCCGTCCCTGTTCTTGGCGGGCGCTGTTGTTATGCCCATCCTGATCAATACGTGCGAAATTATTGGATCCTCCCTCCTGAATCTGGCGCGCAAAGTTACCTGATCCATCTTGGAAGGCTATGGCTTCGTGGCCCCCAAAGAGAGGAGGGTTAACAGATGATTGTGTTACACGCGCCTCGTTCTCACTGCCTGTTTGGTCAACGAGTGCGTCATGGTCAGCGCCTGCAACACTTACCTGATCTACGAATGCTTCATTGTCTTGCGCAAAAGCCACACCGGTCGAGAAGACCAGCGCCAGCGCAATGATAAATACGTTTCTCATGGCGTAAATGCTCGTTTTAGTTGAGGTATATCTTTAGCCACATGCCCAAAATTAGGCTTCTGTGGAACTTTAGAGATGCTACGTCGATAATGAGGCGCGTATGCGTCTCGCTATGCGAGTAGCATCAGCGACGTTCGTGGGGTCCTTTCTCCGAGACAAGTCTCGGAGCCGCCGCGAGCGTCGTTTTTTTGTGGAGCGATACAACGATTAGAAGAACATAGCCACCTCTGGTCGTGCCAATCTGGTACTTGGGATAGCGAGAGTGTTTGGAAAAAAGTTAATGCGGCACTTAGTCTTAAAAGTATATCGGATAAGTGCGCGGTATCTATTTTAAATACAGTATGATAGTAGCAAATAACGCATGTTCGCGTAAATGGTCGCATGGTGAAGGCGGTGCATTGATTTGGATGATCCTGGTGTAATGAATGAACCGTTGCATGGTAATCCTCAAAAGAACGCAGGGTAGTACGTCAGCCCAACGCGTGCACTCCAGAATCCATCGTGAGCCCCGCCGAGCGATTTCCCGTCGAGTCCATCAATGAGTGCGATGTTGCCGTGTACGCCTGCGCTAACTCCAATCTGGGCGGTAAGCATCCATTCAACCCCAGCGCCCGCCATTGCATAAGGAAAGATATTGTTACCAAAGGAGAGCGAGGCTCCGGCTCCATTCGACCGCTGGTAGAGCAAGCCACTGCCAGCCGATAGATACGGCGATATACGGCTGTGTGGCAGCACATAATAGAGCGTGTGTAACTCGGCGCTCAGGTGACGATACGCAAAGGAGTACTCTGCTGCGAGTGTGCCATATCCAACCGAAAGCCCCAGGGCCCATCGGGGCGAAAGCGTGCCGCGCACGTACGCATCGGCCCCGGCACGGATGAGCGGATTGCTGTAATCGCCCTGGTAGCGGATGGCGCTGGCCCCAGTGCCTATTCCGAAGCTACCGCGCTGGGGAGATGTCTGGAGCTTGTTGAAAGCATTCATCCGTTGGGCCTGAGCATGTGCGCGGTCATGTCGCTGAAAGACATCCGAGTCCAAGTCCGATCCGTCCTCAGCACTCCAAAGTCCATTACGTATGCCCTCAACGATAAGCTGTAAGACGGCTTCTTCTATAGCCTCCGTAACCGCTTGCACAGGAGGCTCATTGAATGTGTAGCCCGTCTCCGCTTCTAAAATGCGCTCCGGCTCCACAAAGCGGAAGAGTCCGACGTCTACTTTTTGGGAGATGATCGTCTTGGTTACATGCACTGTTTTCAGAACCCGGCCGTTCTGCGTAGAAACCGCGCGCAGGTAGATGGTGACTTGGTCTTGTCGGAACTCGCCAGAGGCCCCCGCACCAAAGTAGCGCGCACCAGCGCCTCCAGTCATGATATTAGCGTCGTACCCTATGACTCCCCCCTCCAACAGAATACCCGCAAATCGGAGGGCCGGTAGTGGACGGGCTCCTTCCCCCTCATGCATCTGACGCATTGACGAGATGATCTGACGCTCGTTCATCAGATTCGAGAGGCCCTCACGCTCAATCACATCAAACCAGCCCGAGGTCTCCAGTGCTCGCATCAGAATAGAGGTCGTACCTTGCGTAACGGCTGTCGACCAGCTTGAAATGTTGTTAGACGGCTTGTACTGCCCGGTCTGATCTCGAAATCGATACACGGCTGCTGTAACTCGTTCGCTCGGTGCAGGCAAGTCATCAAAACGGTCGGCCGAGCGTGTCTGAGGAGCCGGAGTTGCTTCTTCTGTTTCAAGCGGGGCCAGGTAGTTCGCACATCCAGTGAAGACAGATCCGATGATGAGTAGGTAGCAAATAGCAACAATGAATCGTGCCGAGCGCGATCCTAAAAAGTGCATCAGGTCTGGGTAGGGCATAGTGAAACGGAGAGCAAAAGATGTGGAACAGAGAGTAGGCGTAAAGAGACTGCTTATGGGAGAGCAGGTACGGTTATCGTAGACGAGTCGCCTGTAAGCGCGTTAATGATCTGAATGCGCAGTCCGTCGGGCCCTTCTTCCACCTCGACAAAAAAGTCGCCAAACTCGAAGCTGCCTTCCTCGCCAAAGTCGATTCCCGATTCGCTAAATCGATCTCCTATAATTTCGCGTGACAGCTCATTAAGAAGACGTCGTTGCAGCTGATCCTGAAAGTTCTGAAGCGGATCGCGCCGAAACTGGGATGTTTCGTCCTCGAAGTCTTTCTGTGCCTGCGCGCTCTGAAACATCCAGGAGAAGTTGGCCGGCGAACCACCAAACGCTGGGTTTTTGGGGCGGTACACAAAATCCTGCGCACAGACACTGGTGCTAAGTCCAGCGGTAATTAAAATGACAAGAACAAAAGCAATGTATCGGGAGACAGGCATAGCAAGTAATATCATGAAGGAATAGATCAAAAGATGCGCCGACTGAGGTCGTATCGTTGCATAATTCGGTATGTCTGCTCGACAGCCTGAAGGGCTGTCTGCTCAACGACTTGGTAGCGAGGCTGCAACTGAGACTGGTAGACGATCTCGTCATTCACGCGTACAATAATAATCGTCCCACGCCCGCGTCCCGGCTTCTCTTCAATCCGGATCGTGTACGCATAAGACTCCTCAGGCTCGCTCCATGAAGTGTAAAACAAGTCATAGAAGTCGCGTCCGTGCTTGGAGCGCGTTTCATCTACAACCATTCCGTTGATTTCTAACCGGTTGGGCATGGACGGCGCCGGAAGCGCTTCTTCGGGGTCCACTTCGGTCGTATCGGCAGGAGGAGCAACAGAGAAGAAAGAGACGGTCTGAGAGCCTGTAACACTCAGCCCAGCCAGCAGAATCGGTAGTACGATCACAAGTGCAAGAAAACGCATGCAAATGTATGACTTATGGTATGAGCCGTGCATCGATAAGCGCAATGAAAACAGTGATCCAAGCGGGAACTGCCACAGCCATGAGAGCTTGTCCTGAATCACGTTTAGATTTTATCAAACGATTTGGGCACTGTGTATCTGGAAGTGGTTGGGCCTGATAGTAGCTTTTGGCTCAATAGCGGTTAGACAATGCTTCGTCCATGAAAAGATGGGACGCTATGCATCAGGATCTGATTGCCATGCTACAGAAGCCTGTTCAGTTGCCTCTGCAGCCCCTCTTTCGTATCCTACAACAAATGCTCTACTGTCTCTGTCTGCGCCCGCACCCACATGATTCGCCCCTTCTTAGGTAAAACGCCCCAGTACGACACGTCAAACTACATTGCCGACACCGCCGTTGTCATTGGCGATGTTACGCTTGGCCCCAAGGCCAGCATCTGGCACCACTGTACGCTGCGCGGCGATGTGAACTTCATCCGGATCGGCACCGCCTCCAACATCCAAGACAACTCGGTCGTGCACGTTACCCACGGCACCGCCCCCACCGTCATTGGCGATTACGTCACGATCGGCCACGGCGCCATCATCCACGGCTGCACCATCCAGGATACGGTACTCATTGGCATGGGCGCCACCGTCATGGATCACGCCGACATCGGATCGCACAGCATCGTAGGTGCCGGGGCACTCGTTACGAAAGACACCGAGGTGCCGCCCCGCTCGCTCGTGCTTGGGCAGCCCGCCACCGTAGTGCGCGAGCTAACCGACGACGAGGTCGCCACCATCCGGCCCTACGCCGATAACTACGTGCGCTACAGCGCCATCCACGACGGGCGCGAGACGCCCGATGCGAATCCGTACTACGAAGCGGATTAAGGGGGAAAGAGAAGGCCTCTGCCTCCGCGTTACTCGTCCGTTTCGACGCGGCCCCACGGCTGCGTCTCCTTCCCCTGTCTCTACCGCCGATGCCTGCTGCTCCCCCGCTCATTCTGGCCAACGCAACCGCTGGTGGCGGCACCGCCCTTCGCGATCTGCGTGCTACGTGCGAATCGCTTACTGGTGCGGCGCTGCTGCACATCACGCACACACCCCGCGAAGCCCAGGCTGCTCTCCGCACCCACTGGGCCGACGGTACGCGCCGCTTCGTGGCCGCCGGGGGCGACGGCACGCTGCATCTCCTCGTCAATACGCTCCACGACATGGGCGTGCTGTCGCGCGTTGAAGCCGTTGGGCTCGCGCCCATAGGAACGGGCAACGACCTGGCGCGCACGCTCAACCTGCCCGAGGCGCTTCCCGACGCCTTACGCCTTGCCTGCACGGGGTCTCCTCATCCCATGGACGCTCTCGCTATCCAGCGGGGCAATACCACCGAGCGGCTTGCACTCAACGTATGCGCCGGTGGATTTGGTGGATACATCGACAAGGCCCTGTCGCGCGGGCCGAAGTCGCTGCTCGGCCCGCTGGCCTACGTGATGGGTGCAGCGCAGGTGCTACCCAAGCTGCGGCGCTACGACGTCACGCTCACCTTCGACAATGGCTCTGTATCACGCTCCGACATCCTCAACGTGGTCGTAGCTAACGCCTCCACCGCCGCCGGCGGACTCAACGTGGCTCCAGACGCCGATCCCTTCGATAGCACGTTAAACGTGGTCACTGTGCAGGCCGGCTCGGCCTCCGAGATAGCAGGTGTCGTTCGCCAGGTCCTAACTGGATGCTATACCGACCACCCACTGGTAACCGCTTACACCGCCCAGTCGGTGCACATCAGTGCCGATTCACCGCTCCTCTTCAACGCCGACGGCGAGCTGCTCTCGTATGCGCCCAGCGCCTTTGTAATGAAGCCCGGCTTGGTGCCCATGGCTGGCCCCGGTTCTCCTCACGCGTGAACGCGTCTCAACGTTATGGGCACGACGATTGAGGCGCGATGTATAGAACGCCCAAGGCGTAGCAGGGTCGTTCCAAACCCGCTTTTCAGTGTGGGGTACAGATACGTCCACGTGCATCCCCCAAACACACTGCTATGATGGCTCATCCTGGTACAGCATCTCGTCTCGCTCCGCTTCTGCTTTTTCTATTGGTTCTGGCCGGGTGTACTGGATGCGGATCGATTCCCATTGAGGAGGACGACGTGTTTATGCCCAAACCGTCCATTACCCCCGCCACGTTCAGCATGGACGGGGTGACGCTCAATGAACGCACCATTACCTCGCCCAGTGCAGCGGGCGACACGGTGGCGCTCGACGCTTGGTGGCTCCGTCCCGATAGCACCAACGCCACCGTGCTCTTCTTTGGCGGACAGGGCTTCTATCTTGTGCAGTCGAGCGGCTATGTGGAGGCGTTTGCTGCGCTACCGGCTCGCGCGCTGCTGTGGGATTATCGCGGCTATGGCAAAAGCGAGGGCGAGCCCACGGTTGAACATCTCAAGCAAGATGCCCTGACGGTGTACGATTACGTGACGGGCGAGCTGGGGGTCGATGCTGAACGCCTGGTCGTGCACGGGCACTCGCTGGGTACATTCATGGCCACGTATCTGGCCAACGAGCGCACAGTGGGCGGCGTGGTGCTGGAGAATCCGGCCACGAATGTTGAGGCGTGGGAAAAGGCGCTCCTGCCGTGGTACCTGCGCCTGTTTGTGGGCTTTGACTTTGCCGATTCGCTGCGCCAGGAAGACAACCGGACGCGCATTGCCAACATTGCGGGGCCGTTGCTTATTGTGGGCGGATCTGACGATGGCATCACGCCGCCCGAGATGGCCGAGACGCTCTACAACGACGCAGGCACCTCCAGCAAAGAGCTTGTCATCGTGGACGGCGGTGGCCACAACGGACTATATGCTTCCGACTCTATGCGTACCGCTTACCAATCGCTGCTGGACGAGGTGCAGAACTAATGTTCACGTCACCGCAAACACGTCTGCCAGATCAACGGTAATGTCGAGATTAGGATCGGTCACTGATCCATCGGCATAGGTGGTGTGCTGCATAGCGCCATGATATACCGTGATCGTGCGCAGTTGCGGCTGCACGAGCCAGCACGACTGTACGCCTTCGCCCAGCAGAAATCGGATCTTATCGATTAAGGGCTGTACGCCTTGCGTAGGCGAGGCAATTTCGACGGTGAGCAGCGGCGGCTCGGTCATGTGCACTTCATCTTGCGCAAAGTCGAGATCAATGTCACCATACACGGAAATATCGGGCGTGACATCTCGATCCGCCAGATGCAGCGAAAGTTCGCTAAGTGCATGGTACGACGGTCGAAACCGACTGAGCACGATGATTAGATTTGTCTGGACCAGGCTGTGCAGTTTGCTGGGCATAGGCTTTCCCCGCTCCTGCTCGTACTCGGAGACAGGCGGCGGTTGGGTTGTGCTTTGTTGGGATACGCTTGGCGTGTCCATAGCATCAGAAGCTGCAAGGGTGCAGGATGTAAACATCTTGTATATGAACGGCGGATGCAGAAGTGCCTGCTCAATGGCATCCCAAGAGCCTAAATCAGCTTTCTAAATCAGCTTTATGGGATGTCCCATACACGCAAGCAGCCCGTAGCCAACGCCACGAGCTGCTTGCATGGAGTCGGTATGTGAGTTACCGTGCCCGAACGTCAAGACGTATGGGCTTCAATCGCTGAATGCTTCGCTACATACTTCGCTACGCGCGTCCACGCAGCATGCCGTGCCAGTACATCTGTGGCAGGCCATACGCCTTGAGCGCGTACATGCTGTAGCGCTCCTGGCTGGTATCGAACGAGAAGCTGGGGTCGGGCTCGTTGTTGTAGTCGAACTCGGCCAGCACGAGCTTGCCGTATCCGGTAACGAGGGGGCACGACGCGTAGCCGTTGTACTCTTTTGGGGCGGTGATTTCGCCGTCGTGCATCAGCTGGAGCAGATTCTCTACCACGGTGGGGGCTTGCTTCCGCACTGCCGCGCCCGTCTTGGCGTTGGGCGTACTTCCGGCATCCCCCAGACTAAAGACGTTCTCGTAGGTGGTGTGCTGAAGCGTGTACTTATCCACATCGACCCAGCCATCCTCGTTGGAGAGCGGGCTCTCTTTGATGAAGTCGGGCGCACTCTGCGGCGGCGTGACGTGCAGCATGTCGTATGGCACTACGCGCTCGGAGGGCGCGCTGTCGCCGCCTGTTGCCCGGAAGACCGCTTCGTTGGTCGCCGAACGCACTTCCACAAGTTCGCTGTGCAGGTTTACGTCAATGCCGTAGCGATCGACGACCTTGCGCAGTGTGCGCGCAAACTTCTCGACGCCAAAGATGACGGTGCCTGGCGTGTAGAACTGCACCGATACGTCGTCGAGAATCCCCTCGCGACGCAGATGGTCGGCGGTCAGGTACATGATTTTTTGCGGGGCACCGCCACACTTAATGGGCGTGGCAGGCTGCGTAAAGACCGCGTTGTCTCCCGGTTTCAACTGCTGCATCACATCCCACGTGCCTTCGCAGTACTCATAGGCGTAGTTGCTCACCACCCCCGAGTTGGGATCCTCAATGGACTCAGCAAGCCCAGGCACCGCGTCCCAGTCGAGCTGCAGCCCCGGAGCTACGACCAGATAGTTGTATCCGACGGTGTCACCGCTTTTGGTAGTAACGGTATTTGCTTCGGGATCGAACGAGGCCGCAGCATCCTGCAGCCATGTGGCACCTTCGGGAATGTAATCGGCCATTGGGCGCTCGGAGATCTCCTTGTCGAAAACGCCTGCGCCCACCAGCGTCCAGATGGGCTGGTAGTAGTGCGTGTCTGAGGGTTCAATGATGGCAATGGATTCGGGAGCGCGGTCGGACTGCTGGAGCTGAGCAGCAACGGTGATGCCGGCGGTGCCGCCCCCTACAATAAGAACATCGTACTGGCTGGACGTACTCATAATTCAGAGAGGTTGGGTTGGAGAGAGTAAGCGTGTGACGTTACGATTGCAGTTTGCGGCCGAAATGCTTGCCGAAGCTGGTCAGGAAGCCCAGGGCGCGGCGCGTGTCGGGGTCGCGGAGCGCCTTAAACAGGCCCCACAGCCCCACCTGTGGCGGCTCACTGCCGCATTCGCGGCGGCAGTCGGCCAGCGCATCGCCCGCTTTGCCGACCACCGAAACCGCCTGTGGATCCAGAATACCGGAGTCTTTGAGCGCGGTAAACTCGTCGGAGCCCACGAAGGTACTCAGTTCGCTAAGGGCTTCGGCGGTGCGGCGCAGCACCAGCTCAGGGTCGTGCCCAGTGGCTTCCGCCGCGCGATACGCGTCGTCGAACATGTCGACGAGCATGTTGGCAAACCCGGGCGCCTGATCCGCCAAGTCGATCAGCTGGTCCACGTCGTCCATTCGGTTCATAAGCCGCGTCAGGGTCTCGACCGTTTCGGGCGCGGTGAGACGCTCGGTGAGCTGCAGCGCCAGGTGCATCCGCTCGTCCAGGTCCACACCGTGCGCCTCGGCCGTGCGGTAGCCATCGTCAACCATGTCGGTGACCATGTTCGCGGCCTGTGGCGCCTGGTCAACCGCAGTGGCAAGCCCGTCAACCGCGTCTTCGATCGCGTCGAGGCGATCCAAAATGCGATGAAGCGCTTGCGTGGTTTGCGGGTCGTTGAGGCGCTCCTCAAGCGAGGGCGCGCCGTTGGCAGAAGGCGTACTCATAGTAGGGTATGATTTGAATGCAACAAGTGGCAAAAAGCGCTTTCAGTCGAACCTGTCGCGCACCAGTTTATCGGGATTCGCAAGGACGCCATGCTAAGCGTGCCTGTGTCCATCTGGGCGCTTCAGTCCTGCGTAGCGAGAAGAAGGCTGTCCGGTACGAACACCGCGTAGAGGCCGCGCAGGTCGCCCACTTCAAACCCGTAGGCCCGGTCGTTAGGGTAGCCTGTTTTCACAAAGTCGGGCCGGTCAGCTTTTGGGCCGTGACAAGCCAGGCACGTCTCTTCAACCGTGATGCGCTGAAAGAAGCGCTGCCCCGAGGTCCCGTTAAACACCGTATCCTCATGCCAGACACGCCTCAGGTCCGGATTGTCAGCAAAGCGATCGTGCACCGTGCGCGCTTCATCGTCGAGCGTGTGGGCCGGATTGCGATTACGGGCGGCGAGTTGCTGTACCCGCCAGCCGTTTTCTTGCGCAAGCGCCTGAGCACGGCGCCCCACCGGCTGGCAGACGCGAGCGAAGGTGGTGCGGTCTACCGTTTCGGGGTCATCTACCTGCCGCGCAAGCGACGACCGGAGCACATCGAGTCCCTCAACGCTGGCCTCCACGCGGGCCTGCGCGGCGGCTACTGACGCATTGCGGGCTACCTCATCATCGGATGTGTCTTGCGCACAAGCTGTCAGCATGAGACTTCCTCCAAGCAGTGCCAACAGCGCAATCTGGTGTACGGCCCCCTGTCGCTCCATAGCTTGCCTTCTGTCTATGTGTGTATGCACTGTCATAGCACGACTTGTAATTACATTATGTTGTAGTTACAAGTTACGAAGGTGTTTCATAGCAGGATACAGAAGTGTACTAATGGAGCACAATAACAACCTGACCGCGACTGAAATGACGGTCTACAGATACGGGCTGCTATGCTACGAAGCCGCCCGCGCATGTACGTCAGCAACGAGTCCAGAGCAACAGGCTACGCCTCCACCACCCGTTGGATGAACGCCTCCGCATCCTGCAGCGTGTCGAAGAGCACGTTGGGGCGGTGGGGCTCCAGGGCCGGACGTTCGTATGAACCGGTGCATACCCCCACCGAAAACGCCCCGATCCCGCGTCCGCACTGGATGTCGTGGGGCGTATCGCCAATGATGACGACATCGCTGCCCACAAAGGTGCGCCCGGTGTGCTGCTGTGCCCGCCGCACGGCCACCGGCGGCAGCTTGTGGCGATTGCCATCGTCAGAGCCAAACGCGCCAAATGAGAAATGCCGGTCCAACCCCACGGCCTCCAGTTTCCAGAACGCCGTTACACGCACATTTCCGGTAAGCAGCGCGAGCGTCACGTCAGCGCGCTCAGCCAGATGGTCGAGCAACGGCGGTATGCCAGGAATGAGCGTCACATCGCCCGGACTCCCCTGCTCCAGTACCACTGTTTTGTAGGCATGTAGGGCGCGCTGCACATTGGATGCACTAGGCGCAATGCCGTTGGTCTCCAGAATGTCACGCATAATGCCAGGATCGGTACGTCCCGAAAACGAAATCTCGTCTGTCGCAATGGGCCGGTCAAATACATCGGCAAGGGCCTGCTCAATGGCTACGCGCCCCGATCCGTTGGCGTGGAGCAGCGTACCGTCGATGTCGAAAAGCAGCAATTTCATGGCGCAAGTGTGCGGATAGGGGCAATATGTGTGCGGGCAATGTACAAACCGGCGCCTCGAAAACGTACGAGTTACCCTCTCGTTAAGGCATCGTAACAGCCCGTTAGCAAGGGACAAGGGAAGCATCAGGGCTTGCCCTTCTGCTCATTTCATCTCAACTCCGCCATCCGCTGCGTTGCACAGCATGGCGGCCGTGGTCGTTACGTCTTACGTTCAGATTGCGATTTAGTCGCAGAGTGCCATGTAGATGCCCCCTGCCTCTGCAACCACGCTTCACGCTGTGGCGAACGGCATGGCTGCAACCGCCTGTGCTGCTGCTCGTTGATGAAAACACGCGTTCACCCGCATCTGTTATAGCCGTTATTTAGCGTCCTCTATGCCGGAGACTGAGTCCATCTCGCTGCACGAAACCGCCCGCAAGCGGTATCTCAACTACGCATTGTCTGTTATTACCAGCCGTGCGCTGCCCGACATTCGCGACGGTCTCAAGCCGGTGCAGCGGCGCATTCTGTATGCCATGTTCACCAACCTGAACCTCTACCCCGACGGGCGCCATCGCAAGAGCGCCACCATTGTGGGGGAGACGATGGGGAAGTACCACCCGCACGGCGACACCGCCATCTACGACGCGATGGTGCGCATGGCGCAAGATTTCTCGTTGCGCGCCCCACTGGTCGACGGCCACGGCAACTTCGGCTCGCTCGACGGCGACAACCCCGCCGCCATGCGCTACACCGAGGCCAAGCTGCGTCCGCTGCGGTGGGCATGGCCACGAACATCCCGCCGCACAACCTGGGCGAGGTCGTGGATGCCTGCTTGCATCTGATCGACGATCCCGACGCCTCGGCCGAAGCGCTCTGGCAGCATGTGCCCGCGCCGGACTTCCCGACCGGCGGGGCTATCCTGAACACCAACGAGGAGCTGCGCGAGATTTATGCCACCGGCAAGGGCACCGTCGAGATGCGGGGCGGCTACCGCATGAAGGGCAAAACCCGCGCGATCATCGAGTCGGTGCCGTACGGGGTCGACAAAAGCAAGATCGTGGAGTCCATTGCCGACCACATTGCGGATGAGAACGTGCCGCAGCTCTCGAACGTGCGCGACGAGTCGACCGACGATGTGCGCATTGTGCTGGAGCTGAAGCGCGGCTCCGATGCCGAGGCGGCCATGGCGTATCTGTTCAAGCACACGCAACTGCAGCACCGCTTCCACGTCAACATGACGTGCCTGGTGCCCACCGAGCGCGCCGACGTGGGCACGCCTGAGCGCGTGAACCTGCGCACTATTGTGCAGCATTTCCTGCAGTTTCGGCTGGGCGTCGTCACGCGGCGGCTTCGCCACGAATTACAGAAGCTGGAGACGCGCATCCACCTGCTCGAAGGCTTCGAAACCATCTTCGATGCGCTCGACGAAACCATTGCCATGATCCGCGCCTCCACCAACAAAAAGGATGCGCAGGATCGTCTCATGGACCGGTTTGGACTCGACACCACCCAGGCCGATGCGGTGTTGGATACGAAGCTCTATCGCCTCTCTCAGATGGAGATCGAGGCCATTGAGGAAGAGCTGGAGGCCAAGCGCACCCGCGCTGCCGAAATTCGTGCGCTGCTCGACGATGAATCCGCGCGGTGGGACATGGTGCGCGAGGAGCTGGTGCAAGTGAAGTCCGACTACGCCGACGACCGCCGCAGTGAGATTCGCGGGCCCGATGCCGCCATCGAATACACCGAAGCCGACTACATCATCGAGAGCGATGCCTACGTCATCGTCACGCGCGACGGCTGGGTGAAGCGCCAGGGCTCCTACACCGACCTCGACTCGATTCGCGTGCGCGATGGCGACGAGGTCGGCTGGGTGCTCGAAGGCTCTACCCGTGCCACGGTGGGCTTCTTCACGAACTACGGAACCTGCTACACCGTGCGCATCAACGACATTCCGAGCACCACCGGCTACGGCGATCCGGTGCAGAAGCTGTTTTCGTTTGACGACGGCGAGCGCGTAGTGGGCGTGGTGAGCTTCGACGACCGTGCCTTGCCGCCGGGGCGTCCCGAAGAACCCGACCAGCAGCAGCTTTTCGACGCGATGCTGCTTGAGGATGTCCTCGGACATGCCTTTCGCCGAGCACTGCACCGGATTGAGGATGTCAAATCCGGCCTCGACGAAATGCGGAATGCTTCATGGAGCCGTCCACTCGATCTGGACGCATGTTTATGCGGCTGGAGGGCGATGACGCGGTGGTACGTGCCATGCTGGCACAGGGCCACGAGCACGTCTGCGCAGCCTCGCATGGCGGGCGCGTGCTGATCTTTCCCGTCGAGCAGGTATCGGTCTACAAAGGGCCCGCGAAGGGCGTCATTGGCATGCGGATTCAAGAAGACGACCGCCTTCTGGGCGCTACGCTGTCAGACATGGCGCGCGAGGGCCTCACCGTGGTCACGAACAACGGACGCGAGGAGATTGTGCGGACGACCAAATACGACATCACCAATCGCGGCGGCAAAGGCCATGTGGTCATTAAGCGCGGCTACTTTGCGGAGGTGCACTACGAACCCATCGAGGTGAAGGTGGACTGAGTGGGTTGTCTTGCTCGGTTGGCAGATGCCTGACGGGTGCGAGGTGGTGCCCGGCGTGGGGGAGATCCTTCGGCTGCGCGGCAGGGCCGCTTCGCTCAGGATGACAGGTTATGAGAGAGGACATGGTGAGCACGCAGAGTCCCGACGCAGGAGCCCCGACCGCTGTCGGGATTCAGGATGACAACCCACAAAAACGTCATGGTGAGTAAGCGAAGCGCACCGAACCATCTCCCCCTCCGATGGCAGATGCTCGCGGGGTGCGAGGGGATGCCGCTGCTGGACGTGCGGGAGATCCTTCGACTGCGCGTCTCCGTGGCGGAGCCGCCGCGCTCAGGATGACAGCTTGCGTGAAATGTCTTGGTACGCGAGGGCCTGCGTATCCCTCCGCGCTGCGCCGGACGGGCGGGCGGGAGCTGAGAGCTCAACCTGCGCGATTGGAGCCCCAATGCGGCGATGGAGCCTGCTGGCTGCAAATCCGTATGCACAGGGGCCGTTTCCATTCGCATCCCTCTAACTTTATACCACTTAGAACAACGCTTTCATGCCTGATACAACCACGTACACCGGCAAAGACATTCAAGTGCTCGAAGGGCTGGAGCCGGTACGCAAGCGGCCCGGAATGTACATTGGCGGCACGGGCAAGCCGGGTCTGCACCACATGCTGTGGGAGGTGGTCGACAACGCCGTCGATGAGGCCACCAACGGCTATGCCTCGTACATCGACGTGGTGCTGCACGAAGACGGTCAGAGTATGACCGTGCGCGACAACGGGCGGGGGATTCCCATCGATGTGCATCCGGAGAAGGGCATTTCGACGCTGCAACTGATCCTGACCACGCTGCACTCCGGCGGCAAGTTTGACGGCAGCAACTACATCACCTCGGGCGGACTGCACGGCGTGGGGGCCTCGGTCGTGAATGCGCTCTCGGAGGAGATGATTGCCACCGTAAAGCGAGACGGCGGGTCGTACCGGCAGCAGTACCGGGCGGGCACGCCGCTGGGCGATGTGGAGCGGATTGAGGACGATCCGCATGGCACCGGCACTGAGATTTTCTTTCGTCCGGATGCAGAGATCTTCGAATCCACCACGTTCGATGCGGACTGGATCAAGGAGACGCTGGAGGTGAAGACCTTCCTGAATCGGTCGCTCAAGATCGTGTTCAAGGATGAGGTGAACGACGAGCGCCACGTCTTTCAGCACGAGGGCGGCATTGTGGAGTATCTGGAGCACATCCTGGAGGACTTGCAGGTGGCGCCGATCCACGATGACGTCTTTTCGCTGGTCGACGACGACTTCGAAGGCGATGGGCGGCTGGAGGTGGCCTTGCAGTGGACTGATGCGCCGAAGCCGAAGATTCTGTCGTACGTGAACGGCATCCCCACGCAGGACGGCGGCACCCACGAGCAGGGGCTGCGCCGCGCCGTTCGCACTACGTTACGGGCGTACATGGATACGCACGACCTGGTGCCGCACCGGCTCGACATTGCCAGCGACGACACCCGCGAGGGGCTCGTGGCGATTGTGAACCTCTTTCATGTGGATCCGCAGTTTCAGGGCCAGACGAAGGACAAGCTCAACAACCCGGAGGTCCGCTCGCAAGTGAGCAGTTCGGTGCGCGTGGAGCTGGAGCAGTACCTGAACGACCATCCGACCACGGGTGAGGCCATTGCGACGCGTGTGATTCAGGCTGCCAAAGCGCGCAAAGCCAGTCGCAGCGCCGCCTCGCGGGCCCGCAAGAGCAGCAGCACATCGCGCCGTCTGAACCTGCCCGGCAAGCTGGCCGACTGCTCCTCGGACGTGCCCAGCGAGTGCGAGCTGTTTATCGTTGAGGGGGATTCGGCGGGCGGATCGGCCAAGCAGGCGCGCGACCGTGCTACGCAGGCGGTACTTCCGCTTCGGGGGAAGGTCCTGAACGCCGAGCAGGCCTCGCTGAAG